>CAJWOT010000159.1 GCA_913044215.1 uncultured Rhodospirillaceae bacterium | reverse complement strand
ATCGACCGTTAACAAAATCTGAACCATATTAGACGCGGAATCGCCGAAGGTTCCCAGCCCTGCGAATGATCGGAAAAACCGAGGAGGAAATGCCAATGCCGGACAAACCGAAGATCCATCCGGTGATCTTGTCCGGTGGTTCCGGGTCCCGGCTTTGGCCGATGTCGCGCGCGCACTACCCGAAGCAGCTTCTGCCGCTGGCGGGACCGCTCACGATGCTGCAAGCCACAGCGAAACGGGTTTCGGCCGCCGCGCACTATGCGCCTCCCCTTATCATCGCCAATAATGACCACCGTTTTATCGTCGCCGAACAGTTACAAGCGGCCGGTATTCAACCGCGAGCGATCGTTCTGGAACCGGTCGGACGCAGCACCGCGCCGGCAGCGGCCATCGCCGCCCTCGCGCTCATTGAGGATTCGCCGGACGCCATCATGGCGCTGCTCGCTTCCGATCACGTGGTCGCGGACGAGGCCGCCTTCACGGCAGCGATGCAAACCGCGGCGCACGCTGCGACGCAGGGATCCCTGGTCACGTTCGGCATCAAACCGGACCGGCCAGAAACCGGCTATGGCTATATCCGGCAGGGCGAACCCATTGCGGACAGCGATGGCGTGCAGCGCGTTGCAGAATTCGTCGAGAAGCCAGACCTCGCCACAGCCGAAGGGTATTTAAGCTCGGGCGATTATCTGTGGAACAGCGGCATGTTCGTCCTTGGGGCGCAGTCCTATCTTGACGAGCTTGAGCGGTTGGCGCCGGACATGATGGCTGCCTGCCGCAAGGCCTACGACGCGAGCTTTACCGATTTGGATTTTCTGCGCCTCGACCCCGACACCTTCGGGGCCTGTCCCGCCGACTCCATAGACTACGCGGTGATGGAGAAGACAGAACGGGCCGCCGTCGTGCCAGTCGATATCGGCTGGAACGATGTTGGCGGATGGCCAGCCCTATGGGACCTCGCGGAGAAAGACTCAGAGGGCAATGCCGTTATGGCCGACAGTCTGCTGCAAGATGTTCGCGGCTCCTATCTGCGGGCGGATGACGGCCGTTTGATCGCCGCAATCGGCGTCGAAGACCTGATCGTCGTGTCGACCGCGGACGCCGTTCTCGTCACTCACCGCGACCGGGCCAGCGACGTCAAGAACACTGTGGATCAATTGAAGGCAGACGATCGCTACGAAGCGCTGCACCATCGCCGGGTGTATCGGCCATGGGGCGACTACAACGATATCGACGAAGACTCGCGCTTCCGCGTAAAGCGCATCATCGTCAAACCGGGCGGCATCCTGTCCCTGCAGAAGCACAAGCACCGGTCCGAACACTGGGTGGTCGTCAAGGGTAGCGCGATCGTCACCCGCGGCGAAGAGGTCACGGAACTGCAGGAAAACCAATCGACCTACATCCCCAAAGGCGTGGTCCACCGTCTTGAGAACAAAGGCGAAGAGCCCTTGCATTTGATAGAAGTACAGGTCGGTGATTATGTCGGCGAAGATGACATCGAACGACTTGAAGACACCTATGGACGCGATTAAATCAAGTCGAATGCGGCGACCGACACCGCAGGGAACTTCTTATAAAATCTCTTTTTCGTCACCAATTTGGGGGACGTTCCCTGTCGCCCGCTCGGATATTAGCCCATCAGATAAATCTATTTGACGGGGTCAAAAATAGTGAGCACTCACATGTCGTCTGTGTTACCCACCACTCTGCTTCATAACAATAAATTGCTTGTCGGAGAAAATTCGAGCATGGCCGACCAGACGGTAAAATCGACGAATATCACGGCAGTCGAAAGCCGCGTCACCTTGCAGGATCGGATCAAACGCGGCGGTCACCGGGGCGGTGTGCTGTGGTTCACCGGCCTCTCGGGGTCCGGAAAATCGACCTTGGCGATCGAGCTGGAACGGCGTCTGTTCAATATCGGCTACAACGTGTACGTCCTTGACGGCGACAATGTCCGGCACGGTCTGTCTTCCAATCTGGGTTTTTCACCGGAAGACCGCACAGAGAATATTCGGCGGATTGGCGAGGTCAGCGCGCTGTTCGCAAATGCCGGATTCATCGTGATCGCCGCCTTCATCTCACCCTATCAAGCGGACCGCGATCGCGCGCGCGAGGCGGCGGGTGATGGCTTCCACGAAATTCATGTCGATGCGGATCTGTCGCTATGCGAATCGCGCGATCCGAAAGGTCTCTATCAGAAGGCCCGGCGCGGTGAAATTCCGGAATTCACCGGCATCTCAGCCCCGTACGAAGCACCGACATCGCCCGAATTCACCGTCGATACGGGGGCAATGGACGTCGACAAATCGGTGACCGCGCTCGTCGAATACGTCGCCGAGAATTTCATCCAGCAACAAGAGTGACGCGGGCGGCGATTTGCCCGCCGTCGGTTAGTTCGGGCGAAACGCCTGCGCGTCCTGTTCCGCTTGCGCGATTTGTTTCGAATCGAGGTCGCCACTTACCTTGCGCCGCAGTTTGGCAGCCTTTTCCGTGTCTTGCGCGATCGACAGGGTGAGCCAGTAATACGCCTTGACCGGATCCTTTTCGACGCCCTGCCCAAGCATATAAAGACGTCCCATAAAGAACTGCGCCTCGCCATGTCCCTTCTTCGCGGCCTTACGGAAATGCGCGGCGGCCTTCGCGGCATCTTTCTCGACCCCCTGCCCACGGTAATATAGCCGGCCAAGGTCGTAATCCGCCCTGCCGAGCCCGGCCTCCGACGTTTCCTTGAACATCGCGGCCGCTTTTTCGTAGTCGCGGCGAACCCCAGCACCGAAGTAATACATGTAGGCGAGATTGCGCTTTGCCTTCAGATTGCCGCCCTCGGCCGCCTTGCGGAACCAGTCGAGCGCGGTTCGCGCATCCGTTTCCACGCCCTTGCCGCCGTCATAGAGCAAACACATACGATACTGGGCTTCGGCATCACCGGACTCGGCTAAAGGCTTAAAGGCGCCCAGCGCTGCCTCATAATTCTCTCCCTGGTACGCCTTCAATCCCGATTCCAGATCGGCGAAAGCCATAGGCGCGGTGAGTATCAGAGCAACGGCGGTGACAATCCATCTGAGCATGGCAATCCTCGAAACTAGTCCGACGAACCGAATCCCGGCGGGGCACAACCAGTATGCCGTAGCCTGTCTCGGCCACTCAACAGCTGTTAAAGGGCGAGGGGCCAACCGAAATCGCGGCTCACAGCCAGCATAGTTTACAAATCGCAACCAAATCCCTTACGCGCACGAATATGCACGCGCGCCGGGAATTAGGCGACGGCGCCGCTCTTGCGCAATTCGGCAATCCTGTCCGCCGGTAGACCCCAGGCGCTAAGCGCCTCGTCGGTATGTTGGCCGGGCTCCGGCGGCGGGCCCTGCACCGCGCCTGGCGTGCGGCTGAACCGCGGTGCCGGTCCCGGCTGTACGATTCCGTCCACCTCTACGAAGGTGCCGCGCGCCTTGTTGTGCGGATGGTCCGGTGCCTCTGCAAGGCTGAGTACGGGGGCGAAACAGATATCCGTCCCTTCCATCTGGTCGCACCATTCGGCCCGCGTCTTGGTCTTGAAGATGGCGGCGATGCGTTCCTTCATCTCCGGCCAGTGCGCACGGTCCGCCTGTGGCGGCAGATTGGCCATATCGAGGCCGAGCGCCTCGATCAGCATGGCGTAGAATTGCGGTTCGTTCGACCCGACGCTGATATGCTTGCCGTCCTTCGTCTCGTAGACGTTGTAGTGGTGGCAGCCGCCGTCGAGCCGGTTCACGCCCCGCTCGTCTAGATGGTTGCCCGCCGCATAGGCGCCGTAGCACGAGGCCATCAGCGAGGAGGCGCCATCGACCATCGCCGCATCGACCACCTGACCTTTGCCGGACTTCATCGCCTCCAGCAGCGCGCTGACCACACCGAAGGCGAGATAGACCCCGCCGCCGCCGAAATCCGCGACCAAATTCAAAGGCGGCACCGGCGCGTCCGGCGTGCCGATCGCGTGCAGTGCACCGGTCAGCGCGATGTAGTTGATATCGTGGGCCGCGGCATTTGCCATCGGTCCGTCCTGCCCCCAACCGGTCATGCGGCCGTAGACCAGCTTCGGATTGCGCGCGAAACAATCTTCCGGCCCGATGCCAAGACGCTCGGTCACGCCCGGCCGGAAGCCTTCGATCAGCCCATCGGCACCCTCAACCAGCTGCAGCACCGTCTCGACGCCATCGGGGTTCTTGAGGTCTACCGCGATCGATTGACGACCGCGATGCAGGGTCGCGAATTTGTGCGGCGTCGGCGGTTCGACACCGACGGCGCTGGCCCGATCGACGCGCAGCACCGTGGCGCCCATATCGGCCAGAAGCATCGCGCACATCGGTCCCGGCCCGATACTGGCGATCTCGACGATTTTCACTCCTTCAAGCGGCCCCATGGCGTGTCTCCCAACGGTGGTTGCGTTTGTGTTGATTATTCATCTTCGCAGCCGGGCGGCAAGCCGCGACGGTTTGCCACCGCGCCGCAGCTCGCCAACAAGCGCACACCTCCATAGAATGCCGCCAAACGACAATCCAATTTCCAGGGGGCCTCAATGTCCGAACTCGTCAATTTCGAAAAGCGCGGCGCCATCGGCGTCATCACCGTCGACAACCCGCCGGTCAACGCGCTGAGCCCGGGCGTCCCGGAAGGGCTCGTGGACTGCGTCGCGCAAGGCAATACCGATCCGGAGGTGAAGGCCATGGTACTGCGCGGCGCCGGGCGTAGCTTCATCGCCGGCGCGGACATCAAATTCCTGGGCCAGAAGAAGACCGAGGCCGGACTCACCTACCGCACCATCATCGACGACAGCGAGAAGCCCATCGTCGCCGCGATCCATGGCTACGCGCTGGGTGGCGGGTTGGAGACGGCGATGGCCTGCCAGTACCGGGTGGCCACGAAGGATGCGAAGGTCGGCCTGCCGGAAGTCCTGATCGGCATCCTGCCCGGCGGCGCGGGGACGCAGCGCCTGCCGCGCCTGATCGGCCCGAAAGCGGCGATGGAGATGATCGTCACCGGCCGTCACGTCCCCGCGCCGGAGGCCAAGGGGCTCGGCATCCTCGACGACCTGGCCGCGGACATTGACGATTTGCTCGACACCGCCATCGCTTACGCGGAGAGGATAGCCGACGTGCGCCCCCTGCCGCGTATTCGCGACGACGATTCGAAACTGGCCGAGGCCAAAGAAGACCCCGGTATGTTCGACGCGATGCGCAAGAAAATCGCGCGCCGCGCACGCAATCAGAACGCCCCCTACCACTGCATCAAATGCGTCGAAGCCGCTGTCGAACTGCCCTTCGACGAGGGAGTGGAACGCGAGCGCGAGCTGTTCGAGGAGCTGGTCAATGACGACGAGGCGAAGTCGCTGCGCTTCGCCTTCTTCGCCGAACGCCAGGCCAACAAGATTCCCGATATCGACAAGTCAGTGAAGGGTCGCAACATCGACACGGCCGCGGTGGTCGGCGCGGGCACGATGGGCGGCGGCATCGCCATGTGTTTCGCCGATGCCGGCATCCCCGTGAAGCTGTTGGAGATGAATCAGGAAGCGCTCGACAAGGGCCTCGCCAAGATCCGGGCCAACTACGAGACCAGTGTGAAGCGCGGCAGCCTTGCCGCGGACGCCGTCGACACGCGCATGGGCCTCATCACCCCGGCCCTCGAATACGACCAGATCGGCGACGCCGACATCGTCATCGAGGCGGTGTTCGAGGAAATGCCGGTCAAGAAGGACGTCTTCGGCAAGCTCGACGCGGTAATGAAGGACGGCGCGATCCTCGCCTCCAATACCTCCACCCTGGATATCGACGAGATCGCCAGCGCAACCAAGCGCCCGGCAGATGTGCTCGGCACGCACTTCTTCAGCCCCGCCAACGTGATGAAGCTGCTGGAGATCGTGCGCGGCAGCGGCACCGCTAAGGACGTCGTGGCGACCTGCACCGCCCTGTCGCGGCGCATCGCCAAGGTCGGCGCGGTATGCGGCAATTGCGACGGCTTCCTCGCCAACCGCAGCCGCGCACCCTTCCAGACCGAAATGAACATCCTGGTCGAAGAAGGCGCCAAGCCGCAGCAGATCGACAAGGTCATGTACGATTTCGGCTACCCGATGGGCCCGTTCGCAGTCGGCGACCTGGCCGGGCTCGATATCGGCCACGCCGTGCGTCAGCGCCGCAAGAAGGAAAGCCCGAACGAACACCGCGACCTGCCGATCCCCGACCGGCTGTTCGAGATGGGCCGCTACGGTCAGAAGACCGGCGCCGGCTGGTTCAAATACGAAAAGGGCGACCGTACCCCATATCCCGACCCGGTCGTCGACGAGGTCATCGCCGAAGTCGGCCGCGAGCTCGGTCTGCAGCAGCGTGACGACTTCACCGAGGAGGAAATCCTGCACCGCCTGCTGTTCGCGAGCGTCAACGAAGCCGCCAAGATATTAGAAGAAGGTATCGCCTACCGCGCCAGCGACGTCGACGTCATGTGGCTCAATGGCTTCGGATTTCCCCGCTACCGCGGCGGCCTGATGTTCTGGGCCGACGGCATCGGCGTGAAAAACATCCACGCCCAAATGGTGGAGTGGCAGGAACGGTATGGCGACCGCTGGAAACCGGCGAAGATGATCGAAGAGCTGGCGGCGAGCGGGAAGGGTTTTCTCGACGACTGAGGCAGCGCGGCCAATGCGAACCTGGTTCATCATCAGCCTGGCCGCCTTTGCGGCGCTGACGCTCTACGGCGTTTGGAGCGGGAAATTGGTGGTGCCTTAGGTTAGGCCACCTACCTTCCCCTCCACACCACCACCCGGTACCCTCGATCCGACCAACGCCACCCCTCCAGCGGAAGGAGTTCCCCAACCAATGTCGAACCGCAACTTCCATGACGGCAAGCGCGAGCATGCGGAGGCACTCAGCAATTCGCATCGGGCGGCGGAATACGATTCGATCGATGTGACGCCAGTCAATGCTGTGATCGGGGCGGCGGTGACTGGCGTGGATATGACGCGGGAGCTGCCCACGGCGCAGGTCGAGGATCTGAACAGGGCGCTGGCCGATCACAATGTCCTGTTCTTCCGCGATCAGCCGGAACTAACGGCCGAGCAGCAGATCGCCTTCGGGCGCCGCTTCGGGCCGCTGCACATCCATCCGAACGCCGCCAAGGACGAGAAACATCCGGAGCTGTTCGTCATCCATACCCACGGCGAGTCGGTGGTCAATAACGGTTCGGATTGGCACACCGACGTCTCGAGCGACCCGGAGCCGCCGATGGCGACGATCCTGCAGATTCACCGCACGCCGCCGCTCGGCGGCGACACGATCTTTGCCAATATGTACGCGGCCTTCGACGCGCTTTCGGAAGGGATGAAGGTGTATCTGAGCGGGCTCAAGGCGCTGCACGATCCGGAGCGGGCGCATCGCGGGCGCTTCGCCGAGAAGGGCGTCGACGATACGGGCCGCAAGTTCACCAACGCGATCCACCCCGTCGTCCGCACCCACCCGGTGTCGGGCCGTCAGGCGCTCTATGTGAACGAGGTGTTCACGCAACAGATCATGGACATTCCCGGTCCGGAGAGCGACGCGATCCTCACCTATTTGTTCCAGCATATGGCGCGGCAGGAGTTCCAGGTGCGCTTCCAATGGCAGGACAATGCCGTCGCCTTCTGGGACAACCGCTGCACGCAACATCTGGCGATGTGGGACTACTGGCCGGCGGAGCGCTACGGCCACCGGGTGACGGTCCAGGGCGACGCGCCGTTCTATCGGGCGAATTAGGGGTGAGCGCCTAATCCGCCATACCCGCCGCGTGACCGCTCGCGGTGGCGAAGAGCAATTCCTGCGGGGCGCGGGCGTCGCCGACCGGGACCACATCGATGCCCGCGGCGCGCAAGGGAGCGGCAAGGGCATCGTCCGCCACGCGCGGGGTGGCGTAGGTCAGAAGCGATAATTCTTCAATCACGGTCACGTCGCCATTGTAGATATTCACCACTTCCAGCCGCCCTTCGGTAATCCCGTCGGACCAGCGCGGCTCGACGAGGGTGAGCGTTTCGATACGGTGCTCGGCCATACGGCGCAGAATGCCCTGGCGGGTGACCATTTGGACGTCCGTGGCGATGGCGTCGCGCGGGGTGACGATGACGGTGCGGGCGAAGCGCGCAGCGAGCGCCTCCGCCGCGGCGTAGGTGGCTTCGGTGTGGTCCGTATCGTACAGCACCGCCGCGCCGGGCTGTTGCGTCTCGATGCGCAGAATGTCCGGCAGCGCCGCGCGCAGATCCAGGATCCAGCTTTCCGCGCGCGCTGTCTCCGGCAGCCAGTCGGGCGGGATCATGCGCGACCCGGTGGCGAGCACCACCCGGTCCGGCTGGAGCGCAATGATGTCTTCCGCCGTCGCCCGGCGGCCCAGCCGCAGATCCGCGCCGGCGCGTTCCGCGGCGACCACCTGATAGTCGTAGATAGAGCTGACCGTCTCGCCGCCCGGCAGGCGTTCGCGCAACCGCGCCTTGCCGCCGACCTCGTCTGACGCACCGAATACCGTCACGTCGTGACCGCGCGCCGCAGCGGTCCAGGCGGCCTCCAACCCCGCGAGGCCGGCCCCGACCACTACGATGCGTTTCAGGCTGGTCGCCGGTTTGGGTACGAAATCAACCTCATCCGCCAGCGCTACGCGCGGGTTGTTGACGCAGGCGACCGGTTGCTGCTGCTGCACAATTGTCCCCCAGCAGGTGTTGCAGCTGAGGCAATAACGAATGTCCCAGGTGCGACCGCTCCGCGCCTTGTCGGGCCAAGCCGGATCGGCGAGCAGGGTGCGGCCCATGCCGATGAGCTGCGCCTCGCCACGCGCCAGAATCCCGTCCGCTTCCGCCGGGTCGGTGATGCGGCCGAGCGCCATCAGCGGCACGCCGTGCAACGAAGCCTGCAGTTCCTTGATGAAATGCATATAGGGCATGGTCGGGCCGTGCCGATCCGGGGTGTGCATCTCCAAGGTCCGCGCATGCGCCCCGCCAGCGAAGCAGACATAGTCGACATTGCGGGCGGCGGTAAGGCGGTCGGCGATTTCAGCGGCTTCGGCAGGGCCGACGGAGCCAGCGACACCGTCATCGCCGGGCAGTTTGAGGCCGACGATGAAGTCCACGCCACAGGCATCCCGCAGCGCCGCGACCAATTCTGCGACGATGCGGACCCGTCCATCCCAGTCGCCGCCATACGCATCTTCCCGCCGGTTCGAATGCGGCGAGAGAAACTGATGAAACAGATGGCCATGGCCGCCGGAAATCTCGACGCCGGAGAAGCCGCACTGTTTGAGGTACGCGGCGGATTCGGCGATCTCCGCGATCATACCTCGAATCTCAACCGCGCTCAGCGCGCGCGGAACGGTCCAGGAGAGATCGTCCGGCAGCGCCGACGCGCCGATCGCCTCCGGGTTGCGGCCGGGAAAATGGCGTCCGCGGCCGGCGTCCTGAATCTGTCCGATCAGCCGGCAATCCTCCCCCTCCACCGCCTCTGCCAGCCGTTTGAGCGCATCCGGATCGTCCTGCCGCCAGACTTGTACCCGCGGCAGCCTCGCCTGATGGCGCATCATGCCGAGCGGTTCCGTCACCGTCATCGCCGCACCGCCCTTGGCCCGGTTGGCGTGATAGCGAATCTCCCGCTCGGTCACCTTGCCCTCCGGTGTCGAGAGCGTGGTCATCGAGGCGTGCGCGATGCGATTGCGCAACCGCTTGCCGGCGAGCGTGAACGGCGTGAAGAGAGCGGCGAAATCGCCGGTGTCGGTCATAGGGTCCTCGGACGCGGTGATCGCCTTAGCGTGCCGCATCGGACCGTCTCGGAGCAAACCCGCAGTTTCACCCAACCCACCGAATCACCCTACACTGGCACCGTCACATTTGGAGCAACCGTACCATGCCCCCGCCGCGCGACCTGCGTAGCTTGCCCAAGGCGCATCTGCACCTTCATCTGGCAGGCGCGATGCGGCCTGCCACCTTGGACGCGTTCTGCACGCGCTACGGGATCGAGCGGCCCGCGGATACACGGGGTCAGCGCTTCGACGATTTTTCCGGCTTCAACGCGATGTACCGGGCGGCGACCCTTTGTATCCGGACACCAGAGGATCTTGCACTGTTGATCCAACAGGTCGCGGAGGACGCGGCGGCCGAAGGCGTCTGGTGGATCGAACCCGCCTTCGACGCCGACCGGTATAGCGACGCCCGGCCCGACGCCCGCGCGCACC
>CAJWOT010000158.1 GCA_913044215.1 uncultured Rhodospirillaceae bacterium | reverse complement strand
TGGAAGCGCTGCACGCCGAACCGGTTGGCCGCGATCTGCGCGCGCAGATCGGCACGGCGTTCGTGCGGCACCTGGCAGTTCAGCAGGATCAGGTCGAGCACGTCGTCCTGCACGGTGCCGGCGCGCTGCAGGCGGATTGGCGGGATGCGCAGCCCTTCCTGATAGATATGCGCGTGGCCGCGATCGACGAAGTCCGCGTGGTGCGCCAGGTTCGTCGCCCAGCCGACCAGTTCGCCGTCGAAGAAGATCGGCGCCGCCAGCACGATATCCGGCAGGTGGGTGCCGCCGCCGGTATAGGCGTCATTGCCAATGAACATATCGCCTTCGGCGATGTCGGCGACGACGTGGCGTTCCAGGATCGCCTCGACCACGCCCATGAGTGAGCCGAGATGGATCGGGATGTGTTCCGCCTGATAGAGCGTCCGTCCGGCGGCATCGAAGATCACGGTGGAACAGTCGCGCCGTTCCTTGATGTTGGTGGAATAGGAAGCGCGCACCAAAGTCTCGCCCATCTCGTCGGCGATGGAGGCGATGGCGTTGCCGATCACCTCGACGGTGACCGGATCGATGGCGGCCGTTGTTGCGGTGTCCGGCATCACGCGGCTCCTTCTTCGATAATCAGATTGTGGTAGGCGTCGACCGTCGCCGTCTGGCCCGGCAGGACGAGGGTGGTCGAGTCCATCTGCTCGATAACCGCAGGGCCGGCGACGCGGTTGCCCGTCTGCAGGCGGTCGCGGTCGAAGACCGGTGTTTCGACGAACTCGTTCATCTCCGGCATGTAGACCCCGCGCGGCGCGAGCGCCGCGGCCGACGGATCGGGCCCGCTATCGGGATTCGCGGTGAATTGCGGCTTCTCCACGACGCCGTAGGCTTCGATGCGGAAGGTCACGATCTCGATCGCCTCGTCCGCCGCGGTGTAGTCGTACAGCCGGTCATAGGCGTTGTTAAAGTTCTGCGTCAGCGCCTCGAGCAGCGCCGCGTCGTCCGTTAGGTCGGGGACCGGTACGTTGAGTTCGTAGTTCTGGCCGGCGTAGCGCATGTCCCCGGAGGCGACCAGGCGCCGTCGGTCGGGCACGACCTGCTCGGCTTCAAACCAGGCCTCGGCATCGGCGAGCAGGCCGGCCATGGCGCCACGAATTGCACCGATCGACTCGGCCTCAAGCCGCATCCGCCGCGTTACCGACAGGTCGTGCCGCAGATCGGTCAGCAGGAGGCCCACCGCACAGAGAATGCCCGGATTGCGTGGTACCAAGATGCGATTCATGCTGAGCTCACGGGCCAGCCGACCGGCATGGACGGGACCGCCGCCGCCAAACGGCATCAGGCTGTAGTCGCGCGGATCGTGCCCACGCTGGATGGAGATCAGGCGAATTGCACGGGCCATGTTGGCCGTGACCACGCGGACGATACCGGCCGCTGTATCCAGGGTGGACAGGCCGAGCTTCTGCCCGAGAGCTTCAATGGCGCGGAATGCCGGATCGCGGTCGATCTGCATGCGACCGCCGAGCAACTCCGTCGGGTTGAGTACCTGCATGACCACATTGGCGTCTGTCACCGTCGGTTCGTCATTGCCCAGCCCGTAGCAGATCGGCCCCGGGGCCGCGCCTGCGCTGCGCGGCCCCACCTTGAGGAACCCGCCGCTGTCGACATGGGCGATCGAGCCGCCGCCGGCGCCGACCGTGTGGATGTCGATCATCGGTACCTTCAGCGGATAGCCATGCACGATAGCCTCCGTCGTCGTCTCCGGCCGGCCGCCCTGGATCAGCGACACGTCTGTCGAGGTGCCGCCCATATCGAAGGTGATGATGTCCTCGGTGCCGACGATGCGCCCGGTTTCCAGCGCGCCGACAACGCCTGTGCTGGGCCCGGACAGGACGGTGCGCACAGGCAGGGTGGCCGCGGTCTCGAAGGTGATTGTGCCGCCGTTCGATTGGGTGATATGCGGCGCGGCGTCGATGCCGGACTCGCGGAGCCGCGGCGTCAGTTTTTCCAGATACCCCCGCATGACCGGACCCAGGAAGGCGTTCACGACCGTCGTGCTCAGCCGTTCGAATTCACGGAATTCCGGGCACACGCGGTGCGAGGCAGTAACAAAAGACTCGCCCAGCTCTTCCTCCAGGATCGCCGTGACCCGCGCTTCGTGCGTCGGGTCGATGAAGCTGTAGAGGAAACAGACGGCTGCGGCCTCGACGCCCATCTCGCGCAGTTTGCGCGCCTGCGCACGCACCGCGTCGTCATCGGGCGCTTGCTCGACAGTGCCGTCGTAGAGCAGCCGTTCCTCGACCTCGAGCCGCCGGTCGCGCGGCACCAAAGGCGTGGGTTTGTCGGTCTGAAGGTCGTATAGGTGTGGCCGTGTTTGGCGGCCGAGATCGAGCAGGTCGCGGAAACCGTCATTGGTTATGAGGCCGGTTTTCGCACCCCGGCCCTGAATTAGCGCGTTGGTTGCTACCGTCGTGCCATGTCCGAAGAAGACGACTTGCGCGTCGTCGCCACCGAACCGGGATACAGCCTCCTGTGCGCCTTCTGCGATCGCCTCGGAGGGATCGTGGGGCGTGCTGGAAAGTTTCCAGACGGAAAACTGGCCGGTCGCTTCGTCGAGCAGGCAAACGTCGGTGAAGGTGCCGCCGGAATCGACGCCGATACGAAGGTTGGTCATGAATAAAATCGTTCGATGATGGATCCGTCGCGACATCATGCCAGACCGGTCGATCTATCGGAACCGGCGCTTCCGTTTCTTTGGGGGCGATTTGGCGCGCTTAACCCGAAACATTTTCAGGGTGACAATATACCGCTTTCCCAGCGGCGGGCCCCATCGCAAATCATTGCGAACAGGGAGGTTTCCATTGCCGGCACAGTCCACAGTTCATTGCATGATGAGTTACACCGCATGGGCGGACGATGTGATGCTGAACAACGCGGCACGTTTGCCGGCGTTCGAGTTGTTGGCCCCGCGCGACGCGCTCTTCAACAGCATCGCCGGGACTTTCGATCACATATTGGTGGTCGCTGAGATCTTCCAGGCGCATCTGCAGGCAAGGCGCCATCCGCATACCGCGCGGTATCGCAGCGAGATATTAGGATTCTCAGAGGTCGCCGAACGGCTTCGTGCCATGAACGATTACTACGTAGCCTGCGCGCGCGACTGGACCGACGCGGCATTGGCGGAGACGATTGACTTCGACTTCGTCGGCGGCGGCAAGGGGGCGATGAGCCGCGAGGATATTCTGCTGCCTCTCGCCAACCACGCCACCTATCACCGCGGTTTCGTCAGCACTCTGTTGTATCCGCTCGTCAAGGGTGGTGCGGCGACCGATCTGACTGTCTTCATTCGCGATGTCTGGTCGCGAAACGCCGCGCAGCTTTAGGCCGCCCCTCCCCGCATCGCCTTCCACACCTTCTCTGGTGTCGCGGGCATGTCGATTTCGGTCACACCGAACTCGGCCAGCGCGTCGACAATGGCGTTGATGACGGCCGGCATGCTGGCCGTCGGGCCGGATTCGCCACAGCCTTTCACGCCGAGCGGGTTGGTCAGACAAGTCGTTTCCGTCGTCGCCCAATCGAAATGCGGCGTCTCCACCGCGCGGGGCAGGCAGTAATCCATGAAAGAACCGGTCAGCAACTGGCCCGAATCTGGGTCGTATACGACTTCTTCGCACAGCGCCTGGCCCAGCCCGTTTGACACGCCGCCATGCAACTGGCCTTCCAGTAGCATCGGGTTGATGACAGTACCGAAATCGCTGACCATCGCGTAGCGCGTCACCTGGACGTAACCGGTATCCCGGTCGATCTCGACCTCCGCCACATGGCAACCGCAGGGATAGTTGTAGGCGCGGGCGACGTAGTGAGCGTTGGCTTCCAAGCCGAGCCCGTCGCCTTCCGGCACGTTGGCACTGCTGAAAGAGGCCTTGGCGACCGTGACAAGGTCGACGCTGCGGTCCGTGCCGGCGATGACGAAATTGCCATTCTCGAACTCGATGTCGCCGGCGCTGGCCTCCAGCATGTGGGCTGCGATCCGTTTGCCCTTTTCGATGATTTCCTCGGAACTCTGCACAATCGCACCGCCGGCGACCGTGGTGGTGCGCGAGCCGCCGGTGCCAGAGCCTGGTCCGATCCGATCCGAGTCGCCCTGCACCACATTGATATTGTCGAACGGTAGCCCGAGTTGGCTTGCGACGATCTGGCTGAATACGGTGGCGTGGCCTTGCCCGTTTGTCTGGCCCGTAAGCGTCACGTTGACGACACCGGAACTGTCGAAGGTCATGCCGACCCGGTTGTCCATGAAGCCGTCGGGCTCAGTGTAGACGGCATAGCCGAACCCAAGCAGCTTGCCGCGTGCGGCGGCGTCCTGCTTGCGCGTGGCGAATCCCGGCTGCTCGGCGAAGGCCAGCGCCTGGGTCATGTTGGCTTCGAAGTCGCCGCTGTCGTAGACCAGCCCCATCGCCGTCGTGTAGGGCATCTCTTCCGCAGCCACGAGGTTGCGTCGGCGCAGCTCCGCCGGGTCCATCGCCATCTCGCGCGCGCCCTTGTCGATCAGCCGCTCGACCATGTAGCAGAATTCGGGTTTGCCAGCGCCCCGGAACGCAGCAGTCGGCGTATTGTTGGTGAAGACGCATTGCGTCTCGGCGAAGAGCGTGTCGATACGGTAGACGTTCGTCAGCAGCCGCGTGCCGCCCTTGGTCGGAATGATCGCCGCACCGCCGGTGTGGTAGGCGCCCATGCTCGAGGTGGTCTGGCAGCGGATCGCCAGGATTTTGCCGTCGGCATCGAACGCCATGCCTGCGTGCATGACATGGTCGCGCGCATGATAGTCGGTCAGGAAAGCGTCGCTGCGGCTGGGATACCATTTCACCGGCCGCCCAAGTTTTTTAGCCGCCCACGGGACGACGATCTGTTCCGGATAGATTCCGTTTTTTATGCCGAACCCGCCGCCGACATCCGGTGTGATGAGATGGATATCCTCCAGCGGCACGTTGAGGCCGGGATTCGCCATCGCCGTGTGCACAGGGTTGTTGCCCTGGGTTGGCGTGTAGACGGTGTATCGCCCGCTCAGCGGATCAAAGGAGGCGACGCAGCCGCGCGGTTCGGTCGCGCCGACCACGATGCGGTTGTTGACCAGGTCGATTTCCGTGACGTGGCTGGCCGCAGCGAATGCAGCGTCTGTTGCTGCGCGGTCGCCGGTTTCCCAATCGAGGGCGATGTTGCTGCCGGTGCCGTCCCAAATGACGGGTGCGTCGGCATCGAGAGCGTCGCCGGTTCGGGTGACAGACGGCAATTCTTCATAGTCGATGTCGAGCAGTTCTGCCGCGTCGGCCGCCTGTGCTGCGGTCTCCGCGATAATCACGGCGACCGTCTCGCCGGCATAGCGGGCAACATCGGTTGCCATTGCCTTGCGCGGCGGGACGAAAAGCGGTTTGCCGTCGCGGTTTTCGACGGGGGCCGACCCTACAATGTCACCGACACCGTCCGCGTCCATGTCTGCCCCGCTGAAGACGGCGACGACACCCGGCGCGGCAAGGGCCTCCGCGCTGTCGATACCTTTGATCCGTGCGTGGGCGTAGGGAGACCGGACGAAATGCGCGTGTGCCTGGCCGGCCATGTCGATATCGTCGATGAACCGGCCGCCGCCGGTGAGCAGCGCTTCGTCCTCGATACGGGGGACGGATACGCCAATGCCATTGGAAACAGGCGCGGTGTCGGGCACGGGAAACTCCTGATGAAGCGGTGGTCAAACGGATTTGATCTTTATGGGACCGTATCAGACTCGGCCGCCAACACAAGCCCAGTTACGGTGCGGCGAATTACACCGAATAGGAGAATAGACATGGCGCAAACGCTCCGACAGATGGCGGGCGCAGACCCGAACCCGCATAAACTTGCGAACAGCGCCGTGCTGATGATTGACGCGCAGCTTGAATATGTATCGGGCCGTATGCCGTGCGACGGTGTCGAGGCGGCGCTGGAACAGGGCGGCAAGCTGATCGCCAAGGCGCGGACGGCAGGACGGCCGGTCATTCATATTCAACATAAGGGGGCGTCGGGCGGCGTGTTCGACCCGGACACCGATAATTTCCTTATTGAACCGCAGGTCGCGCCGGCCGGAGACTAACCGGTTATCAATAAGTGCCTGCCGAACGCGTTTGCCGGCACCAATCTGGAAGAGGTGTTTCGCGGTTTGAGATGCGATTTGCTGATCATCGCCGGCATCATGACGCATATGTGCGTCAGCACGACAGCACGAGCCGCGCTTGACCTGGGTATTCCCTGTTCCGTGGTCACGGATGCCTACGCAACCCGTGATCTGCCGGATGCAGAAGGCGGAGTCGTCCGTGGACGTGATCTGCATCGAATGGAACTCGTGGCTCTCTCCGATCGGTTCTGCCCCATTGCGCAAAGCGTTAACGATATTGTCTAGCCGCGCACGTCAGGTCCGGTAGCCTCCGTTAACCAAGACATCCCAAAAACGGCTGTTAACGAGGGTTTTTACGGAATCTTCGCAGTTCCGCGTTCACTCTTCGCATGACACTTTGCGACTGCGAAGGAATTAACGCGATGGCCGATCATAGAGCACCGATTACCCGACGGGCCGCCTTGGGCGGTATGGTTTTCGCTGGCGCGCTGGCCGCAGCGAAACAGCCGGTTCATGCCCAAAAGTGGGGGCGCGTCTATATCTGCAACACTGCGCCATAGTAGGTGGAGCTCAACCTCTACCGCCGCGCCCTGCCTGCCATCATCGGTACGGAGCGCGAGGCCTATTACATTCCCGATGTCATTTATGTCGACCGGACGTCCTTGATCCGTGATCTGGTTGTGGGAGAGTTCGCCGATGCGAACAAGCTGCAGGTCCGTTTTGCCAGTCACGAAGCGACCTACGAGAACGATATAGATCCCGCGAAGCACAAGCTTGACCGCGATTTGCAGCTCTATGTTCACCGCGACGGTTTGACGTTGCTGCGTGAAGGTGTCGATATTTCCGACAGCGTTCGCAAGGTCGCCTGAATACAGCCCGACTTAGCGTTTTGACGGGGGCGCGAACGCCAATTCGCCGCACGGCACTTTTCATTCCCGTGCGCATGTCTTAGACTTGGTACATAGCTGGGGTGCCGGACCTGTGTCCGGCTGAGATCATACCCAACGAACCTGACCTGGATAATGCCAGCGTAGGGAGCTGATTTTGACAAACGCTCCGACAGATCAATTTCCCGACAGACCGACGGTCGCCATCGTCGGCGGCGGCATTTGCGGTCTCGGTATCGGCTGGCGACTCGCAGCGGCAGGCTGCGCGGTGGACGTATTCGAGAAGGGTAAGGCCGGCCGTGAAGCGAGCTGGGCAGCCGCCGGTATGTTGGCAGCCAATGTCGAAACCGAGCCCGGCGAGGAGGCGCTGCTCGCGCTAAATTTGGAAAGCCAGGCAGCCTGGCCGGATTTCGCGACGGAGTTGGAGGCGGTATCTGGCGTCGATCTTGGCTATCGCGATGAGGGGATATTGGTTGTCGCGGCCCATCGCGATGATGCGGCCGAATTGCGAAACACCTATGAGTTCCATCGCAGTCTCGGACTTGAGGTCGAATGGCTCACCGGGGGGCAGGCCCGTCGCATGGAACCGCATCTGGCGCCAGGCGTCAGCGCTGCGGTGTCCAGCGTGAAGGATCATCAGGTCGACAACCGCCAGCTCGTGCGGGCGCTGCATGAAGCTTTTTTGCGGTCCGGTGGCCGTTTGCATGAAGACACCACGGTCGAGGCGATTGACGTGGAGGCCGGGCAAGCGAAGGGCATTCAGGTCGCTGGCCAGCGCCGTGAGGCCGATATGGTTCTCCTCGCGGCGGGCGCCTGGTCTTACGATATCGATGGCGTCCCACCGGTCGCCCGGCCGCCTGTACGGCCATTGAAGGGCCAGGTGATCGCCCTGCAAATGGCGCCGCGCGCGCCGATCATCGATCGGGTCATCTGGGGACCGGGAATTTATTTGGTGCCGCGCCGTGACGGAACGTTGATTTTGGGTGCAACGGTCGAAGAGAAAGGTTTCGACAGCGATCTCACGGCCGGCGGCGTCTTCCGGCTGCTCGAAGCGGCGTGGGAGATCCTGCCGCAGATCGAAGAGCTGCCCATCAAGGAAATGTGGGTCGGTTTTCGCCCGACGAGCCGCGACGACGCGCCCATCCTTGGGCCAACAGCCGTGGACGGGCTGGTCGTCGCGACCGGCCATCACCGCAACGGGGTGCTGCTTGCACCACTCACCATTGACGCGGTCAGCGCCTTCATGCTGGATGGGACGCTGTCGGAGGCGGTCGAACCTTTCGGCATCGGGCGCTTTAACGCCGACGCCGCTGCAAAAGCAGGAAACGAAGAATGAGTCAGCAGATTCAGGTGAACGGTATCGGGAAGACCGTAGACGCCACGACGATTGCGGATATCTTGCGCGAGGAGGGCGTCGACGATAACGCCCCCTTCCTCGCCGTCGCCTTGAACGGGGCTGTCGTTCCCCGTGGTGAATGGGACCGCGCCAAGCTTGCTGCGGGCGATTCCGTTGAAATTGTGAAACCGGTGTCGGGCGGCTGAGCTCGGGAACCGAAGGATTGAATTTACAGAGTGCGAACCATGACTGACGGCCTTACTATCGCGGACAAGACATTTTCGTCGCGTCTCTTCATCGGCTCTTCCGGCTATCCGAACCAGCAGGTCATGCTGGATGCGATCACCGCGTCGACGGCCGAAGTCGTGACCGTGGCGATCCGGCGGATCAACATCCATGGCGGCGGCGAGAACGTCATAGAATTGCTGGCCGACAAATATCACCTGCTGCCGAATACCGCGGGTTGCTACACGGCACGCGATGCCGTTCTGACGGCGCAGCTGGCGCGAGAGGCGATCGGTACGGACTGGATCAAGCTCGAAGTCATCGGCGACGAGGAGACGCTGTTTCCCGATGTCGAGCATTTGCTGGACGCGGCAGAGCAGTTGGTGAAGGACGGGTTTATCGTGCTGCCCTATTGCAACGACGATCCCATCACTTGCCGGAAGCTCGCCGATATCGGCTGTGCGGCGGTGATGCCGCTGGGCGCGCCGATCGGTTCCGGCATGGGGCTGCGCAACCCTTACAACATCGAAATCATTCGCGACCAGGTATCGATCCCGGTGATCGTCGATGCGGGCATCGGGACGGCCTCCGATGCTGCCATCGCGCTGGAGCTCGGCTGCGACGGCATCCTTCTGAACACGGCGATCGCCAAGGCGCACGACCCGGTTAAGATGGCGACCGCGATGGGTAAGGGCGTGCAAGCCGGTCGTTTAGCGTTCGAAGCGGGGCGCATCCCGCGCAAGCTTTATGCAGAGGCGTCGAGTCCCGAGGCCGGTATCGTCCGCGCTTGACGGGTCAGGTTTCCCGCGCTTCGCCCAATATCCATTCTCGGAACATGGCCGTTTTCGGCTGGGTCGCCTTGTCTTCGGCATAGACCAGGTAATAGCCGCTTTCCTGCTCTACCGATTGCGGGAACGGTGCGATTAGCCGGCCCGACTCGATATCGTCCTGAACGATGCGCCGGTCGGCGATAGCAATTCCAAGACCTCGAATGGCGGCAGCCAATGCGAAATCCGTGGTGTCAAAGGTCAATTCACGGGCTGGTTTGAGGTTTGGCGCACCGACTTCGCGCAGCCAGATTCGCCAGTCGTCCGGTCTGGCATCGGCGTGTAACAGAATGTGATGGGTCAAATCGTTCGGTTGGTTCAGAGACGATTCGCCAGGAAGCGCCGGGCTGCACACCGGGATCGTTTCCATTTGAAACAGGAAATCCGCTGTTAGCCCTGGCCACTGTCCGCCGCCGTGTCGGATGGCCAAGTCGATATCCTCGCGGTCCAGATCGACCGTTCTTGTCGTCGTCGAGATTCGCACTTCGATGGCAGGATGCTCCGTCTGAAATTGGGGCAGGCGCGGCAGAAACCAGCGCATCGCCATGGTCGACAGCATGCTGACGGTGAGTACGCCTTCCCGCTGGTTCCGTTCCAGTTCGGTGACTGCAGCGGTCAGCCGCCGGAATCCGTCGGTCAGCCCCGGCAGCAAAGTTTGCCCGTCCTTGGTCAGGATCAGGCGGCGGTTTGCCCGCTGGAAGAGCACGACACCCAATGTTTCTTCCAGCGTTCGAATCTGATGGCTCACCGCTGAGGGCGTGACGTTTAACTCCTCCGCAGCCGCCGCCAAAGTCGACAAGCGCGCAGTGGCTTCGAAGGCTCGCAAGGCGTTCAGGG
>CAJWOT010000157.1 GCA_913044215.1 uncultured Rhodospirillaceae bacterium | reverse complement strand
TGTTGGGATCCGGGTCAGTGGGCAGTGCTACCGGATAGCGAATGGCGAAACCAATGGCGATTTCACGTCGTTTAAGTAATCGAATCCCACCTGAATCAAACTGATGGCGACACGCTGAACATAGGAAAAGTGCGTGCCGCCATTCAGCTTATGCAATACGTCTCACTGTGTCAGGGTGTTACGCTGGAAAACGCATCCATTGCCTCGCATCGTGCGGATAATGCTGAGAGAGCAGTGAACTTTGCGTCGACATCCAGTTTCGGGCGAGCCATCTTTGCAAATGCGAAAGCCACGGCAGCGGTGACATCCGCCTGGCTGATGCTATCGCCGGCAAGCCAGTTATCGCCTGCCGCTTTAGCGCATTCGTCTAGAAATCCAAGACCGCCTACCGCTTGCGCTTCATTATGTTCGACCCAGGGTTTGTGGTACTTTTCTTTCGGGTGGAACCGGCCCTCATAAACGGCCCAGACTGTCTTATCCATCGTCCCCGTGCCGACGGCGGTCAACTTCATGACATTGCGCCGATCAGCGCCGCTTGCTGGTGTCAGGCGGTTGTTTCCCGCCATATCGTCAAGTGCGTCCAGGATCGCGTAGCTCTCAACTAATGCTTCACCGTCATCCAAAACCAGGGTTGGCACGCGCACCAGTGGGTTGTGGGTCTTTACGGCGTCCGGGTCATCGAAGACGGGAACGGCATCATGTTCGTAGGCGATGTCCATCAGGTTCAGACTTGCGGCGACGCGGCGCACATAAGGTGAACGATAGCTACCAAGAAGCTTCATGGGTGGTTTCTCCTTAGGGTTTTCAGTGGTTGACCGCAGACTGGCATGCTGGGTCATGGTGTGAAAACCCTATTCTTGGCTACACTCTTGTAGTGAAGCGGGACGATGAGAGGAATGCGGAATGTTGACAATATGGGGCCGGCCAACTTCGGCACGGACGCAGAAGGTTCTGTGGGCGCTAGCGGAAACCGGCATCGAATTCGAGATGATCCTGGCCAGCGGGACGATGGGGCCGAATGGCAGTGTCGACAAGGGTAACGAACCATACGGCGTCGTCGACACGCCGGAATACCTCGCCATGAATCCGAACGGGACTGTGCCGACGATAAAGGATGGTGACTTCACTCTTTGGGAGTCGAACAGCGTTATACAATACCTAGCAATGAAGTATGCGCCAGAACCATTGTTTGGCGACGATCTGGAGACATTTGCATCAGCGAGCCGCTGGATGGATTGGGAAGGCAATATGTTCCTGCCGCATCAGCACACGCTTGTCATGCATCTGGTGCGGCTGCCGCCGGAAGAGCGTGATCCGGCGCAGGTGGAAGGAGCGCGGCAGGCGTTGTTACGGCCATTGAAGATCATCGATAGCCAACTCGCTAAGACATCGTTCATCTCGGGCGAGCGTTTTACGATGGGCGACATCCCGATCGGTATTCGCGTGCATCGATGGTTCCTCTTCGATCTGGAAACGCCCGATTTTCCTAACCTTACTCGCTGGTACGAGGTAATCCGGCAGCGTCCCGGGTTCCTTGAGCACATCGCCGACCCGGCGGTGCATTTGTCGGGGTAACATCGCAAGCATCTTATGACGCGACGCTGCGGTTGCTTCAACTAGTGCATAGCGGTGTTGTTGGTAGGCTACACGTTGTGCGGGGCCACGTGGTTGGTCCTGTAGGCAGATGGTCCCGTCCGTGACCAAGCCGCGTTGATGGCGTGATATACCGGTGTCGAAACATTGACCCTGATCATCGCTGACGGCCTGTCGACGCTGTTTCTGAACAGGGCCCATCCCGAGTGATATTTGGCAAGGCCGACGGCGATTTTCAGCAGTGACGTGCCGATGCTTGTATTCTGTGCAGCTACTTTGATGATGCGTGGCCTACGCTGCGGTTTCGAGGCAGTTCCCTTTGTCGACGCGCAGGCGATCTTTTTGCCGTGCTTTGCAAAGGTTGATATCAGCCTCCTTTCCTGCATGTTGCCACCCTCACTGACGCTCTAGCATGAGGCTGCTCAACCTGAGAGCCTGTCACTCTTGCTCATTAGCATTATGGCGATCGTACCCATAATTCTTTTCTGCACCGCTAATTCCTATTGGGTGTACCTCGGCAAGTTCGATCCGGAAGAGGGTTACTATTGATGCAGAATTTGCTGTGGGCCGTCGTGTTTTCGGCAGTTGGTGTTTGTGCGATAGCGCTTGGCGGTTACGAAATAAGACTGGTAATGGCGCCGTAGGAGCGTCTGAGTAGGGAGTGCAAAATGCATATTGGTGTATTCGGGGCCGGGCTGGTCGGGACCGGTTGGTCGATCGTCTTTGCCCGTGGCGGAGAACATGTTCGTGTCTTCGACGCATCTCAGGCGGCGCGTGACCGTGTCCTCGATGACGTGGCAGGGCGTCTTGCCGACCTGAAAGAAGTGGGTCTGGTCGACAACGCTGATGAAATAATGGCTCGGGTAGAGGTCTGCGATGACATGGCGGCAGTTATTGAAGGGGCAAAATATGTTCAGGAATCTGTGCCGGAACGCGTGCCATTAAAACAAGAGGTCAGCCGCCAGATTTCGGCATTGCTAGGGCCGGATACGGTTGTCGGCAGTTCGACATCAGGAATTCCTGCTTCCGCCTTCACCGAAAACTTGCAAAATCGCGACCGTTTCCTCGTCGCCCATCCGGTTAATCCGCCCTATCTGGTGCCGGTCGTGGAGGTCGCGCCTGCGCCCTGGACGGACCCGGCGTCGGTTGAAATGGCGATGGCGGTGATGCGCGATGTCGGGCAGTCGCCGATCCTGGTGCGGCGCGAGATCGAAGGTTTCATCCTCAACCGATTGCAGGGTGTGCTGCTGCGGGAGGCATGGGCGTTGCTGGAAGAAGGCTATGCGAGCGCCGACGATATCGACAAAACCGTGCGCGAGGGGCTCGGTCTGCGCTGGTCGTTCATTGGACCCTTTGAGACAATCGATCTCAATGCACCGGGCGGCGTGCGTGAATATGCCGAAGTGCTGGGGCCGTTATACCATTCGATCGATGCCTCCCGATCCGATCCTGAGCCCTGGAGCGAGGCGTTGATCGGCAAGGCGGAAACGGAAATGCGTGCCAAGATTCCTGCGGACGAACTGGAAGAACGCCGTAATTGGCGCGATCGGCGACTGATGGCGCTCGCCGCGCACAAGAAATCACAAGAACGCTAGTTCCGTTCTCGGTACCGGGGCTCAATATTTCATAACGGAGTGTGGTAGGGTCGGCCTTTAAGCGAAGGGGTAAAGGGATATAGGGTATGGACGGCACATCGGCGGCGGATACCGCAGGCGATATCGCTGCGACCCGGACATTGGCTGTTGTAATCCGCGAGGCAGTCCAAAAGACCCTTGTCGGAAAGTCGGCAGCCATCGATTTGGCGATTACCGCGCTGTTCGCACGCGGCCATGTATTGATCGAAGACGTTCCCGGCACGGGTAAGACCACGCTATCGAAGGCGTTGGCGGGCGCTCTGCGTTGTGAGTTCGGACGTGTCCAGTTCACGCCCGATTTGGTGCCGGCAGATGTGTTGGGTGTCAATATGTTCGACATGAACGCCCGCGCCTTCGAGTTCCGGCCGGGTCCGATCTTCAACCAGGTTCTGCTTGCGGATGAAATCAACCGTGCAACGCCGCGCACCCAATCTGCGCTATTGGAGGCGATGCAGGAACGGCAGGTTTCCATCGACGGCGAAACCCGTCAGCTGCCAAATCCGTTCTTCGTTGTGGCTACACTGAATCCCGTAGAGTTGGAGGGTACGTTCCCATTGCCGGAAGCACAGCTCGACCGGTTCCTCCTGCGCCTCGAACTGGGGTACCCCGACGCGCGGGAAGAATCCGCGATGTTGGAGCGGTTCGAGCGCGGAATCGAACGCGACAGTGGATCGCCGGTCGCCGGTCCGGCGGATATAGCCCGTGCCCAAGATACTGTTGATACCGTTTCCGTGGATTCAAAGGTCCGGGACTATTTGCTTGCCATTGTCGGGCAGACGCGCAGCGACAGCAGGATCGGGCTCGGCGCCAGTCCGCGCGCGGCGCTGGCTTTGCAGCGCGCCTGCCAGGCCTATGCTGTCATCGATGGCCGGGGTTATGTCATGCCGGATGACGTCAAGGCGCTTGCTGGCCCCGTGCTGGCCCATCGAATGAATGTCGAGTCGGCAGCCAGGCTTCGCGGTGTCACCGCGGCCGCGGTCATCGCCGATATTCTGCAAAGTGTCGACGTTCCCATCGAAGGAACCGCTGGGTAGACGGCATGGCGATCGGCGACGCCGACCCTTTCGAACTCGGGAACGGCCGCTGGACCCGCTCCGGTTCGGTCATTTCCGATTTTATCGTTCTGGTCCTCATCGTTGTCGCCATCGTGGGCACCGCGGTGGGAAAACTGTTCATCGCGGCGTTGTGCGGGTTGGTGCTGGTGCTGGTCGTGGTGTCACGACTTTGGTCGCGACTGGCGTTGGTCGATGTCGACTATCTGTGCCAGCCGGCCAGTGAACGGCTGTTGGTTGGCGACAGTTTCGATTTGGCACTCACGGTAGAGAATCGCAAACCGCTACCGCTTCCTTGGGTATCGATTACGGAGTTCGTGCCGACCGGGCTGGTGCTACACCGCAAGGATGCGATGATCCGCAGCCAATTCGGGCTGACCGAGATACATGAGACGACGAGCCTGAGCCAATATGAACGGGTGACCTTTCATCATCGACTGACGGCTCGCAGGCGCGGCCACTACGCTTTCGGTCCTTCGCGTATCGCCAGCGGCGACATTTTCGGGTTCTACGAGGCGCGGCTAGAATCGCACCGGAGGCCGACGAGCCTTGTGGTTTATCCGCAGACGGTACCGCTCCCGTACCTAAATTTGCACTCCGCGCGGCCGATCGGGGACTCGTTGAGCCGTGACCGCCGTGTCGATGACCTGACCCGGCCGAGCGGCGTACGCGACTATCGGCCGGGTGATCCGGCCCGTTTCATTGACTGGAAAGCGACCGCCAAGCGGACCAACGTTTTCGTTCGCACTTTCGACCCCAGTGTCGCGCAACGGGTCATGGTCTTGGTCGAGTGCGATACCAGCAGTCGGGATCGATGGGCCAACCGGACGGGCTTGCTCGAGGCCACAGTTGTCGGCGCTGCCTCGGTCGCCGTCCGTGCGAATGAGCTCGGGTACGCGGTCGGCATCGCGCTTAACGGCAACATAGCCGGTGGAATTGCGTCGCCTGTCGTTGCGCCTGGTGCGGGACCGGATCAGGTCGCAGCTGTCATGACGACGCTGGCGGGGGCGACTTCGATGACGACCAAGCCCTTGGAAGAGGTCTTGGCGCAGCACGGACCCTCGGCGCTGCCGTTCGGTGCGACCTTAATCTACGTTGCTGGTGAGTTTCGTCCCGGTATCACGGACCATATCGTCGATCTGGGCCAACGCGGCTATCGCGCGCTGGGTATCTATGTCGGGCCTGATGATCCGCCGGAGGTGCCGGGGCTCGAGGTTCAGGATTATCGCGGCGTCTTTGATGTTGCGGAGACGGAAGATGGGTAACGCGCGCGACATTCTGATTACGCTGCTGACCGTAATCGCCGACACGATCTGGCTGTTTCCCATTCTCGGCATGTGCGGTTTCATCCTGGAACAGGGCGGTTCGCCTTTGTCGGTGCCGATGATCTTTTTGCTTATCGGGGCCGCGATTGTCGCAACGCGGTTTATCGGCCGCAGCGGATCCTGCGCCGGTGGTGAAGCGGTCGCGCAGGCGCTCGTCGGCATGATCGTGATTTACGTTGCGATGGCGTTTGTGGCTGCGGCGGGAACGGTAGACATGTTATGGGGACCGCGCATGATAGGCGGCGGGTTCCCGGGGCAAACGATAGCCGGTCCAATGATCGCGTGCGCTATGGCCGGCGTTTTGTGGTTTCGCGGCGTGCGTATTGCCTTGGAGACCCGGCCCCAAAGTCGCCTCGTGAACACGTTCCGCGCCGGGCTGATCGGTCTGTCGATTGCAATATTGGCAGAACAGATCTTCGATGCCGACTTCCACGCCACCGTCATGATCATTCCGTTTTTCGCGGTGACACTTGCGGCGCTTGCATTCGCGCGCATGGCGACCGGGGGCGCCTGGCCTCGGACGATCGGTCTGGCGGTACTGACGGTCCTCGCCGGGGGGCTGCTGATTGGCTTGGTCGGGGCGGCTTTTGGCGGTGAGGCGCTGCGCTTGGTTGTCGCTGCCTGGAACGCTTTTCTCGCCGGCCTCTCCTGGGTCCTGACGGTCCTGCTGGCGCCGGTGCTGGAAGTGATCTTCGATTTCGTTATCTGGTTGATCGGGGACCATGGGCCGGTCGAGAGGGCGGAGCGCGTGGTAACCCCGCAGGAACGTCAATGGTGGAAGGAGATAACACCCGATAGTGTGCCGCCTATGGTGGAGGCGGTGATCCGTCTGCTGAAATACCCAGTATTGCTCGCGGCAATCTATCTGATGTACCGGGTGCTGCTTTGGGCCTACCGGCAACATGTGGCGAATGTGCGGTCCGCCGGCCTGGCGGAACGGGAATCGATCCGTGGCGAAGCCAATGCAGCGAACGATCTTGCCAATCTTGCATTGGGCTTGCTGCCTGACTGGATGTTCCGAGGCGACGCCGAGAAAGGTTTGCGCGCACCCTCGGACCAGCCTGGGATCACGGAGGCGTTCACCCTCTATTTCGACCTGTTATCGGCGGCCAAGGAACGCGGATACGAGTGGGTCCCTACGATGACCCCGCGCGAGCGGCAGCCCGAACTCGAGGCGGTACTGCCCGGCGCGCCGGTCGGCGCGATCTCTGAATGCTTCAACGCCGCTTGCTACGGGAACATTGCCGCCGATACCGGCATCGTGTCGCGGTTGCGTGCGGCGCTGGAGGCGGCAGTTCAAACCAAACCGGTTACTTAAGTCCCATCGAGGATATGGGCTACCCGCTGCGGTGTGGTCGGATCGATTGCATCGAAGGCCGTCTTATCGTTTTCCGTCAAATATTCGGTGACGCCTTGGGCGAAGCTGCCGCGCGCCTTGATCGCATCGAACCAGCCGAGCACCAGTGGGGCCGACTCCGCCCAGAGCTGCAAAAGGCCCAGATCGTACAGCCGGTTGACATAGGGTGTTATGGCGGCATCAGCGAGCGAATAGGCGTCGCCGGCGAGATATTCCGCATCGCCGAGCGCGCTCTCCATATCCGTGATCAATTTGTCGAATTGTTTGATGCTACCGACCACGATTGGCGCGTCGAGCCCTTCCTTGAAGACGGCGGTGCGGCGTTGGCGCCGGTCCGCGTCCGGGATTTTTGCCAGATACTCGGACTGGGCGGTCGCGTCCAACGCAAGGAAAGCATTTCTGTGAACCGTAGCGAAGGTGAGGTTTCCGGTCGACGGGTGCACTTCGTCGTCGATCCGCTTCATCCACAGCCTCATGCGCGCTCGATCGAACGGTTCGGCCGGCAAAAGGGATCGTTCCGGATGCTTGTCCTCCACGTACTGCATAATGATCGAGGACTCGACGATGGGTGTGCTGTTGTCAACGAGCGTCGGCACCACACCTTTAGGATTGAGCTTCAGATATTCCGGGTTGAACTGGTCACCTGCGCGCAGATCGATGGGGCAGCTTTCGAAGGTGATCTCTTTTTCGAACAGCGCGAGCCGAACTTTGATTGCGCAGACGGATGTCGATCCTTCATAGAGTTTCAGCACATATGCCTCCTCGCGGTGCGGGTGATCAGCCTATCGGGGCAATCTGGCGTCGGCAAACGGCGGGCATGTGGTAATCTAAAGGTCCTGCGAAGTAAGAAAGACCAATCCGGATATGAGCTATACCATTACCCCGGCGACGCCGGAGGGCGCGCGCGCCGTCGCTGCCGCTGCTGAACTGATCGAACCGTTCCGGCAACGCGCCGAAGCGGCGGACCGCGCAAATGAGATGGACCCGCAGAATTATGACGACATGCAGCGCTCAGGTTTGGTGGCTGCCTTCGTCCCGGAAGTGCTGGGCGGGTTCGGTTTGCGCTCCATGCATGATTGGAATTTGCTCCTGACGACGCTTGCCCGCGGCGACGGCTCGGCGGCAATAGCGATCAGTATGCATTTGTCGGCGACGCGCGGTTTGGCAGGCCTTTACCACAACAGCGAGGCCGGTTCCGCGGCTCAAATTCGCGCTAAGTCGATTTTAGAGAGCGTGGCGAAAGGCGAGATGCTGATTTGCTCGACGACGACTGAGCGCGGCACGGACAACCTCCATCCTTTGACCGAAGCGGTATGGACAGAGGACGGGTATCGGCTCAACGGAACCAAGAATTTCGTTACCATGTCGCCCCTGGCGACCCATGTCGCGACGAATGTCCGGACCCGTGATGATGACGGTGATTTCATCGCCAACGTGCTGATGCCTTTGAAGACGGACGGGGTGCGCCCGCATGGCGACTGGGACGCCCTCGGCATGCGCGCCTCGGGCAGTCAGTCGGTCAGCTTCGAGGATTGCCTGGTGCCGCACGACGCGGTGCGCAAGATCGGTCCGTGGGGACAATGGAGTATCCCGGTGCTGGTCAACCGCACCTTGGCAAATGTGCCGCTGGTGGCTGCGTTTCTGGGTATCGCAGAAGCCGCGTTCGAGATTGCCCTTACGGCGCAAAAGAAGGCGGAAGGAGCATCGTCGCGTCCCGGTGTGCCGCATGCGCTCGCGGAGATGGAAATCCTGCTGGCGACGTCTCAGAGCATCATGGCCCGGATCGGTCAAAAACTCGATCAGTTCATGGAAGAAAGCGGCGGCGGTGCCGACGCGACCTACGAGCAAGGCCACGAATTGATGAAGGACTATCAGAGCGCCAAGTGGGTGGTGAACCGCAATGCCATCGATATCGTCAGCCAAGCGATGGATTTGTTCGGCGGCGGCGGGTTTATGGCGCGCAATCCTCTGACGCGCCTGTACCGCGATGTCCGGGCCGGGCCCTTCATGCAGCCCTATTCGCCAATCGATGCACGGGACTATATGGGGCGGGTGCTGCTGGGCGCGTATCCCGAAGCCTAAAGGCGCGCGCGGACCGATACGGAGTGCGGCCATGGATCCGATAACACAAGGGGCGCTGGGTGCCGCGGTGCCGCAGGCGGTCGCCACAGCCCAAAAGGGACCCGCCCTGGTCGCGGGCGGCTTTGGGTTCCTGGCGGGGCTCGCCGCGGATTTGGACGTGTTTATCCGGTCCGCCGAGGACCCGCTGCTGTTCCTGGAATATCACCGGCAGTTCACCCATGCGCTGATTTTTATTCCTGTCGGCGGTCTGGTCACGGCGGCGCTGCTGTACCTTGCGATCGGGCGGCGGCTGCGGCTTACATTCGGCAGGGCACTGCTTTTCTGCACGCTCGGCTACGGCACGCACGGGTTGCTCGATTTCGCGACATCCTACGGAACCATGCTGTTCTGGCCGTTCAGCGAAGAACGTTACGCGGCCAGCATCATTTCGATTGTCGATCCCCTCTTTACGGTGCCCGTTGTTGGTTTGGTCGTCGTGACCGCTATCAGACGGTCCCCGATCTACGCCCGGTTGGCATTGGCTTGGGTCTGTATTTACCTGACCTTGGCAACGGTTCAGCGCAGCGGTGCCCTTGCGATGGCGGAAGATCTCGCGGCGGCGCGCGGCCACACGATCGAGCGCCTGACCGTGAAGCCAACATTTGGCAACATCCTGGTTTGGCGGTCCGTCTACGAAACCAAGCGACGGTTTCACGTGGACGGCCTGCGCGTCTGGGTGTCGCCTAAGGTGTTTCCAGGCCCCTCGATTCCAAGGCTGAACGCAGCGCGGGATTTCCCCTGGCTCGATGCGGAGGGCCAACAGCATCGCGACCTTGGGCGGTTTGCGCGGTTCAGTCAGGGCTACATTGCCCGCAGCCCAGATGATCCGAATGCGGTGATCGATGTTCGCTACGCATTCCTGCCCAATACTCTGGGCGCGTTGTGGTCTGTCGTTCTGACGCCGGATGCGTCGCCAGAAGGGCATGTGCGGTTTCAGACGAACCGCCGCGACTCTAGGGCGCAGTTAGGTGCGCTCTGGCGGATGATCACAGCGGACTGACCGAGTGTCGATCATCCGTCCGCTCCGAAGCGGTCGCGGAAGGATGTTCTCGGGTTAGTCCGGTTTCGGCAGGTCGATGCGGCCCGGCTCGCCTCGAAATCTTTCAATCCATTCGGCACTCACCGCGTCGGACTGTTTGCGCATGTCGGGAAGAGCAGT
>CAJWOT010000156.1 GCA_913044215.1 uncultured Rhodospirillaceae bacterium | reverse complement strand
ACCGAATTCCTGGCGCTTGGTCTGAAGCAATTCGCCCACGGTCTGCGGTGCGGAATCCGCAGGATTGAGGGGCACGACATCCGAATCGGCGTATTCCGATACGTTTGAACGGATGATCTTTTTCAAACCTCTTGCCATCGCGCGCGGCGTCTCCGCAACTCGGACTCAAGCCAACAGGTCAACCCCCAACGAAAAACGCAGGAAGCACAAAACCCGTACGCGCTGACCTGCGATAAATCGTTGTGACAGATTCAACGCGCTATAAAACACCTCAACTGTTAATATACTATAAAGGTTACGATGTAGTGGCAATAAAGAATGCGCGACTGCTTTAGTCGTGGATCAAGCATACCTGCCACAAGTCATGAATTATTGTTTGCGCGGTAGGCAAATAGTCTCTGGATTTATTCGGCATATCTACAAATCGTAGCCACACCTTGTAGTGTTCAGTCGATATCTAACCCATAAGCTGTATGCAGAGAACGAAGCGCAAGCTCCGTGTATTCCTCCGCAATCAACACGCTAATCTTGATTTCCGATGTTGAAATCACCTGTATGTTGATTCCTTTCTCAGCCAGAGCCTGGAACATTTGCTGGGCCACGCCCGCATGGGATCGCATGCCGACGCCGATCACCGAGACTTTCACGACATCCGGGTCGGTAGTCAAAGACTCGAAGTTGATTTCCTGTTTAACCCCTTCAAGAACATTTACCGCGCGGTCGAAGTCCGATTTGCCGACCGTAAAGGTCATGTCGGTCCGTTTGCCATCGTCGGAGACATTCTGAACGATCATGTCGACATTCACGTTCGCGTCTGACAACGGACCAAAGATCCCGGCGGCGACACCAGGCCGGTCGGCCACACTGACAAGCGTGATCTTCGCTTCGTCCCGGCTATAGGCGATTCCGCTTACGACTTGCTGTTCCACGATCTCATCCTCATCGACAACGAGTGTGCCCGGCACATCATCGAAGGTCGAACGGACCTGCATGCGGACACCTCGGTTCATTGCCAGTTCGACGGCGCGGGTTTGCAGGACCTTCGCCCCCTGCGACGCCATCTCAAGCATCTCTTCATAGGTGATTTTTTCCAGCTTCTGCGCCCGGGTCACGATCCGCGGATCGGAGGTGTAGACCCCGTCCACATCGGTGTAGATGTCACATCGATCCGCGCCCACTGCGGCGGCAAGCGCCACGGCCGACGTATCCGAGCCGCCACGCCCGAGCGATGTGATGCGCCCCTGCGGCGAAATGCCTTGAAAGCCGGCGACTACTGCGACGACGCCATCGGCGAACTGGGCCATCATGCGCGACGGGTCGATATCCGTGATTCGCGCCTTACCATGCACATCGTCCGTCTGAAAAGGGACCTGCCAGCCAAGCCAGGATCGGGCCGGAACACCGATATCCTGCAGCGCAATCGCCATTAGGCCGCAGGTCACCTGTTCGCCCGACGCCACAACCACGTCGTACTCCCGCGTGTCGTGCAGACGGCTGATCTCATTAACCTTCGACACCAGATCATTGGTCACGCCCGACATCGCCGACAGCACCACGGCAACTTCATTGCCGCGGTCGTACTCCGCCTTGACGCGTCCCGCGACGTGCCGGATGCGCTCAAGGTCGCCGACCGAGGTGCCGCCGAATTTCTGTACAATGCGTGCCATCGACTGGAGTCCGTAAATTCGCCCTCTACACCGGTTGTCCCGGCGAGGCGGCGTATCCATACTCATAAGGTATATCGGGTGCAAGAGCGCTGCCACGGTAAGGCGAGGACAGAATCGATCATGACGGCGACGGAAAATATCGCGCGGTCCGCTTCGGTGGACGACTCCGAGGTCGCAAAGTTCGCCGCTTTGGCCGAAAGCTGGTGGGATTCAGAGGGTCCGTTCCGGCCGCTGCATAAGTTCAACCCGGTCCGGATTCGCTTCATTCGCGATCGCCTCGCGGGCCATTTCAACAGGGATCCGCTGGCACCCGAACCGCTCGCGGGCTTGCGGCTACTGGACATTGGATGCGGCGGCGGGCTGCTTACGGAACCGCTGACGCGACTGGGGGCGACCGTCGTCGGGATAGACGCGACGGAGAAGAACATCAGGATTGCCGCCCTGCATGCGGAACAGGGCGGCCTGTCGATCGACTACCGGCACACAACGGCGGAGGCGCTGGACGAAGCGGGAGAGCGGTTCGATGCCGTCCTCAACATGGAGGTCGTCGAACATGTCGCCGACGTCGATGCCTTTCTCACGGCCTCCGGCAACCTTGTGGGCAGCGGAGGTCTCATGATCGCGGCAACCCTGAACCGAACGGCAAAGTCTTTTGCCCTGGCAATTGTGGGCGCGGAGTATGTTCTACGGTGGCTGCCGCGCGGCACGCATGATTGGCGCCGCTTTGTCCGGCCTTCCGAACTGGCAGCCGGCCTGCGGCACGCCGGCATGACCGTGACGTCGCTCACCGGCGTGGTCTTTAACCCGCTGACGGGTATTTGGTCGCTGAGCGAGCGCGACCTCGATGTCAATTATATGGCGGTTGCCGTCAGAAACGGCTGAAGATCAACTGTCGGCGCGCGGTACCCACGGAATGCGGCCGAACTCAATGCCTTCGTCGGCAAGGTCGCTCGCTTCCTTGTCGGACGCTTCGCCGTAAATGTCGCGCTGCTCGGTCTCGCCATAGTGGATTTTACGCGCTTCCTCGGGAAAGTCCGACCCGACATAGTCGCAGTTCTCTTCCACGGTATCGCGGATCTTACTCAGCATCTGCTGCATGGCTTCCGGCGAAATTTCGTCCGAACCGCGGCTGCTGCCACTATCACCTTTCGCGATGCGCGGTGCCATGATGGTCTTCTCAACCTTGGTGCTGCCGCAAACGGGGCAGGCAACCGCCTTCTTCTTGACCTGTTCGCCATAGGCCTCGCTGTTGCGAAACCAAGCCTCGAACTCATGGTCATTTGCGCATCGAAGATCGTATGAAATCATACCGACACGAACCGTATTACGTTATCAATCCTGTACAGCGCACAAAGATGGTGCCCAACACACTGTCCTGCAAGGATTAAAATTTCATCACCTGATGGCCGGACGGAAAATGCACAAAAACTTGGTTGACGCTTCGCCCTGGATTCTTCGTTTCGCCGATGCAGTTCCAGACAAAGGCACCGTGCTCGATTTGGCCTGCGGCGGTGGGCGCCACGGCCGATTTTTTCTCGCACGCGGGCAAAAGGTCCTATTCCTCGATCGCGACATCGCAGCGCTTAGTGACTTGGCAGAAACCCCGTCCGCGGAATTAATCGAGGCCGATCTTGAAACCGATGCTGGATGGCCGCTCGCGGACCGTCTCTTTGAGGCCGTCATCGTCACGAATTATCTGTGGCGGCCGATCTTGCCCCAAATCGTCTCGGCAATAGCGCCCGGGGGATTGCTGCTCTACGAAACGTTCGCCTTGGGCAACGAAGCCTTCGGGCGGCCTCGCAATCCGAATTTTCTGCTAAAAGCAGGCGAATTGCTGGAAGCCGTAAGCGGCCAACTAGAAGTGCTGGGCTACGAGCATCTTCAATTGGACACGCCGAGCCCGCGCGTCATCCAGCACATCGCTGCGCGACGACCAAGCTAACGGGTAGCGCGTTACTCACCCGCCAGACGAAGCGCTTCGGGCGCGGCAAACGCGCGGTCATGCGTTAGCGCCGGAACCATCGAGCGCGCCTCATCGACCTTGGAGAGGTCGAGATCCGCGACGATGACGCCCGGTTCTTCGCCGCCTTCCGCCAAGACCTCGCCCCAAGGCGATATGATCAGCGAATGACCGTAGGTCTTCCGTCCATCCTCATGATCGCCGCATTGCGCCGGCGCAATAACGAAACAACCGGTCTCGATCGCCCGGCACCGCAGCAGCGTGTGCCAATGCGCCCTGCCTGTCGGCCGGGTAAAGGCGGCGGGTACCGTGAGAATGCGTGCGCCGGCCTGTGCCAAGGTTCGGTAGAGATAGGCGAAACGCATGTCGTAGCAGATTGTCATGCCAACCGGCCCGAACGGCGTGTCGGCGACCACGGCGCGCTCGCCGGGCCGGAACTTTTTCGATTCCCGGTAGCTCTCGCCGCCTTCCAAATCGACGTCGAACATATGGATCTTGTCGTATTTTGCGACGACGCTACCGCTGGGATCGATCAGGAAACTGCGATTGGCCATCCGCGGATCGTCTTCCAGCTTGACGACCAAAGATCCGGCCAACAGCCAGATATCCAGCTCTGCCGCCAGCTCCCGATACGCCTTCAACGCCGGTTCCGTCGCTTCGGTCTGCGCCTTCAGGTCGGTCTGGCCAGGGCGCATCTCACACATGTTTACGACTTCAGGCATCGCCACGAACGTCGCACCGTCACCATGCGCCTCACGGATCATCTCGCTCGTCGCAGCGATGTTCGGCGCGATTTCCGCAGCCGAAGTCGTCTGGACGCAGGCAGCGCGCAAAATCATGCCGAGCCTTCCAGCATGGGATCGAGCTTGCCGGCCATTTCGAGCGCGTAGAGATCATCGCAGCCGCCGACATGTTCGCCATCGATGAAGATCTGCGGCACCGACGTGCGGCCACCGGCTCTTTCGACCATTTCCGCCTTGCGGACCCGGTCCATCATCACGTCGATGTCTTCGAATTCGACATTCTTGCTGTTCAGCAATCCCTTTGCCCGGTGACAAAAGCCGCACAAGGGACTCGTGTAGATCTCAATCTTGGCCATCTCTGCTCTCGTTTTTCTTGGATTGGCGACACAGTAAGTATTTAGAAGCGTTCGTCGCAAGTTCCACATGTTTTTTATGTATTTCGGGGGCCGCTTGATCCAGCCGGTCCCGTACGATTGTATACCGGCAACCGGGACCGGATTACGGCGGACACGCCGCCAGGGAGAAATTTGAATGAGATTCAGCTTCACGGAGGAACAGGAAGAGTTCCGCGTCTTTTTGCGACGCTTCCTGGAGGACAAATCGCCGACGACGGAAGTCCGTCGGTTGATGGAAACCGACGAGGGTTACGACGACGCTGTATGGAAGCAGCTGAGTTCCGAGCTCGGTCTCCCCGCCGTCCATGTGCCGGAAGAATATGGCGGCCAGGGTTTCTCGGTTGCCGAACTCGCTATCGTGGTCGAAGAAATGGGCCGTGCGCTGCTCTGCGCGCCGTATTTCTCTTCTGCCGTGCTCGCAACCACGACGATCCTCGAAGCGGCGACGGAAGAACAGAAGCGCACGCTCCTGCCGCCGCTTGCGGGTGGCGAGACCCGGGCCACGTTGGCCTTCACCGAAGATAACGGGCTGTGGGAGGGCAGCGGCGTCGAAGCAACAGCCACCGCATCCGGTGACGGCTACACTATTGATGGCGCCAAGAGCTTCGTATTGGACGGGCATACCGCCGACTCGATCGTCGTTCTGGCCCGCACGCCGGGCACCAGTGGCAATGACGGTCTGTCTTTCTTCATCGTTTCGGGCGACGCGGATGGTCTGACCCGCACCCTGCTGAAAACGACGGATCCGACCCGCAAGCAGGCACGGCTGGAATTCAAGAGTGTGCAGGCGGAGCTGCTCGGCCAGGAAGGGGCTGCGGCTGGGCCGCTGGCCAAGGTGCTCGACATTGCGGCGATCTGCCTCGCGAATGAAATGGTCGGCGGTGCTGAGAAATTGCGTGAGTCGGCGCTAGAATATTCACTGATGCGGGTCCAGTTCGGCCGCCAGATCGGCTCCTTCCAGACGATGAAGCACAAATCCGCCGACATGCTGCTCGAAGTCGAGCTGGCAAAGTCGGCCGCCTATTACGCAGCGGCAGCAGCCGCCGAAGGCGATGACGAAACGCCGGCCCTCGCCTGTCTCGCCAAGGCCGGCGCCGCGCAGGCCTACATGCAAACGGCGATCAACACGGTGCAGATCCATGGCGGCATCGGCTTCACCTGGGACAACGACACGCATCTTTGGTTCAAGCGGGCCAAGAGTTCGGAAGTGTTCCTGGGCGATCCGGCCTATCACCGCGAGCTGCTGATGCAGCGCTGGGACGTTTGAGGGAAAGGGAAGAGCGATGAGCGAACCGAACGAAGCAGACGTCCGCGCGGAAGTCAGCGCCTGGCTGAAAGAGAACTGGGATCCCAATCTGGGCCTCGTGGAATGGCGTGAGAAATTGATCGACTCCGGATGGGGTGCGCCGACCTGGCCGGTCGAATGGTATGGCAAGGGCTATTCCGACATGCTCGGCCGGGCGATCGACGAGGAGTTCGACAAGATCGGCGCCGTTACGGTCGCGCGCACCGGTATCCGTAATCTCGCCGCCGCGACGATCCTGGTGCATGGCAGCGAGCTGCATAAGAAGAAGTTCTTGCGCCGAATCCTGACCGGTGAAGACACCTGGTGCCAGCTTTTCAGCGAGCCCGGCAGCGGCTCCGATCTGGCCGGCGCCACCTCGCGGGCCGACAAGAAGGGCAACAAATGGATCGTCAACGGTCAGAAGGTCTGGACGACGAGCGCCCATCACGCCCAGTACGGGCTGCTGCTGGCGCGCACCGACTGGGACGTGGCCAAGCACAAGGGGCTGAGTTACTTCATCCTCGACATTGAGCAGGACGGCGTCGAGGTCGTGCCCTTGAAACAGATGAACGGGCACGCCTCGTTCAATCAGGTGTTCTTCACAGACGCCGAAATCGAGCCGGAATTCCAGGTCGGCGAGCTGGGCGAAGGTTGGGCCATCGCGACGACGACCCTGATGCATGAACGGCGCGGTGCCGACGGGCTGCGCCGCTGGCAGGAAGCGTCCGACCGCAAGGGCCGCTGTTACGAGGAAGAGGCCGAGGAAATCGCCCACCAGCTCGAGCCCTACAAATGGTATCCGCAGCGCGCTGGAAGGGTCGACCTCGTCATCGAGCGAGCCAAGGAAACGGGCAAGAACACCGATCCGGCGGTGCGTCAGGAGATCGCCAAGCTGATGATCATGGCGAAGTCGGCGGAGTGGACCGCGCGGCGCGCCAGGGCTGCCCAAGAGCAGGGGCAGGCACAAGGGCCGGGCGGTTCGATCGGCAAACTGACCTCCAGCAACGTCGCCAAGCAGGCGGCCCATGTGCACACCATGATCACCGGCGCCAACGCCATGCTGACCGGCGAGGACAGCCCGATGGACGGGACCATCGCCGAGATCCTGGTGTCCTTCCCGGCGACCTCGATCGCCGGCGGCACCGACGAGATCCAACGCAACATCATTTCCGAGCGGGTCCTCAAGATGCCGAAGGAAACCCGCATGGATGCCGACATGCCGTTCCGCGACGTGCCGCGGAACGTCGTTCCGGACCGCTAAGCGAAAGAGAGACACGCCGTGACAGATACGCCGCGCGGCCCGCTACAGGGCGTCCGCGTCATCGACCTTACCACGGTCATGCTTGGTCCCTTCTGCACCCAGATCCTGGGCGAGATGGGGGCCGACGTGATCAAGATCGAGCCGCCCGGGGGCGATATCGGCCGCTGGACCGGCGTCGCCAAGACGCGCGGCATGTCCGCCGCCTACATGATGAAGGGCCGGAACAAACGCAGTGTCGTCCTAGACCTAAAAAAGGAAGAAGCGCGCGAGCCGCTGCGGCGGCTGGTCGAGTCGGCGGACGTTTTCGTCCACAACATCCGACCCAAAGCGGCGGCACGCCTCGGCATCGATTACGAAACCATTTCCGGTTGGAAAGAGGATATCGTCTACGCCGCCGCGACCGGCTATGGCGAGGCGGGGCCCTTCGTCGACAAGCCGGCCTATGATGATTTGATCCAGGGCGCATCGGGATTGGCCGCCCTGTTCGGCGCGGTCACCGGCACGCCGCGCTACGGTCCGACCGTGCTGGCGGACAAGACCACCGGCCTGTTCCTCACCTATTCGATTTCCATGGCGCTGTTTCATCGGGAGCGGACCGGCGAAGGCCAGCGCGTGCATGTGCCGATGTACGAGGCTTTCTCCGCTTTCGTCATGAACGAACACATGCAGGGCCGCCTGTACGAGCCGCCCGAGAGCCCGGCCGGCTATCAGCGCATGCTGACGCCGCATCGCCGGCCCTTCCCGACCGCGGACGGGCATATCTGCGTGCTGCCCTACAACGACAAGCACTGGTCGCGCTTTTTCGATGTCGCCGGCATGCCGGAGATGACGAGCGACCCGCGTTTCGCCGACCAGCCGTCACGGTCCGCCAACATCGATGCGCTCTATGAGATCGTCGTCGGCGTGATGCAGACGAAGACATCGGCGGAATGGCTCGCGATCCTGGAAGAGGCCGACGTGCCGGTCATGCCGATGAACGAGCCGGAAGATCTGTTCGACTGCCCGCATCTGAGCGCCGTCGACATGTTTCCGACCGTCGAACACCCGACCGAAGGCACGATCCGGCATATCAAGGTGCCGGTCGCGTTCTCCAAGACGCCGGGCGGCTACTATCGACACCCCGAGACGCTCGGCCAAAGCACGGCGTCGGTGTTGGAAGAAGTCGGATACTCGGCCGACGATATCGCGGCCTTGCAAACCTCCGGCGCCACGATCAAAGCGGACGACTAGCCGGGCTTATCGAGCAAACGCTCGACCGCCTGTGCGGCGGACAGGAAGCGCTGGTCGTCATTGCGGCAGCCAACAAGCTGCACGCCAAGCGGCAGCCCTGTCGGCCCCGTGCCAGCGGGCAGGGTCACCGCCGGCGCATAGGTCGCGGTCCAAGGCAGGTTGAAAACCGAATTGCCGGTGCTGTCGATCCCTTCCGGCGCTTCACCGGTCGCGCTTGGCGTGAGAAGCAGATCGATCCCTTCCATCGCCGCCGCGAACCGCCCGCGATACGATTCAAGTGTTGCCAGCGCCGCGCGATAACCCTCGTAGCTGCACAAAACACCGTCATTGACCCGGCCGTTCAGCAGCTTCTGGCTCAACTGATCGGCGTGGTGCAGTCTCTCATGCAGCATGACCCTGGCGAACTCGAAGCCGGAGACGTCGCGCATCGCCTGCACCAAACCCGCGGCGCCCTCCGGCATGTCGAAATCCGTCACAGTCGCGCCGGCTCGGGACAACCGGCCGGCGACGTCGGCGATCAGCTCCTGCGTATATTGTTCCGCCTGGTCCCACCAGGGCGTCCGGCAAACGCCGACCCGCAATGCCCGGGCAGCAACCTCGTCCAGAGCCTCGTACGGCAACACCATCACGGCGCTGCGGACCAACGCCAGATCCGCGACCGAACGGGTGATCAGGCCCAGCGTGTCCAGCGACGGCGAATTGTCGCGCACCCCGGTCAGGTTGAAATCGCCATAGCTCGGCTTGTAACCCACGGCCCCGCAGAAGGCCGCCGGCCGGATGGTGGAACCGGTTGTCTGGGTACCGAACGCCACCGGTACCATGCCCGCACCGACCGCCGCCGCAGAGCCGCTGGACGATCCGCCCGGCGTGTGGTCCGGATTGAAGGGGTTGCGGGTCGGGCCCGGCTGGACATGGGCGAATTCGGCCGTCACCGTCTTGCCGAGCAGGATCGCCCCCGCGTTCCGGCAGGCGGCGATACACGGCGCATCCGCGGCAGGCCGATTGCCGACATAGATCGGCGAGCCGTGCGCCGTCGGCATGTCCGCCGTATCGACGATATCCTTCGCGCCGAAAGGAACGCCGCGCAGCAGACCCTTCGAAGGTTCCTTATCCGCCGCCCGGGCCAGCGCAAGAGCGGCGTCCCGGTCAAAATGGGCCCAGGCCTGTACGCTGCCCTCGAGCGCTTCGATGCGCTCGGCGCAAGCGGCCGACACCGCCTCGCAGGTCAAAGTGCCCGCTTCGATGTCGGCGACAATTTCCGTCGCGGTCAGCTCGTATGGTTCTGTCATTCTTTCCTCAACTTTGCGGACGGATCACGCGCGCCAATGTCAGAACATCGACCTCCGAGGCGCCGGCGCGCTTCAGGACGCGGGCACATTCTTCAACCGTGGCGCCGGTGGTCTGCACATCGTCGACCAAGAGGATGCGCATGCCGTTCAATCGTGCACGCCACGCTTCCCGCACGGCGAACGCGCCCTCAACATTACGAATCCGCGCTGTCCGCGACAAATGGCCCTGCGACCGCGTCCGACGATGCCGCTGCAAGAGATCTGCGGCGACAGGTTTCTGAATCTCCCGGCCCAGCGCGAAGGCCAGCAAGGCGGCCTGGTTGTAGCGCCGGGTGAAAAGCCGCCAGCGGTGCAGCGGCACCGGAACGACCAAATCAGTGTCCGCTATCAGCGCCGCCCCGGCCCGCGCCAA
>CAJWOT010000155.1 GCA_913044215.1 uncultured Rhodospirillaceae bacterium | reverse complement strand
TGCCCCGGCAGCAGCTTCTTGGCTGCCGTCCCCGGATCGCCCTCCGCACCCAGACACAGATGAACATGGCAATCGATCAATCCGGGCATCAAGGTGCCGCCAGACGTATCGATCACGGTGCCGGAGAAACCTTCGAAGGCCGCCTCCGGCGCAACGCTAGCGACCTTGTCATCCTCGACCAGGACACCATGCCCCTCAACCGGTGCGTTATCGCCGTCAAACAGGGCGTCGCCCTTGTACGGAACCTGCATGGGACATCCTCGCTGCGGTTTATGGCGCGTACCATTGCGGGTTGCGGTGGCGATGGCAAGCACCGGATTTGGCCGTCGCCCGGCCCCGTGCTACCAATTTCGGGTGCGTTAAGGAGGACATGTCATGGGTTTGAACATCCGCAAGCTTACCGGTCACTTCGGCGCCGAGATCTTGGATATCGATCTCTCCGAACCGATGTCCGATGCGACCTTCGCCGCGGTGAGCACAGCGTTCGACGAGAACTCGCTGATCCTGTTCCGCGGCCAGTCCCTCACGCCGGCGCAGCACATCGCCTTCAGTTCGCGCTGGGGCGAGCTTGAGCATCATGTGCTTCAGGAATACACGCTGCCGGACCATCCGGAACTGTTCGTCCTGACCAACAAGAAGAAGGACGGCAAACCGCTCGGTGCGCACAAGACCGGCTGGCACTGGCATATCGACAACACCTACATGCCGCGGCCGAGCCTCGGCTCGCAGCTTTACGCGCGCGAGGTCCCGCCGGAAGGCGGGGATACCTGGTTCACCAGCCTGACCGCGGCCTATGACAGTCTGCCGGAAGACCTGAAGGCGCGGATCGCGGACCTCAAGGCGGTGCACAGCTACGCCCATGTCTACGCGCTGAAATATCCCGACCGTGAACCACTCAGTGAGGAGCGCAAGGCGCAGGTGCCGGATCTGGTGCATCCGGTGGTGCGGACCCATCCGGCGACGGGGCGGAAGGTGCTCTATATCAGCGAATACATCATCAAGCAGTTCATCGGCATGTCGGTGGAAGAAAGCCGGGAACTGCTCGACGAGCTGAACGCGCGGGCGACGACGGACGATTTGATCTATCGCCATCAATGGCGGGTCGGCGATCTGATCTGCTGGGACAACCGGGCGACGATGCATTTCGCGCAGCCCTATGATGACGTCAACTACACACGCCTGATGCACACGACCCGTGTGATTACGGACGTCTTCAAAGGCGAAAGGGCGGCGTGATGTCTCCCGCCGCCGCCGACATGCTCGATCCGGCGCATTTCGCGAACGTTCTGAAACCGCCGCTGGAGGCTGAGAGCCTGCCGGCCTGGTGTTATACCGATCCTGACTTCCACAGGTTGGAGATCGAACGGCTGTTCATGAAGGTCTGGAACTTCGTCGGCCGTGACGATTTGATGCCGAACCCGGGCGATTATCTGGCAACCGACGTTGCCAGTATTCCGATCATCCTGATCCGCGATAAGGACGGCACTGCGCGCGCCTTCGCCAACAGTTGCCGGCACCGCGGGACGCAATTGTTGACGGGTGAAGGCAATTGCAAGGCGATCGTCTGCCCCTATCACGGCTGGGCGTTCGATTTTGACGGCGCTTTGGTGAGCGTGCCCGGCATGGACGAGACCGTCGGTTTCGATAAGGACGACCACGCGTTGATTCCGTTACGGCTGGAGAGCTGGGCGGGCTTCCTGTTCGTCAATTTCGATGCGAAAGCGGAAAGCCTTGCCGACTATCTCGGCACCCTGTCGGACCATATCGGCTCGTACAATTTTCCCGACATGGTGACCACGCGGCGCAAGGTCTGGGACGTGGCCTGCAATTGGAAGGTCTATCTGGAGAACCAGCGCGAGAGTTATCACGTCCCGATCGTGCACCGGGAGTCGCTGGGCGATCAGGTCGCCACACCGTTGGATCAGGAGGGCGCCTGGTCCGGTTCACTGATACCGGTCGAGCAGACGGCCGGTGTCATGAAGGATGAGACCACGCCGTTTCCGCCAATAAAGTCGCTGGCGGGCGAGGCGCTGGAGGGCAGTCATTTTCTTGGCCTCTACCCCAGCACCTATTTCGTCGCGACGACCGACTGTTTCTGGTGGATGGAGATCAAACCGCGCGGCCCGGCACGGATCGAGCTGGTCGTCGGCTCCGGATTCCCGCGCGAGACGGTGGCGCGCGATGATTTCGAGTCGGTCGTCGAGCGCTATTACCGGCGCTGGGATACCAGCCACAAGGAAGACAACGATATCTGTGAGCTGCAGCAGGCGGGTCTGACCTCGCCTTTGGCCTTGCCGGGCCGTCTGGCGCGGCGCGAGCGCGGCGTCAACGCCGTCGACCGGTGGATCGTGGAGCGGATGCTCGCGGCTTAGATCGTTTTTTGTTTACACAGCAACGGTCCAGGGTTTTTCGCTCACGGCAGCGGACCGATAGGTCCGTGGGCGCGCCGGATAGCCGGCGGGCAGCGGTCGCGGCCTATCGCGCTTCCAAATAAATTGGAACCGCTCTAGCGCCTGCAGAGAGACCTAATTCCCCGTGCCGTAGCGGTACCAGTCATAGCGGTTGCTGGAGCGCAAGGAGAGCGTCTGCACCTCGCCGTTGACCCGTAGAACGGTCAGTGGAACCTTGACCCCCGGATCGCCGAGTGCCCAGAGCTTGCGGTAGAAATCGCTCATGCCGGAAACGCGGTTGCCGCCGACCGCGATGATGATGTCGCCCTTCGCGAGGCCGGCCGCTGCTGCCGGTCCTTCCACGGCGACCCGGTTGACGAAGACCCGTCCGCGAACCTCTTCGCTGTAGATACCGACCCAAGGGCGCGGCGGAACATCCGAGCGGCCGCCTTCGATCATGGGGCCGAGGATCGGTTTCAGAGCGTTGATCGGTATGAACATGTTGCCCGGGCTGGCACCCTGACCCAGTTTGGCGTCGCCGACGATCAGGGAACCGATGCCGACCAGCCGGCCGTCTTGGCCGATCAAAGCGGCGCCACCGAAGATGCGAAACGGTGGTTGCGTGAATATCGCTTCGGGCAGCAGATATTCCCAGTAGCCGGCGAAGTCGCGCCGGTCGACGACAGTTGCGCGGATCGTGTTTCGCTGACCGCCGAATCCGGCGACGATCACCCCGGTTCCTTCGCTCAACTGGCCGGAATCGCCAAGGCGCATCGGCCGCACTTTGATCGGTGCCTGCGTGCGGACCAAGCCAAAGCCGGTTGCGCTGTCATAGGCGACGAATTCTGCCGGTACGACGGTGCCGCCGCCGCTTGTTACGGTAATGGTCTGGGACTCGAGGATCAGATACCCGATCGTCAGTACCAGGCCGCTCGAATCGATGACGACGCCGTGCCCATCCCGCGTGACGCCGAGGGCGGGCGCTGTGCGCGCGGCCGGATTGATCTCGGTCTGCACGCGGACGACCGCGCTGAGGATTTCATCGACGGTCTGTTTCGTTTGCGCTGCCGCTGGGGCGACGAGGAAGAACAGCGCGTAGCTTGTGTAAACAAGGAATTTGTAACTGAGTCGGGACGGTAACGAGCGCATCGTCATGCACCCCCTGATCTTATTGAGCCGTTTCCCCCGGGCACGACTTTAGGTTGGTGACGGACGAAGCCCTAACAAATGGCGCGGTTTCATTTTCCGTCGGCGGCCTCCCGCCTGTATATTGAGGGCCGATCCAACGAAACGACGTGGCAATGACCGATCCGCTTGCCGGCGACCCGCTGGCCTACGAAGAACCCGCTCCACAGGCCGCGCCTCCGGCGCCCTGGTTAGACGCGTTGAACGAGGCGCAGCGCGAGGCGGTGGACGCGCTGGACGGACCCGTGCTGGTGCTCGCCGGTGCGGGAACCGGCAAGACGCGGGTGCTGACGACCCGTCTGGCACAATTGCTCTATACGGGCCGGGCGCGGCCCTATCAAATTCTGTCCGTCACCTTCACCAATCGGGCGGCGCACGAGATGCGCGACCGGGTCGCCTCCTTTGTCGGCGCCGCGACCGAAGGGCTGTGGCTCGGCACCTTCCATTCCCTGGGCGTGCGCATCCTGCGCCGTCACGCGGAACTGGTCGGATTGAAATCGAATTTTACGATCCTCGATACAGACGATCAGATCCGCCTGCTTAAGCAATTGCTCGAGGCGGAGCATATCGATGAGAAGCGGTGGCCCGCCCGGGTCCTCTCCGGCATCATTCAGCGCTGGAAGGACCGCGGCCTCACGCCGGACAAGGTCCCGGCAGGCGATGGCGGCGAATTCGCCAATGGCCGCGCGATCGCGCTCTATGGGCAATATCAGGAACGGCTGAAGGCGCTGAACGCGACCGATTTCGGCGACTTGCTGCTGCATTGTCTGACCTTGTTCACCGAGAACGCCGACGTGTTGGCCGATTTCCAGCGGCTGTTCCGCTATATCCTGGTCGATGAGTATCAGGACGCCAACGTGGCGCAATATCTCTGGCTGCGCCTGCTGGCCCAGCATCACAAGAATATCTGTTGTGTCGGTGATGACGATCAGTCGATCTATGGCTGGCGTGGCGCGGAAGTCGGCAACATCCTGCGGTTCGAGGAAGATTTCCCCGGTGCCAAGGTAATCCGGCTGGAACGCAATTATCGCTCGACGCCACACATTCTGGCCGCGGCCTCCGGGCTGATCGCCCACAATGAGGGGCGGTTTGGCAAAACCCTGTGGACCGACACCAACGAGGGCGACAAGGTCGTCGTGCGCGGCGTATGGGATGGTGAGGAGGAAGCACGCTTCATCGGCGAGGAGGTTGAAGCGCTGCACCGTAAGCAACACCGGCTGGACGAGATCGCGATCCTCGTGCGCGCCGGCTTCCAGACGCGGGAGTTCGAGGAGCGTTTCATTACGCTGGGTGTTCCCTATCGGGTGATCGGCGGACCGCGCTTCTACGAACGCGAGGAGATTCGCGATGCGCTGGCCTATTTCCGGCTGATCCACCAGCCGGAGGACGACCTCGCGTTCGAGCGCATCATTAACAAGCCGGCGCGCGGTGTCGGCAAGACGACCATGCAGGCGCTGCATGGTTACGCGCGCATCGAGGGCTGTTCGCTGTTCGCAGCGGGCTTGCGACTGGTTGAGACCGATGAGTTGCGGCCGCAGGCGCGCCGCAAGCTCGGTGACATCCTCGCCGACTTCCAGCGCTGGCAGCAGATGTCAGTCGGGCTGCCGCATACGGAGTTGGCGGAGACCGTGCTGGACGAATCCGGCTACACGGAAATGTGGATGCTGAGCAAGAAGCCGGAAGCGCCGGGCAAGCTTGAGAACCTCAAGGAATTGCTGCCGGCGATGGCCGAATTCGAGAGCCTCGCCGGGTTCCTGGAACATGTCAGCCTGGTCATGGAGAATACCGAGGCCGCGGGGCAGGAGATGGTCAACCTGATGACCCTGCACAGCGCCAAGGGGCTGGAGTTCGACACGGTCTTCCTGCCGGGTTGGGAAGAGGAGCTATTCCCGCACCAGCGGTCGATCGAGCAGAGCGGCGCTGCTGGGCTGGAAGAGGAACGCAGGCTTGCCTATGTCGGCATCACGCGGGCGCGGCGGAATGTGACCATATCGCATGCCGCCAGCCGCCGTATTTACAATCAGTGGGTCAGCGCGATCCCGTCGCGCTTCATCAGTGAACTGCCGGAAGACTCGATCGAGACGGTCACCGATGCCGGCCTATATGGGGGTGGCTTGAGCGAGCAACGCTCGTCATTCGGCTTCGACACCGGCGCGCGGACATCGCAGGGCGGACCGGGATGGCGCCGCTTCCAGGAACGGGGTCCCGGGGTCAAATTCATCGAGGCAACCGCCGAGCCGCTGGACGAGGCGGAGGCGACTTTCGCGCCGGGCGACCGTTGTTTTCACCAGAAATTCGGTATGGGCAACGTCCGCACCGTCGACGGCGACAAGCTGACGATCGATTTCGACAAGGCCGGCGAAAAACGGGTCGTCGCCGCCTTTGTGACGAAACCCTGATGGCAGGTTGGAAGTTCGAGACCGTGGTTCCCGCGGCCGCGGCCGAGGCGTTTGCCGCCGCCGTCGAATCGCTGTGCCCGGCGGTGGCGTCTTTCGAGATACCCGGCAGCACGCTGTGGCGGATCGAGGGCTATGCCTCGGACATGCCGCCGCATGCGGAGGCAGCGGCGGCGATGGCAGTTGCGGCGGCGCGGGCCGGTATCGCGGAGCCCGAATTCACCTGCATTCCCTTGCCCGACACGGATTGGGTGGCGGACAACCAGGCCTCGTTCCAGCCGCTGCATGCGGGACGCTACTTTATCCAGCCGTCCCATTTCGACGGTGCCGCGCCGCACGGAACGACCGCACTGACCGTCGATGCGGGCGCCGCCTTTGGGACGGGCGAGCATGCGACGACAAAAAGTTGCCTGCTGGCATTGGATGGGTTGGCGAAACGCCGCCAGTTCCGGCGCCCGCTCGATCTCGGCTGCGGATCCGGAATTCTGGCTTTGGCGATGGCGGCAACATGGCGCCGTCCGATCATGGCGGCGGATATTGACCCGCAATCGGTCGTGGTCGCGCGCGAGAATGCGGAGATCAATGGCCTCGACGGGTGGCTTCGAATTCGCTGCAGCAACGGTGTCGCGGACCGGGAGGTGCGGAAAGCGGGTCCCTACGACCTTATCGTTGCGAACATCTTGGCCGGACCGCTGGTCGCGCTGTCGCATCGGCTGAGCGCCTGCCTGGCGCCGCGCGGCGTTCTTATCCTATCCGGACTGCTCGCCCAGCAGGAAAATGCCGTGCGCAACGCTTATCGCCGGCAAGGGCTATCGTTGCGGCACCGCATTGCCCTCGACGGTTGGCACACACTCATCGTGGCGCGCCACCCCGTCTGAGGCACTTCGCTCGCGGTCTTGGCTCAGCCGAGATCGTGACGCGGAACGAAAACTTCGTTTTGGGCCATGAACTCGTACTCGGTCGACGCGGACAACAAAGCCCCGCGATCGATGCCGATGTCAGCTAACAGCCGATCGTTGAGCGTCGCCGCCTCCAGCTGAAAGCGGTTCCAGCGGTGGCGCGCGAAGAAACCGGCAACCTTTTGCCCGATTGACTGCGTGGCGCTCGGATGATTGATCTGCGCTGAAAGAGTGATGTCAGCCATTTGGATATTCCTTTTCTTTACAATCCTCTGCCGGATGAGTTCCGGCGCTTTTACAAAAGATGTGTTGGGGGTTCGTAAAGATCAGCCGCTAATTTTGCAGTGCAGCAATGTCTGGTGCGCATGGTTAAAATCGCTGCGGACGAAAAAGGGGCAGGGCCCATCGAAGCGTTCCGATTGGAACGATCCGGGCCCTGCCCCGATACTCGTTGTGAGGCGAGACGAATGCGCGGTCAGCGTCTCAGCGGTTCCGTAGGACCGTGAAAGGTTCTAGCGGTCGGCCTCTTGATTGATAGTCGCGTTCAGCTCGGCGCGGTCGACGCCGATATCTTGCAAAATGTGGTTATCAAGCGCCGCCAGCTCGTGCAGCGTCTGGCGCCGCTGGTAGGCGGCAAATGCGGCTCGGATCTTCTGACCGATCGTGTGCAGGAGTCCGGCGTGTTTTGCACCTGATCCAACGGTCGATTCCGACATGGTTCTGCTCCGTTTTCATACTCGTTTTCAATAACATGCAGGCCCACCCTCACTGCTTGACTGGCACATGGGGAATCCGCGGGCGCGTTCAATTGCGAAAATTGCAGCCCTGCTTTGCCGGCACCACATGGTGCGTCGGCAACAACCGCCGCAAACCGCCTGTTTCGTCGGCTATGTTGTGCTAAGAGCAAGGACCGAACGTGACAGGAGAGATATCGATGGCAGCCGAAATTCGCGCCTACGATGGCGATGCCGCGCTTGCGGAAAAGTTGACAGCGGCGGGTATCACGCTTGGCGTCGATGCGGTGCGATCGCTGGTCGCCGGCGTTCTTGGCGCGCCGGAAGGCTCGCAGCCCGATGCCTGGGTTGAACTGATCGCACCGCAGGCGGGCGAGGCGCTGCGCGAACAGTTGCTGGCGCTCAAGGCAACCCTGGCGGCCGAACAGCCTGCCAGCCCCTCCCGTGCGGAACGGCTGTCCCAGCTTCGCGAGGAGCTGGCGCGGCGCGGTTTGGATGGATTCGTCGTGCCGCGTACGGACGAGCATCAGGGTGAATATGTGCCGCCGCGCGCCGACCGGTTGCGGTGGCTGACGGGGTTCTCCGGCTCGGCCGGGACTGCGGTGATCCTCAAGGATTGCGCCGCCATTTTCGTCGATGGACGCTACACGCTTCAGGTTCGCTCACAGGTCGATACGGAAGCGCTTGAGCCGCACCACCTGATCGATATGCCACCGACAAAATGGATCGCTGAATCTTTACCGTCCGGCGGGAAGCTCGGTTACGATCCGTGGGTACACACGGAAAATTCCATTGTGGCGCTGCGCAAGGCGGCGGAACGCGCGGGCGGGTCTCTGGTTCCCCAGGAAGTCAATCCGATCGATGCCGTCTGGGAAGGGCAGCCTGCGGCACCGATCGCGCCGATTGTCCCGCATAGTCTCGATTTCGCCGGGAAACCTGCGGCGGAGAAACGCGAGGAGATTGGCGCCGCCCTGAGAGCGGCGGGGTGCGACGCCGCCGTTTTGACCGCGCCGGATTCCATTGCGTGGCTGCTCAATGTGCGCGGCGGCGACGTGCCGCGGGCGCCGATGCCGCTGTCCTTTGCCATCGTCCATGGCTCCGGTTCGGTCGACTGGTTCGTCGATCCGCGCAAACTGGCCCCGGGGCTGGGCGAGCATATCGGCAATGGGGTGTCGGTGGCGCCGGCGGCGGCGTTTCCCGCGGCGTTGGAGGCGCTCGGTGACAAAACGGTGCGGGTCGATCCAACTTCGGCGGCGGCTCTGGTCTTCGACCGGTTGCGGGACGGCGGCGCCACGGTTGCGGTGGGCGACGATCCGTGCGCTTTGCCCAAGGCGTGCAAGAACAAGGTCGAGATCGCCGGGACCCGCGCGGCGCACAAACGGGACGGCATCGCACTGTCTAAATTCCTGGCCTGGTTCGCCGAGGCGGCGCCCACGGGCAATCTCACCGAGATCGCGGCCGCGGACAGGCTCGCCGCCTTCCGGGACGAGGGGGAGAATATCCGCGACCTCAGCTTCGACACGATTTCCGGATCCGGGCCAAACGGCGCGATCGTCCACTACAAGGTCGAACCGGAAACCGACCGCAAGATGGAACCCGGTGAGCTGTATCTTGTCGATTCCGGTGCGCAATATCTCGATGGGACGACGGACGTCACGCGGACCGTCGCCATCGGCACGCCGAGCGATGAGATGCGCGACCGGTTCACGCGGGTGCTGAAAGGGCATATCGCGATCGCGACCGCGCGCTTCCCGGAAGGGACGTCCGGCGCGCAGCTCGACATTCTGGCCCGGCAGGCGCTGTGGCAGGCGGGGCTCGATTTCGATCACGGCACGGGGCACGGGGTCGGCAGCTATCTGAGCGTTCATGAGGGCCCGCACCGGATTTCCAAGGCGCCCAGTGCCGTCGCCCTGCGCGAAGGCATGATCGTCTCGAACGAGCCCGGCTACTACAAAACCGGCGGTTACGGCATCCGCATCGAAAACTTGGTCACCGTAGTGCCTTGCACGGCGCTGGCCGCCGCCGAGCGGAATATGTTCGAGTTCGAAACCTTGACCTTTGCGCCGATCGATCGCGAACTGATTGAGAGGTCGCTGCTCGACGCTGCGGAAATCGATTGGCTCAACGACTATCATGCGAAAGTATTTGAGATGGTGTCTGACGGTTTGGACGCGGCCGGCCGACGGTGGCTCGAAACAGCGACGACACCGCTTTAATCCGGTACGCGAGTACGTATTACGGATACCGTTACGCCTAATTCTCCCCCTTTAATACCATTTTAAGGCGCGTTTCGTATAAAGGCGCCGCAGTGAAACGCGTATGGTGGAGAGGCCGATGACCGGCGGCGACGCGATGTTCTGGACGGTCTCCAACGCGGTCTGGGTCGTTGGTGCGATTGCGCTTATCGGTCTGCTGGCAAGCTTCGGCTGGCGGTTCCATTCGGTTGCCAAGCTGAACAGACGGCTGACCGATCAGACGACCATATCGCGTCTGGTTCTCGACAATGTCGATCAGGGATTTACCCTCTTCGATCGCGATTTGAACCTCGTCGCGTTCAACGACCGGTTCATCGAGCTAATCGATTTCCCGCGTGACCTGACCCGGGTGGGGGCTTCGTTCGAAAGCTTTATCCGCTTTGCCGCTGAACGGGGTGAACTTGGACAAGGTGATGTCGAGACAATCGTCCGTCGGCAGATCGACG
>CAJWOT010000154.1 GCA_913044215.1 uncultured Rhodospirillaceae bacterium | reverse complement strand
GGCATTCCTCTCGCAAATGAGACGGCGTTACAATTGGCTCCCGGAGACGACGGTGACGCGGCTTGCGCGCGCGTATGGAAGCCGCATTGAGCTTGTGCTGGGCGATGCAACGGGACAGACGGGCCTTGGCGAAGCGTTTGGCGCAGACCTTTTCGAGGCGGAGCTCGATTACCTGAAGCAGCAGGAATGGGCGGCGTACGCAGATGATGTTTTGTGGCGGCGGTCCAAGCTCGGGCTGCAGTTGAGCGGCGCGAAAGCAGCATGTGTACGGTGTTGGTTCGATTAACGGCCGATAAAGTTCGGTTTGCGTTTTTCAGTGAAGGCTGCGAGCCCCTCGGCCCAATCCTGCGACCGGCTGTGCACGGCAATCGCCATCAACTCGTTGCGCAGGGCCGTTTCCTTCGGCTGCTCCAAGCCATCGTCGATGAGTTGCTTCATGAGCTTCAGTCCCAATGGCGATTTTTCGCCCAGGCGGGCTGTAAGCGCCGAGACCGTCTCCTCCAGCGCGTCGTCGGGAACGACTTGATTGACCAAGCCCATGCGCTCGAGTTCGGCTGCATCGAGGAACGCCCCTGTATACATCAGGTACTTCGCACGCGTGGGTCCAACTTTCCGCGGAAGCCGTACCGAGCCGCCGCCGCCAGGAATCAGCCCGTAGTTCGCGTGCGCATCGCCGATCTTGGCGCTTTCCGCAGCGATGACCAGGTCGCAGCACAACACCATTTCTAGTCCGCCGGCCAACGCGAGGCCGTTCACGGCGGCCACCACAGGCCTGGGAAATGCTTCGATCCGGTTGAAGACTGCCAACAGCCGGTCGACGAACCCATCCATCGTTCCGCTCGCGGTTTTTTCCTGGACCGCTTTCAAATCGGCGCCTGCGCAGAAGGCGCGTCCTTCGGCTCTGATGACAATGCAACGCAAGGCGTGGTCGCTGTCGGCTGCATCCAGCGCGGCGGTCAAACCGTCAATGACGGCATCGTTGATCGCGTTCATTGCGTCCGGGCGGCTCAGCGTGATCCACAGCGCGGTGCCGCGAACCTCGTGAGTGACCGCGCCGCGGTCGGTCATTGGCCGCGCGCCAGGATCGTGATACAGCAGACCGATTCCTCGATCCCGTAGATGCCGCCGCCATTCTCCGCAATGGCGAAACGGGCGTCCGGCACTTGGCGCTCGCCGGCTTCCCCGCGCAGGTGGGTGGCGAGTTCGTAAATCTGTCCGAGACCCGTCGCCCCGATCGGATGGCCTTTCGACTCCAATCCGCCGGATGGGTTGATCGGTATGCGGCCGCCGAGCGCGGTCTCGCCCTGTTCAGCCAACCAGGCGCCCTGCCCGAAGTCGCAGAAACCAAGATTTTCGGTCTGCGTCACTTCGCCGAATGCGGTGGCGTCGTGCACCTCGGCGACGGAAATGTCCTTGGGGCCAATCCCTGCCCGTTCGTAGGCGCGGTTGGCGGTCAAATGCGTGATGTGCTTTTCGACCTCTTCGGCCGAACGGGTGATGCCCGTGCCGATCTCGCAGGCACCGATCCGGATCGCCCGCGCGCGGACCGTTTCGTCCAGCCTGTCCAGATACGCTTCGCTGCACAGGATTGCGGCAGCGGCGCCATCGCTGATCGGTGAGCACATGGGCAGTGTCAACGGCCAGGAAATCAGACGTGCGTCGAGCACGTCGTCGACGGAATAGGCGTCGCGGTACTGCGACAGCGGATTGAGTGTCGAGTGTTGATGGTTTTTGGCGGCAACCGCGGCGAACTGGCGCTGCGTGCTGCCGAAATTCTTCATGTGGAATTTCGCGAAGTTGGCATAGACATCCATGAACGGGCTGCGCTGTCCGTTCGGGATGTTGGTCCCTTCCGGCGGTTCGACCCCTTCGCCGAGGGCTTCCAGGCCAGCGAAAGTATCGCCGACCTTGTGTACGTCGAGGGCTCCGTCGAAAATCTTGAAAGATTTCGCCTTGTCCGCGTCATACATCTTGTCTGCGCCGACGGCGAGGGCAACCTCCGCCATCTCCGCTTTCACCGCCAAATACGCACTATGGAAGGCGCTCGATGCGCTGGCGCAGGCGTTCTCGACATTCATCATCGGGATGCCTTCGAACCCCATGTCGCGCAACGCCATTTCGCCCGGTACCAGATGCTGCCCTTCCAGCAAGCCCTGCGTCGTATTGGCGAAATACGCCGCCCCGACCGACTCTTTATCCAGGGTGGCGTCGTTAAGGGCTGCGGACACCGCTTCATGGGTCAGCTGCTTTACGGATTTGTCGAAGAACCGGCCGAACGGTGTCATCGAGACACCTACGACATACACATCTCCCATCGATCAATCTCCTCGCTCATGGCACCCGGATCGCCGCGTCCAGGCGAATCACGCTGCCGTTCAACATATCATTCTCACAGATATGGCGGACAAGCTCAGCGTATTCGCGCGGTTCGCCCAATCGCTTCGGAAAGGGGACAACGCTGAGAAATTGATCGAGCGCGTCGTCTTTCACCGTTGCCGCCATCGGCGTTTCGAAAAAGCCCGGCGCAATGGCCATGACCCGAATGCCTTCGCGCCCAAACTCGCGGGCGAGGGGCAAGGTCATGCCTGCGATGCCGGCCTTTGCGGTGGAATAGGAAACCGCACCCACCAGCCCTTCGAGCCCGGCGACGGAAGAGGTGTTCACTACGACGCCTTTGTGTCCGTCCGCGGTGATGGGATCGAGGCGGCGCGCCGCGTCGGCAAACAGCCGCGTGACATTGAAGGTTCCGACCACATGAACATCGATGATCCGGCGGAAATGCTCCAAGGACATCACGCCTTCGCGGCCCAAAACGCGGCGGCTTTCCGCAATACCGGCACAATTGACCAGAATGCGGGCCGTACCCAGCGCCTCCGTCGCAGCGGCAAGTGCCGCCTGCACGCTCGCCTCATCGGTTACGTCACAAGGGTGCTGCAGCGCGCTATCGCCGATCGAATTTGGTGTGTCGAACGACAGATCGAGGGACGCAACCTTCGCTCCACATTCGGACAGCAATCCCGCTGTTGCCGCGCCCAGGCCTGAGGCGGCGCCCGTGACGATGGCTGTCGTGCCGTTAATCTGCATGGGTCAAAGCACCTTTCCGGGGTTCATCAGTCCTTGCGGGTCGAGGGCCGCCTTGATCCGCAACATCATCTCGCGTTCGGCGGGCTGTTTGTACCGGGTGAGTTCGTCGCGCTTGAGTTGGCCGATACCGTGCTCGGCGCTGAAGCTGCCATCGAGGTCGGTCGCGATATCATGCACCTTCACCTCGATGTCGTGCGTTCGGTCCAAGAAGTCAGCCCGTGCGGCGCCTTCAGGTTGAACCAGATTGAAGTGGATATTGCCGTCGCCGATATGGCCGAAGGGCGCGACCCGGATTCCAGCGATCGTCTCGTCCGCGGCAACGCGTGCCCGCGCCAGGAACTCCGGGACGCGGGAGACCGGGACCGACACGTCGTGCCGGATGACGCCGCCGGCGTGGTTTTGCGCTTCCGGAATCGATTCCCGCAGCTTCCACAAATTGGCCGCCTGCGCGCCGCTCACGGCGATCACCGCGTCGAGAATTTCTTCCGCCTCGAACGCGTCACCGAGAACTCGTTCCGCGATATCCTGATTGGCGGACATCTCGATCAGGGCGTAGTGCGCGTGCGGCTCGGCGAAGGGGTCCGCAAGATCGGTGTGCATTGCGAAAACCAGGTCGAGACAGGCACGGTCGATATACTCGAAGGTCGTCGTCCCGTCGCCGCTGGCGTTTTTCGTACGGGCCAATAGCTTGACCGCCGCCGCGCTGTCGGCCAGGGCCACGAAGGCGGTGCAGGTTTCGACCGGTCGCGGGTAGAGCTTCAGGCTCGCTGCGGTGATGATGCCGAGCGTGCCCTCCGCGCCGATGAAGAGTTGTTTCAGATCGTAGCCGGTATTGTCCTTGCGCAGCAGCCTCAGCCCGTCCCAGACCTCTCCGTCCGGCAGAACGACTTCGAGCCCGAGCGCGAGGCTGCGCGCATTGCCATAACGTAAGACAGCCGTTCCGCCCGCATTGGTCGACAGGTTGCCGCCGATCTGACAGCTGCCTTCCGCCGCGAGACTCAGGGGAAACAGGCGGTCGACAGATTCCGCTGCGGCCTGGATATCCGCCAGCACGCAACCGGCCTCAACGGTGATCGTGTCGTCGAGTGGATCGATTTGGCGAATTTTGTTCATCCGTGTCAGTGCGACGACGATTTCGTTGCCCGCTTCGTTCGGGGTGGCACCGCCGCAATAGCCGGTGTTGCCGCCCTGCGGGACAATGGCGATCCCGGCTTCCGCGCAAAGTTTGACGATGTCGGAAACTTCTTCCGTATTGGCTGGCCGCAAGACGAGCGGGGACGCACCCTGGTAGAGGTTGCGGAAATCGACCAGATAGCCGGCCTTGTCATTGTCGTCTTCTATCCAGCCTTGTGGGCCGACGATCGCCTTGAAGCGATCCAGGACATCGGATTGAATTTTTGTCGTATCAGGCATCAGTGTTGCACGTTCGGTTCGTTTGGCATGCGGAAAGGACACGCAGTTTCGTAGGCTCGCGCGGCCTGCAGGACCATCATGTCTGCGTATCGCGGGCCGACAATTTGCATGCCTGCCGGCAGTCCGTCCGCGGTGAAGCCGCAAGGGACGGAGGCGACGGGCTGCTGCGTCAGGTTGAAGGGAAAGGTAAACGGGGTCCAGGCCGCCCAACGCGCATCTGTCAGTGGGCCTGGCGTTTCCTGTCCGGCCTTGAAGGCCGGGATCGGCAATGTCGGTGTCAGAAGCAGGTCGTAATTCTCGTGAAAGCGCGACATGGTCTCGCCGATCGCGTTGCGGTTTTCAACCGCTTCCAGAAACTCATTGTGGGTGATCTTTGCGCCGGCCGCTGCCGTTTCACGCAAGCCCGGGTCGACGGCCGCGCGCTGTTGCGGCGTCATGTCGGCAACCAGCTTGCCGGCGACGCCAAACCAATGGCGGCGGAAGGTTTCATAGGGGTCATCGAACCCTGGATCGACTTCCTCAACGCTGGCACCTAGGTCTTCCAGGACACGAGCCGCGGCACGCACCAGATTGGCAATTTCGGAATCGACCGCGGAGACATAACCTAGATCGAGGCTAAGGGCGATACGACGGCCTTCGATGCCGGTCTCCAGCCCATCCCGATAATCCCGCCCGTCATAGGGCAGAGCGGTCCAGTCGCGTGCATCGGGCTCGGCCAGGACGTTCAGCATCAACGCGGCGTCGCCCACGGTCCGGGTCATGGGCCCGACATGAGACAGCGAGCCGAAAGCGCTGCTCGGCCAGAGCGGGACCCGACCGAAGCTGGGTTTGTGTCCGAAGACGCCGGCGAAACCGGCGGGAATGCGGATCGAACCGCCGCCGTCCGTCCCGATATGCAGCGCACCCATGCCGAGGGCGCAGGCCGCCGCCGCCCCGCCGCTGCTGCCGCCCGGTGTCCGGTCGGTATTCCAGGGGTTGCGCGTGATTCCGGTAAGCGGACTGTCGGTGATCCCCTTCCAGCCGAACTCCGGCGTCGTCGTCTTGCCCAGCAGGACGGCGCCATGCTCCCGCAAACGGGCGGTGCATGGGGAATCCTCGTCCCACGCCTGGTCAGGATCGACAGTTTCACTGCCGCGCAGGGTCGACCATCCTTTGGTGAGGATGATGTCCTTAATGGTCGTTGGTACCCCGTCGAGTAGTCCGCAGGGGTCGCCCCTGGACCAGCGGTCCTCCGACGCTTTTGCGCTGGCTCGCGCATGGTCAGGATCGACGATGCGAAAGGCGTTGACCGCCGGGTTGCAGGTATCGATGCGGGTCAACACCGCGTCGGTAACTTCGACTGGGGATAGATCCTTGCGACGATAGCGATCGACAAGTTCGGTCGCGGTCAGGGTGGCGAGTTCGCTCATGTAAACTTCGGCTGCATTTGTTCGGCGGGCATCATAGCCGCGCTACAACATGGCGGACAGCGTTTCGAAACGTTTGAGAAAGGCGGATTTCGCCGCATCCGCCGGCAAGGGTTTCAGGGTGATGTCGTCTAGGCCACGCGGCTTGCCGAAGAATTTGCCGGCCTCGGTTTCATCGAAACCGGCGAGCTGCGTTGCCTCGAGATAGGCCGAGGCACGGTCGGCCCGTTTGATGAGTGTCTGAGCGGTCTTCGGCAGCGTTGCCGGCAGTCCGAACCGGATGTGGATGGCGCTTTGAAGATTTGCCTCGAACGCCTTGTAATCCAATCCGACGGCCGCTTTGAAGGGGGAAATCAGATCGCCGATAACGTATTCGGCCGCGTCGTGCAGCAACGCGGCGAGACGCCATGATGTCGGCGCGTTTTTGCGATAGCGCGCCAATATCGCTTCCACGAGCACGGAATGCTCCGTAACGCTGAACGCCCAGTCGCCCGATGTTTGCCCATTCCAGCGCGCGACCCGGGAAAGGCCATGCGCGATGTCTTCAATCTCGATATCCAATGGCGACGGTTCCAACAGATTCAGCCGCCGTCCGCTCAACATGCGCTGCCAGGCCCGCATCGGTTTGCTCCTCCTCTTCGGCGTTATAGATACACGCTATAGTGCCGCCGTGAAGGAGGAAGATTATGGAGCATCGGTGCGCCCTGATCACCGGGGCGACCTATGGGATCGGCAAGGCATTTGCCGAGGCATTGCCCGTGACAACCGGTCTGGTTCTCACGGGGCGCACGGAGGCGAAGCTCGCAGCGTTACGTGAGTCTCTGGCCCATGACGGCCGCCAGATCGAAATCGTGCTGGCCGATCTCGCCACGGAAGCGGGCCGCGACCGGGTGATCGCGGCCGCGGAGGCCGCTGAAATCGACCTTTTGATCAACAATGCCGGACTTGGGCGATTCGGCGCCGTGGTCGATAACCCGCTGGCGGCCGAGCGCGAGATGACCGAAGTGAATGTCGTTGCGCCGGTGGTGCTGACGCGAGCCCTGTTGCCGGGCATGGCGTCGCGCGCGGATGTATCAGGCAGGCGCGCGGGGATCATCGTGGTTTCGAGCGTCGCCGCCTTCCAGCCTTTGCCCTTCTTCGCCACCTATGCGGCGACAAAGGCGTTCGACCTGCTGTTCGCTGAAGCGCTTGCAGGAGAGTTGGCCGAGGCGCCCATCGACGTGCTCGCCTTGTGCCCGGGGGCGACACGGACGGAGTTCTTCCGTCGTGCCGGTCTTAGCGACGGCATCTTTCCCCATATTATGGATCCGGAAATCGTCGCACGGCGCGGTTTGGACGCCCTCGGGCGACGGACTATTGAAATTTCCGACCCGATCCGCCGTGCCATGCTGGCACCGGCGCTGACTTTTCGCGCGGTAAAACGCGTTGCCATCAGGTTAGTCATGAAACGTGTCCGCGATCGGTCATGACGCCTTCCTTGCTCTCGGCAGGCGGGCGCCTTCCCGCGAAGCCGGATTGATTTTATAATACAGCCACGGCGAAAGAACTTTCGCTGTCACCTGCAAGAAATCGCGCGAAACCGCTGGGAAATCTGTACCGTTCTTTCGGTATCTGAGTGTTGCGTTATGAACGATACGGGCGAAGAGTTCGATTTTCTCGACACGGTCGTGGATACCTTTGGCGAAGCCGCTCGGCGGTTGATCGCCGATGCCGGATCGATGAAAGATTTGGATAAGATCTGCTACGGCTCATTGTTGGCCGCATGCATACTTCATTGCGAGAAACACGGCATCGACAATGCCGAGAAGGCGGTCCTGTCGCTGATCCGGGAGATATTTGACGAACGGCGAGAGCGTGAGGCGCAACTCACGACGCCGACCGATGCCACGCTGCATTAAGAGGTATCCCTCTCCGGTACACGGTATCTTGATATACTGCTGTTGCAGAGGTGTATTGCGGCCTAGGGGCCTAATCGACTAGGCATAGCCGCAACCAAAGGGCAATAACGGTTAGGTCTATTTGCACACATGGCTAAATCGAGCAGAAAACGCAAAAAGGCACCAGCCAAGCAGCCAAAGAATGTTTCCTCGAAGCGGTCTGCTGAGGAAACCAAACCAACCAGTTTTCCGACACGCTACGTCATCTATGGCATCGCAGTTCTGGCGCTGGCCGGGGCGGGCTACGGGTTCTTTGCCGCGCAGCAGGAGGAGGGCGCGTTCGAGGCGTTTGCGGCTGCGGGACAGAGTGAATTGAAGCGGGTTGAGACGTTCCCGAATGAAGGCCGGACGCACGTGCCGGCCGGCACTCAGATCAACTATGGGACCAACCCGCCGACTTCGGGGCCGCATTTTATTCATTGGGTCAATCCTGGTTTCTACGAAACCTCGAAGGGGCGGAGCAATCTGGTGCATTCGCTCGAGCATGGAATGATCGTGATCTACTACGACCAACCGTCGGCCGAGGACTTGGAGACGCTGAAACGGTGGACTGCTCTGTTCCCCGGACCGTGGAGCGGTATCGTTTCGGTCCGCAGGGCCGGCCTTGGAGAGAAAGTGATTCTCACCGCATGGCGTCGCATTCTGCGACTCGATCGTCTCGAAACTGAAGCCGCCGCCGCTTTTATCGACGCTTATCGCGGCCGAGGACCGGAAAATCCGGTCCGTTAACCGCGGATTCCCGCGATTCTCTGCGCTCTGAAAATTGGCTGGTTGCTTTGGTTACCGATTCCAACGATTCGGACTCTGATTCCGGAGCGCTTTTGATATAGTCCTGTCGCGGGGTTAAACGGGCTACGAAAAGCGTGTCACAGAGCAATACGGCACCGAAGCAGTCGAGTTCAAAGTTTAGGCGTGTCGCGGCGCGCGTCTTCCGTGAGCGGGAATTGCTGCTGCGTTCGGACGGGCGTGTTCGTTTCCTCGTCCTGACCCCTCGTCTGCAAAAAACTATCGCCTGCTTCTTCGCGGCGCTCCTTCTGTGGGGCGCGTCGGCGACGATCGTCTCGATCGTCGAATACGACAAGATCGCAGCGGCTGACGCACGTCTGGAAGATGCGCGTATCGCCTACGAAGATTTGTTGCAGGAAATAGCGATTTATCAGCGCAAGGTTGCCGAGGTTACCGGGAAGTTGAAACAGAACCAGGCTGAGCTCGTCGGCCGGTTTGCCGATGCTGATGCGCTTATCGCCGGAGATGTTCACGGGAATGCGCCGGAGAAATCGGCGGGAGGCCGCCTGGCCGCAATAACGGAATCGCGAGATGCAATGCGCCAGCATCTGCGCAAGCTGGATCAAGAACTACATGAGATGACGAAGCTGGATGCCGTGCTGGCCGACTCGCTTAACCTGGTCCAGCATGAACTCGTTACAGCGGTCGCGGAGCGGAAGAAGGTTTACCAAGCTCGTGCGGGCCTACAGCGGCGGGTCAAATCGCTGGAGGAAAAACTCCAGCAGACGCTAGCGTCGAACGCAAAGCTGGAAGCGGAAATCAGCACGCTGAACGCATCGTTATCCGACGCTCAGGGCGAAATAAAGTCGATCGAGACGACGAAGGTGTCGCTCGTCGCGCGCAAGAGTGAATTGGAAAACAACATAACGGCGGCGAAGGCAAAGGAAGGCAGTCTATATGTCGAAATTTCGGCATTAAAATCTGACCTTGCAGCGGCGCAGGCGGATTACGAGCGTATTTCCAGCGAGCGGGCTGACCTCGATGTAAAGGCAGCGGCCCTCGAAGGCGCGCTGCGCGCCGAAGAAGAACGGGCGAATGTCCTGGAAGCCGATATGCGCAAACTCGTTACGCGCCTCGGCGAGGAGACGGGTGATCCTGGACCGCACAACCCTGCAAAAGAGACCCTTACCGAACGGGTCGCGCTGTTGTTGGATCGCCTCACGGATATTCATCAGGCGCGCTCGAAAGTTATCGAGTCCCTAAACGCATTGGCGGTTGGCGATATCGAGGATTTTGAACGCATTATTGAAATGACTGGGCTCGACGTAAAGGGTCTGTTGGCCAAGGTTCAAGCCGACCAGGAACTCGGCCAAGGCGGGCCGTTCGTCGCTTTGGCCGCTACCCAGGCGAATGACAGCCTTGCCGGTGCTGTACAGGGCCTGGACACGCAATTGACACACTTGGAAGCGCTGAAGATTGCATTACAGGCGGTGCCGTTGATCTCCCCTGTCGATACCTACCGGGTGGCCAGCAAATTCGGAAAACGTCGAGATCCGATTTCTAAAAAATGGGCCTTACATGCCGGCGTCGACTTGGCGGCCCGCACTAAAACCATGATCTATGCTTCCGCGCCGGGTGTGGTGACCAAGGCAGGCTGGAACGGCCGCTATGGGCGTATGATCGAGATCGAACACGGTTTTGGTATCCGCACGCGCTACGGGCATCTGCGTAAAATCCTGATCAAGAAGGGGCAGACGGTTCGCCATAGGGAAAAAATTGCGCTGCTGGGCAG
>CAJWOT010000153.1 GCA_913044215.1 uncultured Rhodospirillaceae bacterium | reverse complement strand
GCGGCGGGCGCGGTGCGCTGCCCAAAGCCGCTCGGCAGGCTCAATTGCGAGCGAGGCGGCTCGGACGGCGGTGGCAATAAACCGCCGCGTTGCGGTGCCGCCGGGGCGACCGGGGTTCGGCCGGAGCGAAGCATTCCGGGAAGTGTCGGCTGCGGACCGAGTTTTTCCAGAACGCTGAGGTCGACGATCACGCTGGGCCGGCTCGAGCCGGGGGCGAATACGTAATATTGTTGCTGCGCGCTGACAGGCGCCGCCATAGCCATCAGGGCGCAGGCCAAAACGCTAGATCGCCAAGATATGATGCCCCGGTGCCGTCCCAAATTCAGACCACACTTTTCCAATTTGGAAGCCTATCCATCTATGTTTTTTCGCGCTCTTAACCGCGAATATTTTGTGCCGTGACCATAACTCAGGGCCGAACGGCAGACAACTGCTAGTCCCGCGCGGGCATCTTTCGAAGTAAATTTCGCAAAGGCTGGTGCAGTTGATCGTTTCCGGCGCAGATATCGGCCGCCCCCAGCTCGTAACGGCGGCCGGCAATATCAGTGACCAGCCCGCCGGCTTCCCGGACCAACAGAACGCCGGCGGCCACGTCCCACGGATTAAGGCCGTTCTCCCAAAATCCGTCGTACCGGCCCGCGGCGACATAGGCGAGATCCAGCGCGGCGGAGCCGAAACGCCGCACACCGGCACATTCGGCCATGACGCTGCCGAGCTGGCCAAGAAACTTCTGGTGTCCGGGGCCGTCTTGAATGCCGAGGAACGGAATGCCGGTTGCGAAGACGCCTTCGCGCATCCGGCCGCGGCCCGACACCCGCAGGCGCCTGTCATTCACGTAGGCGCCGAGTCCGCGTTCGGCCCAGAACAGTTCATCCTTGACCGGGTCGTAAACGATACCGGCAACCACCTGACCGTCGCGTTCCAGGGCGACGGAGATGCAAAAATGTGGCAGTCCGTGCAGGAAATTTGTCGTGCCATCGAGGGGGTCGATAATCCAGCGATGACGGTCATCGCTGCCCTTAATCTCGCCGCCTTCTTCCATGAGAAGACCGAATTCGGGGTGCGCTTGCGCCAACGCGTTACGCAGGATCTTTTCCGCACGCATGTCGGCGCTGGACACGAAATCGGCCGGTCCCTTGCGGCTGACCTGTAATTGCTCGACTTCACCGAAATCACGCACCAGGCTGCGGCCGGCCTTGTCCGCCGCCATGGCCATGACGTTGATGATCGCGGATCGCAACGCCATGGGCGTCTACCTTTCGTTCAGGACCGTTCGCCTAGTCCTTGGCGCGCCCGACATAGGTGCCGTCGGCGGTGTTTACTTGCACCCGTGTCCCCGCTTCGATATGCGGCGGCACGAGAATACGCACACCATTCTCAAGCAAGGCGGGTTTGTAGGAAGACGATGCGGTTTGTCCCTTGACGACCGGATCGGCTTCGGTGATCTCCATATTCACATGCTCTGGTAGCATGACGCCGATCGGAGACCCTTCGAACGATTCGATCTGTACCGTCATGCCATCTTGCAAGAATTGCGCGGCGTCAGGCCCGATGAAATCGACATGCAGGGTGATCTGGTCGTAGGTCTCGTTGTCCATGAAGGTGTATTCGTCACCATCCTTGAACAGGAACTGAAACTCGCGCTGATCCAAACGGACCCGTTCCACGGTTTCCGAGGACCGGAACCGTTCATTCAGCTTGGTCCCGTCGCGAATATCCTTGAGTTCCACCTGCAGGTAGGCGCCGCCCTTGCCGGGCTGCGTGTGTTGGATCTTGGTTGCGCGCCACAGCCGGTTCTGATGCTCGATCACATTGCCGGGGCGAACGGCATTCCCATTGATTTTCATGGTCTCAATTTTCGGTAATTGGATTGCGGCGGCGTTATAGCCGCTTCGTTGTGGTCAGGCAATCGCCGCCATGGCCTCATTGAACCGCTTCACCGCAACCGCGGGACCTTCGGGATAGTCCCATACGCCGGCGACGACCGACAGGAAATCAGCACCGGCCTCGATCAGTGCCGGGCTGTTTTCGATCGTGATGCCGCCGATCGCGACACAGGGCGTCTCCATCATCTCCTGCCACCAGGACAGGATCGCCGGGTCGGCCTGATATTTCGGCGTTTTCGTCCCCGATTTGTAAAAGGCGCCGAAGGCGACGTAGTCGGCACCATTCTCCGCTGCCGTCATGGCGAGATCGCGTGAATCGTGACAGGTCACGCCAACGATAGCGTCTGGGCCCAGCAATTTTCGTGCGTCGTCGTAGCTTGCGTCCTGCTGACCGACATGAACACCGTCGCAGCCCGTCTCAACCGCCAGGTCAGGACGGTCATTCATGATGAAGGCGACATCGCGCGCCTGCGTCACCGGCCGCAGAACATCCGCGGCGGCACGGACAATGTCATCGTCTACATCCTTGAGCCGCAACTGAACGCAGGCGACATCACCGGCGTCGAGCGCCTGCGCCAGTACGTCCTTGAAATCCGCCGGCTCGAAGGCCGGCGGTGTGATAAGATAAAGACGGCAGTGATCGGCGGGGCTCAAGCTTTGCCCTGATAGATCTGTGCGATCGTGCCCAGCAGCTCCAGCGCCTCAGCCTTGGGCCGCTGGAAGGAGTTGCGGCCGATAATCGAACCGGAGCCGCCGCCATCGCGGATCTCGCGGATTTCGTTGAGCACGCCTTCGGTGTCCTTCGCAGCGCCGCCGGAGAAGACGACGATGCGCCGCCCATTGAAGGCCGATTGGACGATGTGCTCGATCCGCTGGGTGAGGGTGCCGATGGGAATCCCCTCTGCCTCATAGACCTTGCGGGCGTCTTCCTGCTCGATATGGGCAGTCGGCGGCTTGACCTTGATAATGTGCGCGCCAAGCAGGGCAGCCAGATGTGCCGCATAGGCGGTAACATCGATTGCCGTCTCACCATCTTTCGACAGGTTTCCGCCGCGCGGGTAGGACCAGAGCACGACTGCGAGCCCTGCGGATTTCGCCTCCGCCGCAAGTTCCTGGAACTCTTCCATCATCTCGAACTGATCATCGGCACCGGGGTAGATGGTGAAGCCGACAGCGGAACAGCCGAGCCGCAACGCGTCATCCACCGTACCGTAGACCGCCTGGTCCTTTTCCGTTGCGTGACTGTTCGAGCTGTTGCACTTCAGGATCAAGGGCACCGCGCCGGCGAAGGTGTCTGCGCCAGCCTCCAGCGGGCCAAGAGGTGCTGCGTAAGCGGATAGATTGGCGTCGATCGCGAGCTGGTAGTGATAGTGTGGGTCGTAGCCGGCGGGATTCTTGGCGAAGCTGCGGGCCGGACCGTGCTCGAACCCCTGGTCGACCGGAAGGATGATCAGCTTACCGGTGCCGCCGAGCCGGCCATGCATGAGGATGCGCGCGAGATTGGTTTTTGTCCCAGGGCAGTCGCTCTCGTAGTTGGACAGGATTTTTTTGACGCGCTGCGTAATTCTCATCAGGGCTGCTCCTTAATTTATCGGTGGTGAGTCAATACTCGACGCCTGCGGATAATTCAATAAAGTACACTAAAGTGCATTGGGTTCGATCCGGAAACGACCGGGCGGTAGGTACGGTACGGAAGTTACAATTGGGTTGACAATGGGAACCATGGAAACCGACGATCAAGCCGAAAGCAAAGGTATCCGGCCCGACCGGGAGTACAATGCGACCGACTCCGCCACCGCACATCAACCGTTTATCAAGATAATCGGTTATGTGTTCTTTGCGCACACATTCGGGCTGTTGAGCTGTATCGCGATCCACCAGCAGTTTGCGAATGTCGCGGGCGTACAGGACATCATGCTGACGTCCGGATTGATCTATGCGATCGGCTTGATTCCGACGGTCATGGCGTATGTCGTCTTTCGCAGCGTCCTGCAAATGTCACAGGAGGCCGCGGCGATTGATCCCGGTTACAGTGAGAACAGGGACACCGTGGCCGACGACATGACGGCGGAAGCGATGAAACGCGGCAAGAGCGGGTTCAAACTGCTGAGTTTTTCGGGTGTTTGTTTCGTTGCCAGTACGCTGATCGGGATCAGCGGTCTGATCTCGCTCTAGGACTTCAAGCGTCAGGACAGGCTCTGCAGGTGCGCGAGGTTGGCTTCGCGCAATTCGGATTCCGTAATTCCCATATCGTAGGCTGGCGACAGAATATACTCGGCCGCGCTGACCTTGATTTCGACCACACCGGCAAAACGGTCGAGAAAATCCGCCCAGACCTCCTCAAAGGCGGCGCGCAGCGCATCCGACACTTCGTCGTTCTTAAGATATTTTGCCGTGCCTGTTACCCGCACGGCCTTGCGCGCCAAAACATCGATAAAGCAGACCTCTGCGCTGGGACGCTGATTGATATTCTTGATCGTGCCCGGCGAACGCAGATTGCCGAACGCAAGCGTCTCATCGTCCAGGATCACGAAAGTCGCTTTCGGCGATACGGATGGGGAGCCGTCATCGTTGACAGAGGCGACCATGCCGGCGCGATGTTCGCTGATCAGCTTTTTCATGTCTTCGGTGAGCATTCCGTCAGCTCCTCTCGTTCTGATTCGTGCGGTCCGTCCTCCGCCCACACTAGTCGGATAGCCAAGATCGGCAAGCGGCTATCGCATCCTGTCCTTCGACGTTCGCCAGATCGAGCGATTCCGGCCGCGCCGGCGAAACGCGGGCACCGTATTGCTCGGCGATGTCGGCAATCGCGTCCTGTTTGGCGCCGCAGTAACGGATATGTTTGACGCCATGCCGCAATGCCGCCAATGCGTCACCCGGTGCGTCATCGCAATCGAGGATGGCTTCGCATCGAACGGCCGGGAAACGGCTGGTGGCCTGCGCTACGACGGCGTCGAACCATCCCGGTCCGGCACTCGCCGCAGCGCCCCGCACACTGATAAGCGTTAAGCTGACAACCAGGTCTTCCGCAACCGACAGCGCGGCTTCGGCCTGAGCCAGGTTTATGAAAGTTACGGCTTTACCGTATCGCTTCAGCCGAGTTTCCCCATCGCAACCGCGGTATCCGACATACGGTTGGAGAAGCCCCACTCGTTGTCGTACCAGGACAGAACACGGACCAGGCGGCCGTCGATAACCTGTGTCTGGGTCAGGTCGAAGGTCGAGCTGGCCTGGTTGTGGTTGAAATCGACGGATACCAGAGGTGCATCGCTGGTTTCCAGGACACCCTTGAGCGCACCGCCCGCGGCCTGCTGAATGGCGCCATTGATTTCGGCCGCGTCGGTTTCGCGCGAGGCGTCGAATTTCAGGTCGACCAAGGAAACGTTCGGTGTCGGCACCCGGATCGCGGTACCGTCCAGCTTGCCCGCCAGCTCCGGCAGCACAAGACCGACCGCCTTTGCAGCGCCCGTCGATGTCGGGATCAGCGATTGGGACGCGGAACGGGCACGCCGGAGATCTGAATGCAAAGTGTCGACCGTGGCCTGATCGCCGGTAAAGGCGTGCACCGTGGTCATGAAGCCGCGGTCGATCCCGACCGCCTGGTGCAGGACATGCGCAACCGGCGCCAGGCAATTGGTTGTGCAGGACGCATTCGACACGACCGTGTGGTCGGCCGAGAGTTCTTCATGATTGACGCCGTAGACGACGGTGAGATCCGCCCCGCTGGCCGGCGCCGACACGAGAACCCGTTTCGCGCCTGCCTCAATATGCATCGCGGCCTGGTCGCGGCTGGTGAAGATGCCGGTGCATTCCATGGCGATATCGACGCCAAGTTCTCCCCAGGGCAGTTTCGTCGGGTCGCGTTCGGCCGTCACCTTGATCTTGCCGCGCCCCAGATCCATCCAATCCTCGCCGGTCGAAACATCGCCGGGAAATACACCATGGACCGAATCGTATTTGACGAGGTGCGCGTTTGTGTCGACGGGGCCAAGATCATTCACGCCAACGAACTCAATGTCATCGCGGCCGGATTCCATCGCCGCGCGCAAGACAAGCCGTCCGATACGCCCAAAACCGTTGATTGCCACCCGTACTGCCATTGATCTCTCTCCTAATCCAATAATCGTCTAAAGGCGTTGCCGCGCGGCATCCGCCACGGCCTGCGCCGTTATACCAAAATGTTCGTACAGCGTTCCGCCTGGCGCGGACGCCCCGAAACTCGACATGCCGACAAATGCGCCGTCACAACCGATGTAGCGCTCCCATCCTTGCGCGACCGCCGCTTCCACGGCAACTCTCACACCATTCGTGCCCAATACGCTTTCGCGGTATGCAGCGTCTTGGGCCTCGAAGAGCTCATGACACGGCATCGAAACGACAGCCGTGCCAATACCGTCTTTTTGCAGTAATTCGCGCGCGTCGCATGCAAGGCTGACCTCCGACCCGGTGGCCAGCAGCGTCACCTGCCGCTCGCCGTCGGCTTCCGCAAGAACATAGGCGCCCCGAGCGGAGGGATTCCCGTTTGAACCTTGCGCTCTGAGCGTCGGCACACCCTGTCGTGTGAGCGCCAGAACCGACGGCGTCGACTCCGCTTGTAGTGCCAATGCCCAGCATTCGGCGGTTTCGACGGCGTCTGCCGGCCGAAACACGTTCAAATTCGGCATGGCCCTGAGGCTTGCGATCTGTTCGACAGGTTGGTGCGTCGGTCCGTCTTCCCCCAACCCGATGGAATCGTGCGTCATCACGTAGATGACGCGCTGCCCCATCAGCGCCGCCAACCTGATCGAGGGGCGCGCATAGTCGGTAAAGATAAGGAAGGTGCCGCCATAGGGAATTAGGCCACCATGCAAGGCGATTCCATTCATCGCCGCGGCCATCCCATGTTCCCGAACGCCGTAATAGATGTATTCGCCGGCGAAGTTTTCCGCGGTTACGGGCTCCATGCCTTTGGCTTGTGTCAGGTTAGACCCGGTCAAGTCAGCGGAACCGCCGGCCAGGTTGGGGATAATTCCTGCCAAGGCATCCAGCGCCTTCTGTGACGCCTGACGCGTGGCAATCTTTGGCTGCTCGGCGATGACAGCATCGATATAGGTTTGAAACGCGTTTTCCCATCCGTCGGGCAGGTTTCCGCTGGTCGCGTTCTCGAACGCCGCTTTTTCCGAAGCCGGCAGCGCATCGATCCGTGAATGCCATGCGCGCCGTGCGTTTGCGCCGCGCTCGCCGATCTGGCGCCAGGCGTCGGTGATGTCGTTTGGAATCACGAAGGGATCGTGCGGCCAACCGAGTTTTTCCCGGGTCGCCGCGATTTCCTCATCACCCAACGGCGCGCCATGGGTGCTCGCCGTGCCTTGCTTGTTCGGTGAACCGTAGCCAATCACGGTGCGGCAGGCGATCAGCGAAGGCTTCTCGCTCTTCCGGGCAGCCTCGATGGCCTGTGCGATCGCTTTTGGGTCGTGTCCGTCCACGCGGCTGGCCTCCCAGCCGCACGCTTCGAAGCGGGCGATCTGATCGTCACGAACCGACAAATCCGTCGGGCCGTCGATCGAAATCTCATTGTCGTCAAACAGCACGATCAACTTGCCGAGCCCCAGATGGCCGGCGAGCGAGACCGCTTCGTGGCTGATACCTTCCATCAGGCAACCGTCGCCGGCGAATACATAGGTATAGTGATCGACAACTTCGGGACCATGGCGCGCTGCGAGCATCCGTTCGGCGAGGGCCATACCGACAGCCGTCGCGATGCCCTGGCCGAGCGGCCCCGTGGTCGTCTCAATGCCCTGCGCATGGCCATATTCGGGATGACCGGCCGTGCGGCTGCCGAGTTGCCGGAAGTTTTTGATCTGTCCGATATCCATGTCCGGATAGCCGGTCAGATGCAGCAGGGCGTAAAGCAGCATCGAACCATGACCGTTCGACAGGACGAAACGGTCCCGGTCCGGCCACGCGGCATCCTGCGGATCGAACTTCAGGAAATCCCGGAAAAGCACGACGGCAATATCCGCCATTCCCATGGGCATACCGGGATGGCCACTATTGGCCGCTTGAACCGCGTCCATCGACAGGGCGCGAATCGCATTGGCTAGGTCGTCGTGACTGACGGCTACTTTCGTCGTGTCGGCGCGCGTCATCGTGGAGGCCTTGACATTGGGAAAAGAACGGCGGCGCGATGGAATCGCGAACCGTCGGCAACATGCCCAGCGACATCCAACGCGTCAACGGTGTTTTGCCGATTCGAGCCGTTCCCATGATGTTATGTTCACGGCCACTCGAATTCCAAGTAATAGGCGGAATTGCAAGGCCTTGGTTGACGATCATAAATACGCCGCTTAAGGTCGCGCGCACCGAGTGGACGAGGTAATGGGCGTTCATCATTCCACTTGGGAGCAGCTCACAGGAATACATGAATTCAAGAATTAAAAACGCTGAAGAACGCCTTGAAAAAGCATTCGCTCGTATCGATACCGCTTTGATGGAAACTGTAAGCGCGCAAGGTTCGAACGCCAGGGCAGAGGCGCTCGAAAAGGAAAACGCCATTCTTCGGAAGCAAAACGATGAGATCGCGAGCCGTCTCGACACCGCAATCGACCGATTGCAACGCATATTGCAGGCGACATAGGCCGTCATGCCGGAATTAAGTGTCACGATAAACGGCCGGAACTACACCATCGGCTGCGAGGCAGGGCAGGAGGAGCATACCAGCCGTCTGGCGGAGTACATCAAAGTCCGCGTCGAAGAGTTGGTCGAGTCAAACGGTCAAATCGGCGATGCCAGACTGCTTTTGATGGCAAGCCTGCTGGTATCGGACGAATTGTCAGACGCCTATGCGGAACTCGCCGCTGCGCAAGCAGGCGAAGGGGCGCCCGGTAAGGCTGCAGTGACCGACACTGAACAGCTTGCGGATAGAATGGAACAGATCGCCGCCCGCGCGGAGGCTATTGCCGATAGGCTTGAAGCGTCTTAGTTATTGTTAGGCGGTTAGCTGCGCGGTGCGTTAGGCCACCATACCCCAGGGGCGATAATATGCTCTTAGGGAGCTGTCACTGTCGGAATCTTGGTTTCGGCATACGGCGCCCACCTGGTTACCCAGGTCCTTGAGGGTTTGACTGGGCCGACGGCCGGTGCGGCGCCGCCACTTTTTTCTCTTCGAAAGTTAGCCCATGTCATCCATCGCTGCGCAAAAGCGGCTTTTGCGAACCGAAGCGGGTAAGCGGCGCGATACAGCAGCGGCGGACGGTGATATAGGCACCCGGCTTACGGAGATGTTCGAGCAGCATGTGCAGCCGCCGGTCGGAATCGCCATTTCCGGGTATCACCCGATCGGAAACGAAGCGAACGTGCTGCCCCTCCTGAATAAATTGCGGGATCAGGGATTTGTCATCGCGCTGCCGGTGGTTCAAGAACGTGATATGCCTTTGATCTTCCGAAGGTGGGACGAAACGACTGCCATGGCAAAGGGACCGTTCGGGATACCGGAACCGGATTCGAATGCCGATACGATCCACCCGGATATGATCCTCGCTCCGCTACTGGCGTTTGACCGGCAGGGAAACCGTCTTGGTTATGGCGGCGGTTTCTATGATTTGTCGATCAGAAGTATCCGCGAGCATCAACCCGTTTACGCCCTGGGCGTCGCCTATGCCGCGCAGGAGGTGCCGGCGGTGCCCTGTGACGGCGGCGATACGGCTTTGGACGGCATCCTAACCGAGCAAGGCATCATTAAGCCGGAAAGCAGTACATCATGAGGATTCTATTTTGCGGCGATGTGGTGGGCCGGTCCGGGCGGGAAGCGATCACCGCGCACGTGCCGGCTTTGCGCGATCGCCTTCGGCTGGATTTCGTCATTGCCAATGGCGAAAACGCGGCGCACGGCTTTGGCATGACCGAAAAGACCTGCAACGAACTTTTCGGCGCCGGTGTCGACGTCATCACCGGCGGCAATCATACCTGGGACAAGCCCGACATTATTCCGCAGATGAACAGCGACGAACGGCTTCTTCGGCCAGCGAACTATCCCGAAACGACCCCTGGACGCGGTGCGGCCGTCTATACGGACGGAGCCGGTCGCCGAATCAAGGTGATCAACGTTATGACTCGCCTTTTCATGGAGTTGCTGGATGATCCTTTCCCAGAACTCCAGCGGCATTTGCCGCCCAGTGCCCCGAAGAAATCGGGTTTCGATGCCGTCATTGTCGATGTGCACGGCGAAGCCACGAGTGAAAAGATGGCCCTTGGACACATCGCGGACGGGCGGGCAACCTTGCTGGTCGGCACGCATACGCATATTCCGACGGCGGACGCGTTCATCTTGAACGCGGGAACGGCCTATCAAACGGATGCCGGCATGTGCGGCGATTACGATTCGGTCATCGGCATGGGTAAAGAGGCCTCGATTGGCAACTTCCTGCGAAAGCTGCCGCGCGAGCGGATGAAACCGGCCGATGGGGAAGGGACGTTCTGCGGTGTCTTTGTCGAAAGCGACAGCGCGACCGGTCT
>CAJWOT010000152.1 GCA_913044215.1 uncultured Rhodospirillaceae bacterium | reverse complement strand
GCGCTGTTCCTCCAGCGCCCGCTCGCGGGCATCGTCCTTCGGCGGTGCCGCTGGCTGCCGGGCCGGCAATCTCTTCGATGAAACGGCTTTCTCAGACGTCTGCGGCGCTGGCTTCAGGAACGCCAACTCGCCATACGCGCCTTCTTTCATAACGAAATGTTGGAGTTTCATCTTCGGGATCGATGCGGCGATCACGCCGTTTTCGACATTCACTTTTACGCCGAGACACCCTTCGTAGGGTGCTTTTCATTGCGTGTTGCCGCCGACCAGAGCAACTAAAAGTGAATTTCCTTCAACGCGCCAGTTGCCCCAGGCCTCTTAGGTCGTCGCCTCCCAGGTACCATTCGGCTGGAAGGTCAACAGCCAATCCGCGCCGCTCCACCCGGCACCGTCTTCAGGCAATTGAACATCGTAGGCGTCGCTGAAGACGCGCTTTATCTGCTCGCCATTCAGCGTGACGAAGCCCTTTTCGGCGGCCGCGACCGACGTTAAAGCGGCGACAAAAAGCGAAATGACGAAAACGGGAAAAATCGATTTCTTCACTGGATTACTCAGCTCCTGCAGGGCTTCGGTCAGAATTATACGGAATCCGCCGCGTCGTCCGTCACCTATTTTAGTGATTTAGATACGAGGATTGGATTGTCAGTCGGTCGCGAGATGGACCGACCGGATATCCGGCCGCCGCACCAGCTCCCGCACTAAGGTGCGGAGCGGCCCGCCGTCGAGCGGGGACGTCGTGTCGATGGGACCGGCGGCCTTCAGCGCGTCGTATTCCTTCGGCGCGTAGAAGGCGGCGAGCAGCAGATCGTCGTCGCTGGCGAAGGGGCCGCGTTCCGCGCGCAGCTTGCCCAGCGCCGGCGGCACCAAGGCGCCCGGCCGTTCCGTGACCGGCTCCGCGCCGCGCGCAATGCGGTCGTACAGGTTTGGGTCGATCTCGCCGGCGATTTCGCCATAGCCGCCGAGCACGTAGCGACGCACCTCGTCGGGCACCGAGGCGTAGCGTTCCGCGCCCATCACATTCATCACCGCCTGGGTCATGATGTATTGCGCGAAGGGGCTGACGACGATGGGATAGCCGAGGTCGGCGCGCACCTGGCCCGCCTCCTCCAGCACCGCTTCGAGCTTGTCCCCGATCCCGAGCGTCGAGAGCTGGAATTCCAGGTTGGAGATCATGCCGCCGGCCACCTGATGGTGGAAATGGAACTCGTCATATTCCATCGGCGCGCCCACCGGCTTGTCCGCGCCGCGCGCGATGACCTCAAGGCGCGCCGCCGCCTCCTCGACGAGATCCAGATCGACCGGTACCTCGAATCCGCGGCGGCGGCAGTTGCGCGCGAACAGTTCGCTCGGCGGATGCGACGCCGCATTGGCCAGGGTCGAGGTCGCGGTATGCACCGTCTCGACCCCATGGCTCACCGCCTGCAGCGCGACATAAGGGCCCAGGCCGGACAGGCAGTGCGTGTGTAGCTGCAGCGGCAGGTCGCCGATCGCTGCCTTGACCGCCGGAGCCAGGGTGACGATGCGCTCCGGCGTCAGCAGTCCGCTCGGATCCTTGATGAAGACGCCGTCGACGCCCAGGGCGACCAGCTGTTTCGCCTTTTGTGCATAGTATGCGTCGGTGTGGACCGGGGAGTGGGAATAGACCAGCCCCGGAACCGTGTGCAGCCCCAGTGAACGCGCCTTCTTCACCGGAATTTCCAGATTCCTGATGTCGTTCAGCGCATCGTAGGGTGTGTGATAGCGCATGCCGTTGGCGACGAAGCGTTCCGCCGCGAGCTCCACCACATCGTCGGCGAAGAACTCGAAGGTGAACAGGCTCTGCCCGCGCGTGTGGATGATCAGCGGTGTCTCGGTCACCCATTCGCTGAGGATCCGCATGCGCTCCCAGGGATCCTCGCGCAGATAGCGGACGCAGACATCGAACACCGCGCCGCCGACCAGGTCGATCGCCTCGAAGCCGGCCCGGTCGAGCAGCGGCGCCACGTCGCGCATCATGCCCGTGGTCATGCGGGTCGCCCACAGGCATTGATGCGCATCGCGCAGGGTGAGATCGATGAGGTTGACGGTCTTGCTCATGCCGCGCGCGCCTCGACCCAGCCGGTGTGGATATCGCCCGCCAGGAACTCCGGATCGTCCAGCAAGGCGCGGTGAAACGGGATCGTCGTGGCCACGCCGTCAACCTGGAAGCGGTCCAACGCCAGCCCGGCCTTCGCCAGCGCATCGGCCCGGTCGTCGCCCCGGACGATCAGCTTGCCCAGCAGTGAATCGTAGAAGCTCGGCACCTCGAAGCCGGGATAGACATGGCTGTCGAGCCGGATGTCCGCCCCGGCGGGCGGCCGCCATGTCGTGACCCGCCCGGGGCACGGCGCGAAACCGCGCGCCGGGTCTTCCGCATTGATGCGGAACTCGATCGCGTGCCCCGACGGCGCGGGCGGCGTCTCGAAGGCTAGCTCCTGCCCGTCCGCAATGCGCAGCTGTTCGCCGACCAGATCGATGCCGGTCAGCATTTCGGTCACCGGATGCTCGACCTGGATTCGCGTGTTCATCTCGATGAAATAGAAGCCCTTGTCGGCTGGGTCGTAGAGGAACTCGACCGTCCCGGCCCCGCGATAATCGATCCCCTTGGTGAGGTCGACCGCCGCCGTGCAAATCGCCTCGCGCGTCGCCGCATCCAGCGCCGGCGAGAGCGCTTCTTCCACCAGTTTCTGATGGCGGCGCTGCGTGCTGCAGTCCCGCTCCCACAGATGGACCGCGTTGCCGCACCCATCCCCCAGCACCTGCACTTCGATATGGCGGACGCGGCTGAAATAGCGCTCCAGATAGACCCCACCGTCGCCGAAAGCCGCGGCGGCTTCCGCCGTCGCCTGCTGGAACATCCCCGCGAAGCCAGCCGCGTCCTCCACGACGCGCATACCACGCCCGCCGCCGCCGGACCGGGCCTTCAGCAGGACGGGAAACCCGACCGCCTGGACGGCTTCCGCAGCAGCAGAAGCGTCCGTGAAACTGTCTTCCGACCCGGGCACCACGGGCACGCCCAGCCGCATCGCCGCGCGGCGCGCCTCGGCCTTGTCACCCATGATCTCGATCGACTGGGCCGCCGGTCCCACGAAGGTGATGCCGTTCGCCTCGCACCCCGTGGCGAAGGCCGCGTTCTCGGCCAGGAACCCGTAGCCCGGATGGATCGCGTCGCAGCCGGTCGCCTTGGCGACATGCAGGATCGTGTTGCCGTCGAGATAGCTCTGCAGCGCCGGCGCGGGCCCGATACACACGGCCTGATCCGCCGCCCACAGATGCGGCGAATTGGCGTCCGGCTCGGAATGGACCGCAACCGTTTCCAGCCCCGCCTTGCGGCAGGCGCGTATCACGCGCAGCGCGATTTCCCCTCGATTGGCGATCAAAACCCGTTGCACGGCGATCTTCCCAGTTTCGGCCCCTGCGAATCCGAGGCAGTATACGAACTCAACGCAAGAAAGGGAGCCTGGCGTGCCGCTCACCCCGACGGAGATCGCGAACATCGAAACGCTTGTCGAGACCAGCCGCCTGACCGGGGTCATGATCGAGCAAGGCGGCACGCGTACCGTCATCGGTGGCAGGCCTCCCGCACCCGAACCGACGGACCCGGTGATGATCGCCGCACCGGTGGCCGGCACCGTCGCATTCGAAGACCTTCAATTGGGCCAGATCGTCGACGCCGGCGTTGTGGTCGCGCATCTCAGCGTACTTGATGACGTGACACCGGTTACGGCGCCCCAGCCTGGCCGGATCGCCGCGATCCTCGCGGCGGACGATGCGCTGGTCGGCTATGGCGCCGATCTTATCCAACTCGACCCGGAGATCACCCAATGACCGATATGTTCGACGTCGCCGGCCGCTCCATCCTGATTGCCGGCGGCGCCGGTGGGATCGGTTCGGGCATCGCCGCGGAGCTGGCGCGCCGTGGCGCCAAAATCACCATCGCCGATCTGAACGAAGACGCCGTCGCGCGAACGAGCGGCGGGCTGCCTGGCGACGGACATACGGGCTGCCGGCTCGACGTCACCGACGAAGCGTCCTGCGCCGCGGCGGTGGAAACGGCGGTCGCCAATGGCGGCCGCCTCAACGGCATGCTCAACGCCGCCGGCATCCTGCGCGTCGCATCGGCCCTCGAATTGCCCGCGGCGGATTTCAAGGCCAGCATGGATATCAACGTGACCGGCGCGCTTTTGCTCGGCCGACAGGCCGGCAAGGTGATGATCGATCAGGGCGGCGGCCAGATGGTCACCATCGCCTCGGTCTCCAGCCAGGTCGCCAACCCGAACTACGCCGCCTATGCGACCAGCAAGGCGGCCCTGATGCAGCTCACCCGCGTCCTGGCCGTCGAATGGGCGGAGCATCAGGTCGCGGTCAACGCGATCGGCCCGGCTGTCATCCCGACCCCGCTGTCCGATCCGTTCATGGCGACGCCCGAGTTCCGCGCCTACCAGATGGCGCGCATTCCCATGGGGCGCATGGCAACGGTGGAGGATCTGTTCGGCACCGCGCTGTTGCTGCTGTCGCCCGCCGGCGCCTTCATTACGGGCCAGACAATCTATGTCGATGGTGGCCGCACGCTGGTGTAGCCGCTTAGAACAGGCCGCGCCGGATCAGGTTCAGGCTGATCACCACCAGCCCCAACAGCAGGGCGCGCTGGAACAGGGCTTGGGACATCCGGCCGCGCAGCCAGGTCCCGAACCACAGCCCGGCATAGAGCGGGATGCAGACCAGAAACGAGGCGATGATCTCGTCCCGCGCGATCACGCCCGTGATCACCAAGGTCGCGTAGAGCGGCACGATCCCGAACAGGTAGAACACCCCGATCGTCGAGATGAACATGTCCTTCGGCAGTTTCAACGCGACCAGATAGGTAATCGTGATGGGGCCGAACATGCTCGAGACGCCGCCCAGCAGACCCGAAACGATGCCGATGACCGGGTTGAGGCCCCGCTCCGCCCGCGCCGGAATATTCGGTTTGATATCGAAGAACTGCGCCAACACGAAGATCAGCAACAGCGTCCCGACGATGACCGCGATGGCATCGTGGTCCGCGCGGGCCAGCACCTGCGCGCCGATCAGAACGCCCGGGACAAGCGTCAGCAGCAGCGGCCAAAACCGCCGCAGCACCACAGTCTGACGCCCGCCGTGAAAAGCCTGATAAATGTTCGACAGGAAGATCGGCGCCGCTGTCAGCGCGATGGCCAACGGCACCGACACGACGCTGGAGCAAAGCGGCACCGAGATCAGCGGCAGCCCGAACCCGATGAACCCCTTAGACAGGCCGGCCAGGACGAACGCCACGGCGATGACGGCGAGCGTTATGATATCGAATTCGCTGAAGGTCATCAGTCCGCCGCGGCCGCGTGGTGAATAGTACAGACGGCCCGCGCCGCCGGAGCGCTATGAATACACTAGGAATCCACGGCCTAGAAAACTATCTTGCTGCGGCCGGCGCCGGAGCCGCGCTGGAACTGACAAACACGCGCTTTTGGAGAATACGGAATCATGAGCGAAGAAACCTGGCACCAGGTGGCCAACACGACCGAAATCAATCCCGACGACCCGAAGAAAGTGACCGTCGGTAGCGAAGAGATCGCCCTGTACAATGTCGAAGGCGAGATCTACGCAACGCACAATATCTGCACCCATGCCTTCGCCTCGATGGCGGACGGCTTCCAGGAAGGTGGCGAGATCGAGTGCCCCCTGCATGAGGGCCGCTTCGACATCAAATCCGGCAAGGCGCTGTGCGCGCCTGTCAGCGAAGATCTGAAGACCTACGAGGTGAAGGTCGAAGACGGCAACGTGTTTGTTAAGGCCTAGACAGGAAAGAAGTGGAGAGAACTATGGGCGGCGTGCTGGACGGCATTCGGGTACTCGATTTCGGGCGTTTCATCGCGGGGCCCTGGTGCGGCGCGCTGCTCGGCGATTTCGGCGCCGACGTGATCCGCATCGACAAGCGCGGCGGCGGCGAGGACCGCCACGTGCTGCCGATGAGCGACGACATGACCGGCGCGATGTTCCTGCAGATGAATCGCAACAAGCGCGGCATGACGCTGGACCCGACCAAGCCGGAAGGCCGCGAGATTCAAGAAAAGCTCGTCGCCACCGCCGACGTGGTCCTCGCCAACATGCCGCCCCGCGCGCTGAAACAGCTCGGCCTCGACTACGACACGCTGAAATCGATCAAACCGAACATCATTCTGACCACGGCGACGGCCTTCGGCACCACCGGCCCGCTCGCCACAAAGGTCGGCTTCGACACGGTCGCCCAGGCCATGTCGGGGGCCATGCACCTGACGGGTACTGAGGACAGCGCCATGCGTTCCTACTATCCCTGGGTCGATTACGGCACGGCGACGCTGTGCGCGCTCGGCACCATGGCGGCGATCATGTCGCGCAGGGAGACAGGCGAAGGGCAGCATGTGCAGGGATCGTTGCTGGCAACCGCGCTCACCAACGCTAACTCGACCCTCATCGAACAGGCCCTCGCGCAGCCGAACCGCGTCGCCACCGGCAACCGGGGCCAGATCAACGCCCCGTCGGACTGTTTCAAGACCAAGGATGGCGAGATAGTCTGCATCGCAATCGGCGAGATCATGCACAAGCGCTGGGCGGACCTCATGGGCGAGGAGAGCTGGCTGACCGACCCGCGCTTCAAGGACGACGCCGCACGCGCCGAACATGGCGAGATCATCAGCGAACGCATGCAGGCCTGGTGCGCCGAACGCACCACCGAGCAGGCCCTTGCCGAACTCGAGGCGGCGCGCCTGCCGGCCGCCACGATCCTGAGCCCGCAGGAAGCGCTCGACAACGCGCATATCCGCGAGGTCGGCTTCATGAAGGACGTCGAGTATCCGGGCATTGCGAAACCGGCGCCGATCATCGACACGCCGGTGAGCCTCTCGCAGACGCCCGGGGGCATTCACCGCCGTCCGCCGCAGCTCGGCGAGCATAATGAGGAAATCTTGACCGAGCTCGGCTACGATGCCGCGGCAATCGCTCGCTTCCGGGAGGCCGAAGCGATCTAACCTGACAAGGACGCGATGCAAGAGACGCCGTTCCGCCAAGGCGGGACCGTCTATCGCGAGGGCGACGCCAGCGACTGCGCCTATATCATCGCGTCTGGTTCGGTCGCGGTCAGCCGCGCCGCAGGCGACGGAGCCGTGCCGCTGGCCCATCTGCATGCCGGGCAGATCTTCGGCGAGGTGGGTGTCATCCGCGACAAGCCGCGTTCGGCCAGAACCCGCTCGCCCTGACACTCCTGCGCATGCTTTGCGAGCGATTGAGCCATGCGACGCAGTGAATCTATGAGACCGCGCTCGACAGCGGCGTCGCGGCCATCGCCGACATCGCGGAAATCCGCCTCCGGCCAGGCTCGCCCGAAGTCGAAAAACAGATCGGCCGGGACAGCGTGTTGGTCGAAGGTCTGCCCTTCTCCATCGGCCGCCATGCGCTGGCCGGCGATCCACCGGTGCAGCACGACGCAGAGCTCCTGCTCCGCTTCACCCACCCCTACGAAATGGCCCCGCGCCATTTCGTGTTGGAGGAAAGAGATGGCGGGCTCGTGATCCGCGACCTGAATATGGTCTTGGGGACATTGGTCAACGGCATCCGCCTTGCCTCGTTCGAACAGGCGGACAGCAAGCCCCTGCGGATGGGCGTCACGGAAATTCAGGCCGGCGGTCTAGACAGCACGGCACGGTTCACGCTGGTGGTGACGGGCCGCTGACAGAAGGCGGAACGCGCCGGCCCGATAGACAGGGGTATCATCCCCTCCCCCCCCGCTTCGCGGTTCTCTCCCTTTCCCATTGGGCTGGATGGCTTTGACGATCATTCGGTATTGGAGGAGCAGAAACTCGACCGCCCAAGAACGTCCTGATTTCGGAACCCTAATGGCCCGCTCTATGTTGTCGCCTGGATGACGCTGAACATGGCGCATCCCACGGTCGAACTGATGATGCCGATCGATGCCGCCTGGTCCGCGGAAACGACCGTGGCGGTCTTTAGCATGTGGGCCGGCATGATGGTGGCGATGATGCTGCCGGCCGCGGCGCCCATGATCCTGACCTTCGATGCCATGGAACGCCGCGACAAGCAGACCGGCGCGGGGCGGTCGATCGTCTTCGCGAGCGCTTACCTATTCGTGTGGGCGGCATTCTCGGTGCTGGCCACCGGGCTGCAATGAGGGTTGCAGTACAGTGCATTGCTGACTCCGATGACCAAAAGCAGTTCAGGCGGGTTGACCCCCACGCTGCTCATCCTGGCGGGCCTATACCAGCTGACGCCGTTGAAACATGCCTGCCTCAAATATTGCCGGACACCCGTCGGCTTTCTGATGGCGGAGTGGCGGGACGGGCTTGGTGGTGCCGTCCGGATGGGCGTCAAGCACGGCCTCTACTGCACGGGGTGCTGCTGCGCCCTGATTCTGCTGCTGTTCGCCGCCAGCGCCATGAAGCCGATCTGGATCGTTGCCTTGACCATCGTCGTCGCGCTCGAGAAATGGCCGCGGCTGCCCAATTGGCTGTCTTACCTCTTCGGCGGCGCCTTGATCGCCGCGGGCATTGCAGCGCTCCTATAGCCAGCGGGCGTCCACGGCCTCGCCTCTGTTGCCGCGCCTTCCGCCAGTCCCACGGGTATTCGAACCGGCCATGCCAGACGCCGCGCAAGGCCAGGCGCGCCTTGGCCTCCTTGGCGAGATAGTCGCAGGCATTTTTCCGACCCGCGACGGCGTATCTGCGCGTCACCATCCAGGCGTTGAGCTCGATGTAGCCGACGATGCGTTTCGCCAAGACACGGTCCGGCGTGCTGTCCTCTACCGGTGCGCAGCGCACCGGCGCCATAGCCTGCTTCCACAAGGCCGCAGCCGCGACGTCGCCGCAGCGGTGCAACTTCCCGCCCTTCTCGCAGGTCTGATCCAGCTCCGGCGCATCGATCCCTTGCAGATGGACCCGCACCCAGTCGATCTCGACCGTGTCGCCGTCGATAACCCGGGCGTTGCCGACGATGTCACCCGCCAAGGCCGGGCCAGCGAATAAGATCAGGGCGAGAGCACAGAGGGTACGTGTCATCGGTCCGCCCGCGTCCGTGGTAATTGCCGGTCGGTATCTTAACGCCGGCCGGCGTATTGGTATGGGTTTCTGACGGCGATGTGAAAAAGCATACGCGATTTGCGCTCGCCGACATCAGCGGCCACACTTCCGTGACGGTCAACGCTGAAGGAGCCCGCGCATGAGCACCACACTGGTCCTGAGCAACAAGGAAATGGTCGGGCTGGCTAGCATGCGCGAATGCATCGCGGCGATCGAAAACGCGTATCTCGAACTGGGCCAGGGTGACGCTAAGGAATTGCCCAGACGGCGCATCTACCAGCCGCGCGAGGCGCCGCCGGACCATTACTACTGGTTCAACGAAATGGCAGGCATCGTACCCGGGGTCCGGTCGATGGGGCTGCGGGTCAATTCGGCGACGGTCAATGTGACGACGAAGCGCGGCAACCCGCGCCTCGGCTTTCCCGGCGCGTTCTCCGCCCTGGTGTTCCTGTTCGACACAGAAACGACGGAACTGATCGCGGTGCTGCAGGACTATTTCATCAACCCGATCCGCGTCGCCGCGACCAGCGCGATTGTCACCAAGCGCCTCGCGCCCGCGGGGGCCAAGACCATGGGGCTGTTCGGTACGGGGACGCAGGCGCTGCTGCAGGCGAAGTGCAATCTGGCGGTCAGCGACATCGAGGAAATCCATCTCTACAGCACGCGGCCGGAACGGCGCCAGGCGGTGGCCGAGAAGATGACCCAGCAATTGGGGGTGCGAACCGTTGCCGTCGACCATCCGCGCGAAGCTGTCGAGGATTGCCAGATCGTCACCACCGCGACCAGTTCCAACGACGCGGTGTTCGATGGCGCATGGCTGCAGCCCGGCACCCATGTCAACACGATGATCGGCAGCGATTCCTTCCTGCCGCGGCGCGAAACCGACGACGAGACCGTCTTCAAAAGCGACCTGATCGTCGTCAATTCCAAGGATTCGATCACCCTCGACAAGCAGCCGGAACTGCATCCGCATCTGGAAAGCGGGAAACTGTCCTGGGACGACATCCACGATATCGGCGAACTGATGGTAGGGAAGGCGGGCGTCGGCCGCACCGACGACAGCCAGATCACCTACCACAACAACAATGTCGGCATGGGCATCCAGTTCGCCGCCATGGGACGCCTGTTGTACGAGAAGGCGCGCGAGAAAGGCGTGGGCACCGAACTCGATAGCAGCCTGTTCATGCAATATGACGAGGATCTGCGCGAAATCCGCGACACCGCCTTCCTGCTCGAGCCGGAATAGGCGCGCACGAACCGACGATCTTGATATAATGGTGCGCGGGAGAACCGACGATGCCGAAGCGCCTGACCGAAGACAAAGTTCGAGCCTATAACGAGGATGGCTTCGTCTCGCCCGTCCCCGTCTTAACCGGCGATGAGGTGGCGCGGCTGCGGG
>CAJWOT010000151.1 GCA_913044215.1 uncultured Rhodospirillaceae bacterium | reverse complement strand
AGAGGGTTGGGGTGAGGGGAAGAACCGCGCGACATCGCGACTTTGATAAATTGCCCAAAGGAATAAGGAACACGTCATGGGAGACCGTCTGAAAGATAAGATCGCCATCATCGTCGGTGCGGGGCAAAGCCCGGGTCCGACACCAGCCATCGGCAATGGCCGCGCCACCGCGATTCTGTTCGCGCGCGAAGGGGCGAAGGTGCTGGCCGTCGACCGGCATCTCGACGCAGCCCAAGCGACGGTCGACCTTATCCTGGAGGAAGGCGGCGAGGCGGCGGCCCATGCGGCCGACGTCACAATCGAGTCTGACATGGAAGGCATGGTGACAGCCTGCACCGACCGTTGGGGCCGGGTCGATGTGCTGCACAACAATGTCGGGATCAGCGTCGAAGGCGGCGATGCGCCGGTCACCGAGATCACCACCGAAGCCTTCGACAAGATAATAAATGTCAATCTGCGCAGCATGGTCTACGCCTGCAAGTATGCCCTTCCGATCATGCGCAAACAGCAGAGCGGCGCCATTATCAATATTTCCTCGATGGCCGCGATTTCGAGCTATCCCTGGGTCGGCTACAAGGCGACCAAGACGGCGATGGTCGAGCTGACGCGGCAGATCGCCTTTCAGAATGCGGAGTACGGCATTCGGGCGAATGTCATCCTGCCAGGCAAGATGGACACGCCCATGGCGGTCGACCGGCGCGCCGATGCCTTCAACCGGCCGCGCGAAGAGATCGCCGCGGAGCGCGACGCCACGGTGCCGTTGCGCGGCAAGATGGGCACCGGCTGGGACGTGGCGCACGCCGCCCTGTTCCTCGCCTCCGACGAGGCCGGCTTCATCACCGGCGTGATCCTGCCGGTCGATGGCGGCGCCAGCACGCGGGTCGGCTAAGCTCCCCCTCACCTCAACAAGGAGACATCAGCATGGATATCAATGACGTCCCGATCCTGGTCCGGCGGGAAATCGAAGCCCGCATCGCCGGTCCCCTGATCGAAGCCTTTATGGAGAAGTTCGGGCGCGAGGAAACCATCGCCGTCGCGTCCGACATTATCCTGAAACTGGCCGAGGAATCGGGCCAACAGCTTGCCGAACGCTGTGGCGGCAATTCCCTGGAGCATCTGTCGAACGGCACCGGTCAATGGTCGGCCGGCGGCGCCTTGAAGCGCGACGTGCTGGAGAAGACGGACAGCAAGTACAATTACAATATCGTCCGCTGCAAATACGCGGACATGTACAAGGAACTCGGCCTCGAAGAGCTCGGCTTCATCTTCTCCTGTGGTCGCGACGGCAAGATGTTCGGCGGCTTCAACCCCAACATCAAATTCGAACGCACCCAGACGATCATGCAGGGCGCGGCGTATTGCGATTTCCGGCTTTCGCTCGATGAGGGCGATGCGGCCTCATCCAAAGACGAGTAACCGGCCCATGCCGGCACCGACAGGATAACGGATGAAGATTTGCATTTTCGGCATGGGCGCGGTCGGCGGCCATTTCGGCGCCCGGCTCGCGGCGGCCGGCCACGACGTGTCCGCGGTCGCTCGGGGCGAGAATTTGGCCGCGCTGCGCCGCGACGGCGTCACCTTGCACAGCCAGGGCGACAACATAAACGCGCCGGTCCGCGCTTCGGACAAATCGGAAGATTTGGGCGTTCAGGATGTCGTCATCTCGACGCTCAAAGCGAACAGCCTGACCGATCTGGCGAACGGTATCGCACCCTTACTCGGCTCAGACACGCCGGTGGTTTTTGCCCAGAACGGGATTCCCTGGTGGTACGATATCGGACTATCCAGCGACCGGCCCGCGCCGCCCGATCTAGGGAAGCTGGACCCGGGCGGCACGCTGCGCCGCGCCGTCACGCCGGAGCGGGTGATCGGCGGGATCATCAACTCGCCCAATGAAATGACCGCGCCCGGCGTCGTGCAGCACACCAGCCCACGCCAGTCGGTCCTGTCGATCGGCGAACCGGACGACCGGGACAGCGACCGAACCGCCGAATTACGGGCCGTCCTTCAGGCGGCGGGACTGATATCCGAGACCATCGCCGATATCCGCCAGACCATCTGGTCGAAGCTGGTCATCAACATGACCGCATCGACGCTCAGCCTGTTGACCGGCCATCAGGTCAGCGTCATCCGCAAGCGGGCGCGCGTTCGGGCGCTGTACCCGCGGGTGGCGCAGGAAGCGATTTCGATCGCCGCAGCGCACGGTATTGTCCTCGATTTCGATCCCCAGGCGCATATTGAACGGGTGCCCGACCACACACCCTCCATCCAGCAGGATTACGAGCGCGGCCGTCCGATGGAACTGGACAGCATGTTGTTCGTGCCCCTCGCCTTCGGCGCCGCCGCCGGGGTCGATACGCCGTGCCTCGACATGATTGCCGCCCTCGCGGCGGTCCAAGCGCAGGACAAAGGGTTGTACTAGGCCTAGATTGGCGCGCGGTCATATGCGCCGTACTTTTTGATTGGATGTAGAATTTGAACCTACAAAACGACAATTGGGGCGCCCACGGCCGCATTGGCATGTTCATCGTCGGCAGCGAAGCGGTACCGGAAGCCGAATGGTGGGCGATGCTGCCACCGGGTGTCTCGGTACACGCGGCCCGCATCACCGCAAAGACGCCCTGGGCCTCGTGGCGGGCGGACCGGAACGGCGTCGAACTGTCGAACGACCTAGCGCGAGGTGCGGCGCAATTCGCATCCATGCGCCTGTCCGTGGTGGTCATCGGGCACAGCTCCAGCAGCTTCATCGGCGGCGAGGGCTGGGACGCGGCGGTGGTGGAAGCGTTGTCGGAGATCGTCGGACCGGATACCGCCATCACGACGAACGGCCTGGACACGATGGCTGCCCTTCGGCATTCGGGGGTGACGCGGCCCTATCTCGTTCTCCCGCCTTGGTTCAACGAAGCGACGGTCGCGACCGGTGTCCGCTATCTTTCAGATCACGGGTTGGGCCCTGCAGGGCATCTGAGCTACGACCCGGGTCCGGACTGGCGCGACGTTCCGCACAGCGAAATGTATCCGCGCGGCCTCGGCTTCACGCAGGAAATCGAACCGCTGCACGCGCAGATCGTCGCCGGCTGTCCCGCCGACGCGGATGGAGTCCTGATCGCCGGCACCGGTTTCCGCTGCGTGGCGATCCTGGATGCGCTGGAACAGACGCTGGACCGCCCCGTTGTCTCGGCCAATCAGGCCAGCCTGTGGAATTGCCTGAAACTGGCCGGCGTCAACAGCGATATCTCGGGATACGGAAAGCTTCTTAAGGCTTGAAGCGTATTCACGGCGCTCCCGCGGCGATCAGCGCGCCTCGTAAAGGTCGGCGCGGGAGGGCGGCAGCGGCGGCAACCCCTTGGCCGAATAGGACGCCAAGGTCTGGAATATGCGCGCCGACCACCGCTGAAAGGCGAAGGAACAGCCGGCGAGATTCGCGGAGAGCTGATAAGTCGGCGCGCCCACCATCGCCTCTGCTTCGGTGCGGCGAGCACTGAGCCGCTCGCACCAGATTTGCGTCGTACGCTGGCAGTGGCGCCGCCAGCCCTCCACATCATGGACTTCAAGTTTGGCGATCTCCATCTCCGAGACCGTGTGGCCGATATCGTCGAGTTCGCCGCCCGGAAAGATGTATTTCTGCAGGGCCCGCTGCTCGGGCCGTTTCGAAAAGCGGGTCCGCTTACGTTTTCCGCCGCGGCTGATCGCGTGGTTCAGGAATAGCCCGTCGGAATCCAGAAGGCTGCGGATTTTGGAGAAGTAGCCCGGGATGTTCGACAGACCGATATGTCCATACATGCCGACCGAAGCGATCTTGTCGAACTAGCCCTCCAGGTCCTGATAGTCGACGATCTCCACCCTCGCCCTGTCGGACAGCCCGTCGGCCTGCAGCCACGCCCGCGCCTCTTCCGCCTGCGACGGCGACAGGGTGATACCGAGGGCGGTCACGCCGTAATGCTTGGCCGCGTGCCGCAGCAGCCCGCCCCAGCCGCAGCCGATATCGAGGAAGCGATCCCCCTCCGACAGCCGCAGCTTGCGGCAGATCATGTCGAGCTTCGCCCGCTGCGCCTATTCCAGCGTTTCTTAGCCGGTGGGAAAATAGGCGCAGGAGTACTGCATCTCCGGGTCGAGGAACAATTTGTAGAATTTGTTACCGACATCGTAGTGGAACTTGATGAAGGCATCGTTCTCGCGCCCTGCCGCCGTCGCGGCGTCCGCCTTGGCGAAGGCCAGCGGCGCCATCAAAAGCGCCAGCCGGGGCTTCGACAATTTCTTCAGCCGGCGCTTGATGTCGCGGTCGGCGGCCAGGCAACCGCCGAGATGGATCCACGACCCGCCGTCAAGATCGATCCGGCCCCCGACATAGTGCCGGATCAGCCGGTCGAGAGTGGGGCGTCAAAGCAGCGAGGGCAGCACGCCGGGTGACGCCAGCGCGATCGCCGGCTGCCCCGCGGCGTCGCGGCCGAGCGGTTCGAGACTTCCGCCCCAAAGCCTGAGCAATAGCGGAATATCGACCTCATTCCGAAGGAGTGCCGCGATCCTGCGTGTTCGTGCGAGAAGACGATCCTCAGTCATGGCGAGGTCAATATTATGGCGCTCCCGTCGCGCCAGCAATGCGAACGCACGGTGCCGTGATGAGATCTCCGCCCGTGGCCGGCGGCACTCGTTTTGGAAAACCGCTACGGCATTCTAATGTCGTCGCCGGGTCATAGTCGTGACCGGTTCCCCCGTCGCAAAACCACTATTGAGGAGACCACGCCATGGGCGCGCTTGACGGCATCAAAGTTCTCGATCTGAGCCGCGTGCTGGCCGGGCCCTTTTGCGGCCAGATGCTCGCCGACAACGGCGCGGAAGTCATCAAGGTCGAGGCTCCGGGCGGCGATCTGAACCGGGGCTTCCCCTACGCGCTCGGCGATGGCCAGACCTCCAACTGGCTGGCCGTAAACCGCGGCAAGAAGGACATCACGCTCAATCTGAAATCGCCCAAGGCGCGGGAATTGCTCGATGCGCTGATCGGCAAGGTCGATGCGGTCATCCAGAGCTTCCTGCCCGACACCGCGGAGAAACTCGGCGTCGGGTACGACCGGCTGCGCGGACTGAACCCGGATCTCATCTACTGTTCTATTTCCGGTTACGGCGCGAAAGGACCGCTGCGCAACAAGCCGGGATACGACACCATGGTCGCCGCCTATGCCGGGCTGTTCGCCTTGACCGGGGAACCAGACCGACCGCCGGTGCGGCTCGGCGTTGCCGCCATCGACATGTCGACAGGGATGCTGGCCTATAGCGGCATCGTCAGCGCCCTGCTGGCGCGCGAGCGCGGCGCGGGCGGCCAGCGGGTTGACGCGTCCTTACTGGAATCGGGCGTCACCTTGCTCGGCTATCAGGGCGTCGCCTGGACCGCCGGCGGCGTTCTGGTCGAACGCGAGGGTGCGGGGTTCACCCGCATCTCCCCCTACGGCGTCTACCGGGCGCGCAACGGCGAACTGCTGGTCGGCGCGCCGTCGGACGCCATGTGGGCGAAGCTGTGCGACGTGCTGGACGCCGCCCATCTGATGGACGATCCGCGCTACGCCTCGAATGAAACGAGGTGCCAGCATGACGACGCGCTGCGCGCCGACCTGGAGGCGATCCTCGCGACCGAGGACGTCAAGACCTGGACGGGCCGGCTGGAAGACGCGGGCGTGGCGACGGCCCCGATGAACCGGCTGGATCAGGTGCTGCAAGACGAACAGGTGCTGGCCAACGACATGGTCGTTACCGCCGCGCGGCCCGACGGCTCCACGGTCGACCTGCTGGGACTGCCCTTCAAACTGTCCGGCACGCCAGGGAAACCGGGCGCCGCTCCGCCGGAACCCGGCCAGCACAACGAGGCGGTGTTCGCCGACCTGCTCGGCCTGTCGCAGGACGATATCGAGGCGTTGCGAAAAGACGGCGCGATCTAAGCCGCGAAATCTCCCGGCCCGTAGGCGTTCGCATGACGCACCGTGGCCTCGCGCAGGTCACCCACGGCGGCGCAGCCGAGCTGGCCCAACGTGGCGCTGAGCTCTTCCTGGAACAGATCTATCAGGTGACCCGGGCCCTGTTCGCCTAGGGCGCCGAGACTCCACAAGAACGCCTTGCCGGCAAAGGCGGCATCGGCGCCACATGCGATACCCCGGGCGACATCCACGCCGGAGCGTACGCCGCTATCGACGATGATCGTTGCCTTGCCGCCCACCGCCGCCGCGATGGCGGGTAGTGCGTCGATGGAGGCGGGCAGCGCGTCGATCTGGCGGCCGCCATGGTTGGTGACGTGCAGCCCATCGATACCCAGCGCCACCGCGCGTTCCGCGTCCGCCGGATGCAGTACACCCTTGAGCAACAGCGGCCCCTGCCAAGCGTCCCGGTAGCGCGCGATCTCGTCCCAGGTGAACGCCCCACCGCTTTCCCGCCGCATGAAGGCGGCGGCATCCGCGAAGCTGGTCTTGCCGTCCATGTAAGGCCGCAGGCTGACGAAGCGCGGAATGCCGTTACGCAGCATGGACAGCAGCCAGGCGGGAGAAGTCATCGCATCGAGCCGCAGACGGTTGGTCAGGCGGAACGGATTGACGATCCCGCTTTTCACTTCTCGCGGCCGGGTCGTCCGCACCGGCGTATCCCAGGTCAAAACAAGCGCTTGCACCCCGGCCGCCGCGGCGCGGCGCACCAGGTCTAGACCGATCCGGTGATCGTCCCGCGCAAACCGGTAGAGCTGAAGCCACAAAACGTCCGGCGCCAACGAGACCGCTTCTTCGATGGTGATGGCGGACAATACGCCAATCGTATAGGGGATTTGCGCAGCCTGTGCCGCCTTTGCCAGGAACGTCTCCGCACCGGGAAACGCCGTGCCCGGCCCGCCGATGGGCGAGATGCCGAACGGCGCGGCGTAGGAGCGTCCGAAGAGCGTCGTATCGGTCGGCGGCGGCGAGACCATCCGCCCGTATCGCGGCACCATTTCAATCGCGTCAAAGGACGCCCAGTTGCGGTCGATTCCCGTATCCGCGCCCGCGCCTCCATCGAGATATTCGAACGCAAAGCGCGGCAGCCGCCGCCGTGCCCGCGCGCGCAAATCCAGCGCCGTCGGGTATCGCTGCTTCAAAGCCCGCTGCGCGGCCGTCTGACTGCCGCCCGCGAGCCAACCGGACGTCGCGGACTCGGATTCGGGTGTCGAAGGGGCGGTCGTATCGGGCATGGGCTGCTTCCGTTGCACCAGAGCTGCGCGGTTGGCCCGAAGTGTACCCCGCGTCACGGCTGCACCCGAATCCGTCGAACCGGCAGGCACCGGTCTGGTTGACAGGTCGAATTCAACGTGTGGACAATGCCAGCGAATTTCAGGGAGCCTCAGATATGTTCGATCGCGCCGCATTCGCAAATGTTTTCAAACCGGTAGAAGAGGCCGAGTCGCTGCCGCCCTGGTGCTACACCTCACAGGATTTCTACGATTTGGAGGTCAAGAACCTGTTCATGCGGGTATGGAATTTCTTCGGCCATGTCGATCAGGTCGCCAATCCGGGCGACTACATCACGATCGATTTCGTCGGCATCCCGCTGATCATCGTGCGCGGCGAGGATGGCGAAATCCGCGCCTTCGCCAATTCCTGCCGCCATCGCGGTACGCCCGTCGCCGACGGCAGCGGCAACTGCCGCGCCTTCGTCTGTCCCTATCACGGCTGGGTCTTCCGGCTCGACGGGGCGTTGCACAGCTGTCCCGGCATGGAGAAGACGACCGGGTTCGACAAGGAGGCGAACAGCCTGATCCCGCTCCGGCTGGAAACATTCGGCTGCTTCATGTTCATCAATTTCGACAACGATGCCGAGTCGCTGATCGACTATCTCGGCGATTTCCCGGAGATCATGGGCTCCTACAATCTCGACAATTTGCGCCTCGTACGGAAACTCGAGCACGACGTGCCATGCAACTGGAAGGTCCATATCGAGAATGCGATGGAGGAGTACCATCTGCCGATGGTCCATCAGGCGACCCTGAACCCGAAGGATATGGAGCATTCCGCCGCGCCGACCTCCGAGAACTGGCTCGACATCCGTGAGCATCACGACAACCACACGCGCTCGCTGCTGATGGAGGATCTCGAACACGAGCTGCCGCACATCCCGACCCTGGAAGGACGGGCCGCTGGCGGAACAAACTATGTCAGCCTCAACCCCTCGACCATGCTCGGCATGACCCTCGATTCCGTCTGGTATCTCGAGCTGCAGCCACAAGGCCCGCACCGCACGAAGGTCATTCACGGCGCCCTGTTCCCGACCGAGACGGTGGCGCGCGACGATTTTGAAGAGAAGGTGCAGTACTACTACAAACGCTGGGACACGACCCTGGGCGAGGATAACGACATTTCCGCCCTTCAGCAGCGCGGGCTCAGTTCCCCCTTCGCCCGGTCCGGCCGACTGTCGCATCTGGAGCCGCTGGTGCCCGAACTGGCGCAATGGTGGCTCAACCGCATCCTGCCGGAAGGCTAACCGCGCCATGGGTGACGACATCATTAAGCTGCATATCGAGAACGATTCCAGCCTCGGCGAAGTCTTTGAGGTGACGCCGGCGAAGATCGCAGCTGCCCTGAATCGCAGCCCGGACATGGCGGGCACGTTCGACTGGACCATCGGTTACGACTGCGCGCAGTTCGAGGACCAAATCGCTGATGCCGATGCGCTGATCTGCTGGAACATCGAGACCGCGAATCTGGCACAGCGCGCGCCGCGACTGCGCTGGATCCACGCCACCGGCGCCGGCGTAGAACACTTCGCGCCCTTCGACTGGCTGCCGAACGGTACGACCTTCACCAACAATGCGGGTATCCATGGCGAGCGCGCGGACGAGTACGCCATTATGTCCGTACTGATGCTGAACAACCGCGTGCCGGAGATGGTGACCAACCAGCGCGCCGCCCGCTGGGCACAGACCTTCAACAGCTCCATCAACGGCAAGACGCTATTGGTCGTCGGCGTCGGTCATGTCGGCGGCGGCGTCGCCGCCTGGGCCAAAAAGTTCGGCATGACCGTGCTGGGCGTGCGGCGGAGCGGCGAACCGCACCCGGCGATCGACGAAATGCACAAGCCGGACGCGATCCAGGCGCTGGTGACACGCGCCGACTTCATCTTCGTCGCGACGCCGGCCACCGCGAATACTCGACATCTGCTCGGCGTGGCGGAGATCGCCGCGATGCGGCCCGGTGCGGGCATCGTCAGTTACAGCCGGGCGGCGGTCATCGACTATGAATCGGTGCGCGTGCGCTGCGAGGCCGGCGAGATCAGCGCGATCCTCGACGTCTTCGATCCCGAACCGCTGCCGGCGGATTCGCCGCTTTGGCACACGCCGAACGTGATCATCACGCCGCATTGCTCCTCCGACGACACGGACGTCTACATCCCCAAGACGCTGGATCACGTGCTCGCCAACATGCGCCGCTTTCGCGCCGGGGAGCCGCTGGAAAACCGGGTGGATCCGGTGCTGGAATACTAGGCGCCGAATCCGGCCTAAACCTCGGCCGCGAAATCCGGTCCGCGATATCGCGAAACGCGGCCACCGCCGCGCGCCGTTCGTCCAAACCCGCGTCGTCCATATTGAATTCCCGTAAAAACGCACGCGCCATTATGCGTCGCCTTTCGTATCATTATTATTAAAACCGGAAAACGCCCGCGGCGGGCGGAACATCACGGAGACCCCCAATGGCGATCGATTACGAAAAACGCGACGGCGTCGCGTACATCACCCTGAACAATCCGGAAAAGGCGAACATCCTCGACAAGAAGACCTCCGACGATATCTCCGAAGCCTGGATCGATCTCTGGGAGGACCGGGAAGTCCGTTGCGCCATCTTGACCGGAAAAGGCGACCGGCATTTCTGCGGCGGGCACAATCTGCAGCCGCGCCCGGAACTGTCCGACGAGGAACGCGAGATGCTGCGCGCACAGCGGATGTTCTGGCCCCTGTCCGGCACGGTTTATGGCACGCCGACCGGGGTCGACGGCCGCATGGGCGACCATTATCCGAGGGTTTGGAAACCCGTGATCGCCGCCGTCAATGGCTGGGCCGCCGGGGCCGGTTTGTACATCCTGCTCTCCTCGACCGATATCCGCATCGCCAGTGCGGAGCACGCCCGCTTCAAGTTCGCCCTGTTGAGCCAAGGCTGGGTCGGCAACGGGCCGGGCGCCGCCCTGCTCGCCAAGCAGCTCCGCTATATCGACGCCATGAAAATCCTGCTGACCGACGAACCCTTCGGCGCCGAGGAGGCGCTGCGCATCGGTCTGGTCAACGAAGTGGTGCCGCACGACCAGCTGCTGGAACGGGCGGAAGCGATGGCGCGCCACATCGTCGAGATGCCGCCGGTCGCGGTGCGCATGATGAAGGAATTCGTCGTCCGCTTCGGCGACCTGCCGACCGACCAGGCCTGGCACGTGCAGAACCTGATGAACAATCTCCTCATCCAGAACACGGCGGACGGCGAAGAAGGCCGCCGCGCCTTCAACGAGAAACGTAAACCCAACTTCACCGGCGCGTTACGGAAACGCGGCGAGCCGTTCGACGAAGTGCCGGAAGAAGATTGGGACCG
>CAJWOT010000150.1 GCA_913044215.1 uncultured Rhodospirillaceae bacterium | reverse complement strand
CCGCGATTGGCCAGACCGATCTCGAGCGCAACTACGTCGCGGCCGCAATGTTTGAAGGCGTTGTCGATCAGATTGCGGACTACAATTTGGGTTGATGTCTGATCACCGGCGACCCAGCCACCATCGATTTGCGCTTCATGCCGGCCGGTCGGGTCCAGCATCACCAGGATATCGGCGCACAAACCGCTGAAATCGAACACGGTCTCGTTCGTCGTCGCATTGGTGGCATGCGCGTGATTGAGGATATCGGAGATCAGCTTGACCGCATTCTTCGAAACACTCTCCAGCATATCGAGCAGCTGCAGCTTACCGTCGCCCAGATCGGTGAAGTCCGTGCGGATCATGTCCGCTAAATATTGAACATTGCGCATCGGGCTGCGCAGATCGTGCGCCGCCAAATTGACGAACTCTTCGATCTCACTGTGCAAGGTCACGCTGTCGGCCTGAGCTTCGCGTACGGTCTGCTCGGCGGAGATGTCGGCAGAGGTGCCAATCAGCCTGACGACGTTGGCGGCTTCATCCAGCACCGGGTCCAAGGTGGTGCGTACACGGCGCCGCTGCCCTTCCAGCGGAAGCCATAATTCGTAGGTATAGATTTGCTTCCGCCGAGACGCTTCGATGTGCCGATCGTAGGCGATCTGGCCCATGCGCCCGGGATAAATCTCCTTTGCGGTCTTGCCTACGACGTCGGACGCCGCCATACCGGTGACATCGCACGCGCATTTGTTGAAGGCGGCATAGATCGGTTCGCCGTCCCCATCGATCTCTAAAACGAAGATCGGGGTTCCGACATGGTCGAGAAGTTTTCGTTCCTGCTCGTCCATCACACGCATTTACCGCCGCCTGACTCAACTTATTCTATATGCAAAATCCCTAAGAAAACACTGCCGGGCCGTCAAAATCCCGCTGAACCGATGTACGACACAACTCGCAGACCGCGAACGCGACGGTCCGCGTGCCCTTTGGCGGCAAACCGCCGCTGGCGCGAGCGCATTCGACACGGTATCAATGGCCGAGGCGCCGGATGCGGTTCCAACAAACATTCAGATTTGAAGAGAAAATCTTGCGGAGTATCAGTCGTGCGAAATTCTAGAACGGTTCTTTTCGACAACAATCCTGGCCGTAACGCGCAGACGGTCGGCATCGCGCGGGAACTGGGCACCGATATCGACCTTATTCACGAACCGTCGGTCGGTGTCGTGGGCAACAAGGGCGATTCCCAGTGCTATTTGGGCGTTCAGCGTAAGGTCGAAGCCATCCACGATTGCCTGCGCAGCCGCATTGGGCAGAACGACGGACAAATGCGGGTACGGCTGGTGCAGCCGGAATACTCGGTGGCGACGTCGGACGGCATGCGCAACGGCACGCGCGAAATGCGCTACTCGCTGATCGGCCGCGAGGTCACCAACGACACGATGACCGAACACCTAAGCGCCAGCGGCCTCGAAGGAACCGTTGCCGTCGTCGCGTGCGACAAACCGCCGGTCGGTACGCTGGCCGCGTTGTTGGAACATGATCGACCGGCGATCATCATGTCGGATGGCCCGATCCGCCCCGGCCTCGATTCCGTAACCAACGAACCGATCGACATCATCACCGGCTTTCAGGTCGCCGGCAGCCCAGACGAAGAGATGAAGAAGCGCGTCGCCTGCGAGGCCTGCCCCGGTTACGGCAGCTGCGGTGGCATGTTCACCTACAACACCATGCAGACCTTCATTGCCGTCGTCGGCATGGAACCGCTGCACATGGTCTCGCCGCCGTCGGACGATTCGCGGCGCATGGAACAGTTCCCAGGCGAGCTGGTGTCATACCTGGATGCGTTGATCGCCAAGGACTTGTCGCCACGCAAGATCGTCAACCGCGATTCGATCCGCAATGCGATGATCGTCGCCATGGCGGTCGGCGGTTCGACCAACGTATTGCTGCATGGGCCGGAAATCGCCCGTGCGGCCGGGTTCGGAAGCTTCGCCGACGACATCATGTCACCGGAGGAGTTCAACCACCTGTCACAGCATGTGGTACCCGTGCTAGTCGACGCGCGGCCGTTCGGACAGTATTCGATGGTCGATATCGACGAGAAGGGCGGCATCCAGGTCATCGTGAAGGAACTGCTCAACGCCGGGCTGTTGAACGGCGACGCCATGACCTGCACCGGCGAGACTCTGGCGGAACAGGTCGCGCGGCTGGATCCGCCGGCACCGGACGGTGAGGTCATCTACACCGTCGAGAACCCGTTCAAGCCGACGGGCGGTTTGCGCGTGTTGGGCGGCAACCTGTCGCCGGAATTCAGCGCCGTGCTGAAATTGGCCGGCGTCGAGGGCGGGTTGGAGAACAATGTCTTCACCGGCAAGGCGCGGGTCTTCGACAGTGAAGCAGAACTGCTCGACACGTTGGAGAACCGGCCGGACGTGTTCGAGAATCACGATATGATCATCGTCCGCTACGAAGGTCCGAGTGGCGCCCCCGGCATGCCGGAGATGCTCGATTCGACCTCACGCATCACCACCCTGTGCCGCGAAAAGGAGATCGTCGTGGGTCTCATGACCGACGCGCGTTTCTCCGGCGGCTCTGTCGGGCTGGTCATCGGCCATGTCGGTCCGGAAGCGGCTCTCGGCGGTCCAATCGCGTATGTCGAGGATGGCGACGACATCGTCGTCGACCTGAACAGCAACGAAATCAACTGCCCCCCGCTCGATAACGATGCAACCCTGTCCGCCCGCAAGGCGGCCTGGGACAAGGTCGTGGCAGACAATGGTGGGACCCATCCGGCGATCGGCGATGCGGACACCCGTTTGCTCAACCGCATGCGACGCTCGGCCGTCTCCGCCGTCTATGGGGCCGGCATGCATCCGGACCGGGAGCTGTGGGTGCCGGATGCGCGGGTGCCGGAAAGAACTGGATTCGTGCCGTCGAACAAATTCCGGGAAGGGTCGGCGAAAGCGTTCTAGGCTGGTCGATGGTGTCCGGCTTCACCCTGCACGACACACTCGCCGGCGATACGGTCGAGGTGGCACGCTGGCCGCTCTGCCGCGTGCTGCTGATGCGGGACAGCCGTTACCCATGGCTGATCCTCGTCCCGGCGCAGCCCGGCCTGACCGAACTGCACGATCTGAGCACGGCCGACCAGTCCATCCTGATGGCGGAGATCACACGCGCATCCGAAGTGCTGGTCGCGTTGCACAAGGCGGACAAGATCAATGTCGGCGCACTCGGCAACATGGTGCCGCAACTGCATATCCACGTCATCGCCCGGTTTCGCGGCGACGATGCCTGGCCCGGCCCGGTCTGGGGCGCCCACCCAGCCATACCATACGAGACCGAAGCGCTTGCGTTGGCGTTAGACAGGCTGCGCGACACTCTCTGACGGGCGCGCCCTTTGCCTTGCGGTCGCCGGCCGCTACGCTATCCGCCGCCAGGAAACTTGGAGCGAATAGCGGCAACCGACATGGATAATCTCACCGTCTTCACCGCCAAGCGTATCCGCACGATGGATGCTGGCCGGCCCCTTGCCGAAGCGGTGGCGGTCGCCGACGGCAAGATCGTCTCGGTTGGCACCTTGGAGACAATGCGTCCGTGGCTCGACCGGTGCGAGTACACCATCGACGACACCTTCAAGGACAAGGTGATCTTTCCCGGCTTCATCGACCCGCACACCCATTTCCGCATGTCCGGCGTGTTCATGGGCCTGACCTATATCGGCCCGATCGATCAGCAGGGTCCGCGCGGCTTCAACAAGGGCATCGCGACGCGCGACGGCGTGCTCGACAAACTGAGAGAAGCGGATGCAGCGCTCGAGGACCCGGACCGGCCTATTCTCGCCTGGGGGCTCGATCCCGCGGTGCAAGGCGGGCAGTTGCATCGCGACGAACTCGACAGCGTGTCCCGGACAAGGCCGATCTGGACCGTCACCTACGCGCCGCACGTCGTGGTGTGCAACTCGCCGATGCTGGAAGTCGCCGGGGTGGACGAGTCGACCAACGTGTACGGGGTGGAGCGCTACCCCGACGGGCGGTTGAACGGCCAGTTCATCGAGCGGGCGGCGACCCGCATCGCCACCCGCCCGGTGGCGAAGTATCTGAACGAGCCTGGCATGGGCGTGGAGGCGATCCGCGCCTTGGCGAAGACCGCACAACAGGCCGGCATCACCGCGACGGCGGAGATGATCTTCGGCTATCTCGACTTCGCGGCAGAATGGGCCGAGCACAAGGAAGCCGTCCTCGATCCGGACTTTCCGCTGCGTATGTATCTGGTCCCGATCGAGGGCCGAATTCGCGGCGCGCATGGCGACAAATCGCCCGACTTCCTGTTGGAGATGCAACAGCAGAACACCGACAAGCTCGCCTTCCAGGGCGTCAAGTTCGTCAATGACGGCTCCTACCCGGCGATGACCCTACGCCTGCGCGCGCCGGGCTATCTGGACGGGCATGAGGGCCATCGGGGCGAGAACCCCTGGGAGGAACTGGTCGAGGTCATGCTGCCCTATTGGAAGGCCGGGATTCAGATCCACAGCCACGCCAATGGCGACGAGACGGTCGAGATGACCTTGAACTTGCTCGAGGAGTTGCAACGCATTCATCCGCGCTTCGACCACCGCTTCACGATCGAGCATTACTGCATCTCGACACCGGACCAGGCGCGTCGGCTGAAGGCACTCGGCGGGCTCGCCAGCGTTAACAACTATTTCGTCCACTACCGCAGCCTGATCCACGCGGAACAGGGTTTCGGCCCGGATCGCGCGGAAGCGACCGCCCGGCTGGGCAGCCTGGAACGCGAAGGTGTCGTCTTCGCGCTGCATTCCGACTTCAGCCTCGTGCTGACGCCGATCCACCCCCTGACCGCCGCTTGGATCGCGGTCAACCGCGTGGCGACGGATGGCAGCGTGCAGGCCTCGGGAGAACGGATCGGCGTCGACCGCGCGCTCAGAGCGATCACCATCGATGCCGCGCATATACTGTCCCGCGATCACGAGCTGGGCTCGATCGAGGTCGGCAAACATGCCGATTTCGCGATCCTGGAGGACGATCCCTATGAGGTCGATCCGATGGCGATCAAGGATGTTCCCATTTGGGGTACAGTGTTGGGCGGCAAGGTATTCGCGGCCGATGGGTGACGTGCCTGCGACTGCGGATTACGCCCGCGCCTATGACACGCTCGACTTCCTGATGGGGGCGGTAGAAGCGGAGGCGTTTCAGCGGCTCCGTCCCCGAACGGCGACAACGGAACTATCCGTCGTGCTGGTCACGGGGTTTCTGGGGGCCGGCAAGACGACCTTGATGCGCCGTCTGGTCGCCGCCAATCACGGCATGCGCCTCACCGCCATCGTCAACGATCTCGCCAATTTGAATGTCGATGCGGCGCTGGTGTCGGAGGCCGGCGCCCACCATGGCATCGAGACCATATCGCTGGCCAACGGATGCATCTGCTGCAGTCAATCCGGCGGCGTCGCCCGCACCCTCGCCGACATGCAAGCGTGGAAATCCCCGCCCGACCGCGTGCTGCTGGAAGCCAGCGGCGTCGCCGACCCTTCCGCCCTCGCTGCCGTGGTCGATGGTATGGACGGGATCAGGCTGGAAGCTGTCATCGCCGTGGTCGATGCCGCGGCGCAAGGTCACGAGGCGGGCCAGGATTTGATCGACCGGGGCATCCGCGCGGCGGATTTGGTGCTGATCAACAAGACCGATCTCGTCTCCTCGGACGCGGCAGCCACCCTGGAGGGCGAATTGATGCGCCGCGCACCGAAGGCAGCGGTTCTGCGCACAATCGATTGCGCGATCCCGGCCGGTCTGGTTTTCGACCTTCCGGCGCGGGATGCGGACGGCCAGCCGACAGCGTTGGCACTGGAGGATGAAAGTTTCACCGGTCTCGAACTGGTTCAAACGGAACCAGTCGCCCGGCGTGCGTTCGAAGCGATGGTCGCACAGGCCCCTGCCGGAATATATCGTGTGAAAGGGCTCTTAGAGCTATCGGATGCGCCGGAGCCGGAATTGCTGCAAGCGGTCGCACGCCGCTGGCGCTGGTCACAAGCCGGTTCCGCCACCGCGGAACTCAAGGGACGTCTTGTCGTCGTTGCGGCGGCGGACGTCACGCATATCACCAATCATTTCAAACCCGCCTTCGAACCAAGGAGACCGTAATGACCGCAAATGGTGACATGATCATCGCTTTAGACCGGGAACGCATGCAGGCCATGGCCGACAAAAATGTCGATCGGCTGAACGAGCTGCTATGCAAGGATCTGGTCTACACCCATTCCTCGGCAAGGCTGGACACCAAGGAAAGCCTGATCGGCGCCATGGAATCCGGCGCCACCGTCTATACCTCGGTCGAACCTTCGGACGTCGCGGCGCAGGATCTCGGCGACGCGGTCGTGCTGACCGGCGCGGCGAAGATCACCGTTGTCGCGAACGGCAACCCCAATTCCTTCGGCGTCCGTTTCACTGACGTCTACCACAACCAAGACGGCACCTGGCGCATGGTCGCCTGGCAGTCGACGAAGACGCCGGACTGATCCGTCACCCAACAAAGGAGACCTCCACATGTCGAAACGCATCACCGTTCCAGAGGAGAAGACCTTAAGCGGCCAGGTGGCGCAGCTTGCCGCCGAATGGCGGGAGGTAGGCAGCGACTCCAGCTTCCTGCGCATGCTGAGCTACCGGTCCGAGTTGGTACCGCCCTTTTTCGATTTCTACCAGCAACTGCGCGGCGACGGGCTGGTCAGCGCCAAGATCAAGGAGCTGGCCAGGCTGCGCATCGCCCGGCTCAACAGCTGCCATTATTGACTGGGCTCTCTGTCCGTTCTGGCAGAACGGCAAGGGCTGACCCAGGACCACATCATCGGCCTGATCGACAGGCCGGCGGGCCTGTTCACCGAGCAGGAGCTGGCCGCACTCGACCTCGCCGAAGCGCTGTTCCGCGAAAATGCTGGGACGGCGGGCGCCGATCCCGGTCTGATGGCCCGGCTGCGCGAGCATTTCACCGACGGCGCGCTGGTCGAGCTGTGCTGGGCGATCGGCCAATTTATCGGCCTCGGCAAAATGATCGCCTTCCTGGGGCTGGAACGGGAGACCGAGTAAAAGGCTAGTCGACCTCCGGCAGCCCCTCGCCGCGTCGGATGTCGTTGATCACCTCTTTCACCCGATCGCGCAGCGGGGCGTATTGCACGCCGAATTCTTCGATCAGGCGGCTGTTGTCGATCAGGAAGCTGCCGGACTTTTCACGGCCACCGGTCTCGTTCTCGAAATTGATCTCGGCGTCGGGCAGGAATTCCTGCACCAGCGCCGCCAGCTCGCCGAGACTGACCGTGATGCCGCCGGAATTGTAGGTTTCGTGCTGCGGCGCCTCGGTCATCGCGACGCGCGCGAACACCTCGGCCATATCGCGCACGTGGATGACACAGCGCATCGTATCCTTGTGCGGGAAGCTGACCGGGTTGCCGCGTGCCGGCTGGCACATACAGTTCACATGGTCGATCGAGCCGAACTTTTTGTCCGGTCCGGTCACGTTGGCGGGACGGATGCAGGTGATCGTCATGCCGTAAGCGCGGCGATAGTCATGCGCCTGCCACTCGTTGGTGATCTTGTTGACGGCATATTGCGAGGTGCCGTGGCGTTCGTCCGACTCGTCCACCATGCGCTCGCCGAACTTCGACTGGTTGCCGCTGACGGCCAACGAGCTGGCGAAGATCGTGTGCTTGACGCCGGTGCGCCGCGCCGCCTCGAAGCAATTGTCCATGCCCTGGATGTCGAGCTTGAAGGCCACATGCGGCGCCAGATCGCCGATGAAGTAGCTGAGATTGACTACCGTCTCCGCCTCACTGTCGATCATCGCGCCGATCACATCGTCGAATGCGGTGACGTCGCCACGGACCACATTGACCTTATCGCCTTGATCGGCAAACGCCGCCTTTGCGCCGGCGACATCGATATCCATGCAGGTCACGTCCTTGTCCGCCGCGACCAGAAGCGGGATCAAGCGACGCCCGATGAACCCTGCACCGCCAATGACCAGAATCGACATAGTCTTACCCTCCATCCCGAAGCCTCTCTTGGATGTTGCCCCGTCACGTCGCCTCCGGCAAGGCAGGTGTACGGGTGGGCCTGTGCGGCTCTATCCTAGGCGCGAAGAACAGGGAGATATCGATGATCGACGATCCGGTATTGTTGAACGACTGGTACATCGTCGCCGCGGCGCGCGACCTTGTCGAAGGAGAGATGCTGACCGCGCGCCTGTGGGACGAGGAGCTCGTCCTATGGCGTCATCAAGACGCGGTGATGGCCTGGAAGGATTACTGCATCCATCGCGGCGCCAAGCTGTCGCCTGGAAGGATCAAGGACGGCACGGTCATCTGCCCGTATCACGGCTGGCGCTACGACGCGACCGGCCGCTGCAGTCTGATCCCGGCGCATCCCGACACGCAGCCGCCGCCAAAGGCGCGGGCCGTGGCTTACCGGGCCGTCGAGTCGGACGGGTTCATCTGGGCGTCCTTGGGCGACCCACAGCATCAGCCGCCGCGGTTTCCCGAATTCCCCGATGACGGCTACCGCAAGGTCCTGGCGGGTCCGTACAATTATCACGGCAACCCGTTCCGCACGGTGGAAAACTTCCTGGACGTCGCCCACTTCCCCTTCGTTCACGCCAACATCAACGGCGATCCGGACGACCCGGAACCGATCGGCGATTATGAGGTATTCAAGGACGAAGCCGGCATCCGTACGGGACCGATCCCACGGTTCCAGCCCTTCGGCGATCACCGCGGCATCCCGGTCACCGCGTACTACCAGTACAACTGCCCGCGGCCGCTCTCCGCCTATTTCGAGAAGGATACAGGCGAGGGCAACCGGTTTTGCACCTTCATGGCGGTGACGCCGTTGGATATCGACGACTGCATCCTGTGGGTCCAGATCGCGATCAATTACGGCTTCGACCTGCCGGAACCGCAGATTCTCAAGCGCCAGGACGCGGTCTACAACCAGGACAAGCCGATCATCGAGAGCCAGCGGCCGCACCCGATGCCGCTCGACCTGAAGGCGGAGCTGCACGTCCGATCGGACAAATACTGCGTCGCCTATCGGCGATGGCTGAAGGAGCTCGGCGTCACCTGGGGCGTGTCCCAGTAGACGCCACGCCGATCACACCGAGGCAGTCGCACCGCCGACGATGACCACTGTCCCGTCATCCTTTTCCATCCAGACCGTGACGTGCGCCTTACCGTCTTCCTCGCGCGTGATCACGCCTTTTGCGGTCACCCGGTCGTCCGGCCAAACGATGTTGGTGAACTTCACATCCAGAGTGCCACCTTCGTAATATCCGCCGCCGAAATGCTGCTCGAGCATCTGGCCGACCATCGCCATGGTCATCTTGCCGCCGACCACCACCTCGTCGAAACCGAGCTCCTCGGAGGCCTGCTTGTCGGTGTGATAGCTGCGCCGGCCATGGAAGAACACGCCGCACATTTCGAGATCGATGACGCGGCTCACGCTTTCCAGCGGCACGCCGGCGGGCACATCGAACTTGCGAATGCCTTCCTTCTTCTTCGGGTCGCGCAGCGCAACCTTGCCGGAGCTCTGGTTCAGCAGGAAGCTCTGATGGTGAATGCCGCGGGCGACCATTGTATCGCCGTCATAGACATTCACCTCCTGCTTGACGACGGACCGGTTTCTCCAGTCATACACATCGAGCACGGTCGAGGCGCGCCGGTATTCCTGACCCTGATAGACAGGGTGAAAAAACTCCCATTCCTGCCGCATCCAGAGATTGCCGAAGGCGTTGTCGAAACGGGCTCCGTCGAAACCAAAATCCATCTCGCCGACGATCATCGCCGGGGCGACCGGTTTCGCCCAGTGGGTTGGCGCGCTGTAAAGCGCACGATCGACAGCCAGCCCCTCGCAGTAATTATCCACCATCTCCGTTGTGCAGGTGAAGTCGAGCGACCCCAAATCCTTGCCCGCATAGGGTTCATGCGCCGCTGCCGTGTAGCTCATCACTGCCTCCTGTCTTCAATCCCTGGTCTGATTGCACCCATGATGGCCCGGCGCGCCCCAAAAAGCGAATTCATCTAGATTCGCGGCGCATCGCGATGGCATTTCCAAAGTGTTGGAACACATCGGGTGTCTTCGGTACCGTGCGCGCCGCTCTGTAACGCGCGCAACCCGTCCAAGAGGATAGAGCTTTCCATGCTGAACATCGCCAAAGTCGAACCGATCCTGTTACGCGCCCGGATCGAAACGCCGATCGTCACCTCTTTTGGTACGATCCCCGAACGCGCGGTATTGCTGGTCCGCATCGAGGATTCCGACGGCGCCATCGGATGGGGCGAGGTGTTCGGCAACTTCCCGGCGCATGGGGCGGAAAATCGGGCCCATCTGGTGCGTGACTATCTGGCGTCGATCGTGTTGTCGGAGGATTGGGCGTCGCCGGATGCCGCATTCGACGCGATGACCCGCAAGACGCATATCATGGCCCTGCAGGGTGGCGAACCCGGTCCCTTTGCCCAGGCGATCGCCGGTGTCGATATCGCATTGTGGGATCTGGTCGCCCGGCGTGCGGGTGAGCCGCTATGGCGGATGCTCGGCGAATCGCGCGATGCGGTG
>CAJWOT010000149.1 GCA_913044215.1 uncultured Rhodospirillaceae bacterium | reverse complement strand
GCGTCTTCGATTTCATCAAGCAATCCTACCTGCTGACGTCGCGCTGGATGATCGATACGGTTCGCGATGTTGAAGGCTTGGACGATCAGACGGCGAAGAAGGTCGATTTCTACACGCGCCAGTTCGCCGATGCGATTGCACCGACCAACTTTGCGATGACCAATCCGGAGGTACTGCGCGCGACCTTGGAGTCGGGCGGCGAGAATTTGGTCAAGGGGCTGGAGAACATGCTCGCCGATATGGAGCGCGGCGACGGCAATCTGCGCATCAGCATGGTCGACGACGAGGCGTTCGAGGTCGGCAAGAACATTGCAACGACGCCGGGAAAGGTCGTTGCACAGACCGACCTGATGCAGTTGATCCAGTACCAGCCGACGACCCAGCAGGTCCACAAACGGCCGCTGCTGATCATTCCGCCCTGGATTAACAAGTTCTATATCCTCGATTTGCGCCCGAAGAACTCATTTATCCGTTGGGCTGTCGAACAGGGACACACCGTTTTCGTGATTTCCTGGGTCAATCCCGACGAGACGCTGGCCGAAAAATCCTTCGAAGACTACATGCTCGAGGGGCCGCTGGCCGCGCTTGACGCGATCGAAGCTGCAACCGGCGAACGCGAGGCGAACGCCATCGGCTATTGCCTCGGCGGCACGCTGCTCGCCTCGACCCTGGGTTACATGACGGCAACGAAGGACGAGCGGATCAAATCCGCCACCTTCTTCGTCTCCCTCGTCGATTTCGCCGAACCCGGCGAGCTCGGCGTCTTCATCGACGAGGACCAGATCACCTCGCTGGAACAGAAGATGGACGAGCGTGGCTATCTCGAGGGCAGCGAGATGGCGACAACGTTCAACATGCTGCGGGCGAACGACTTGATCTGGTCTTTCGTCATCAACAATTATCTACTGGGCAAGGACCCTTTCCCCTTCGACTTGCTGTACTGGAATTCCGATTCCACGCGCATGCCGGCGGCGATGCATAAATTTTACCTGCGCCAGATGTATATCGAGAACAAACTGGTCGAGCCCGGCGGCATCACCCTGAACGGCGTACCGATCGATCTCAGCAAGGTGAAAACGCCCAAATTCCTGCTCTCGACGCGGGAGGACCATATCGCGCCATGGAAATCGACCTATGCGGGCGTCCACGCCTATGGCGGGTCGACCAAATTCTGTCTCGCCGCCTCGGGCCATATCGCCGGCGTCGTCAACCCGGCCGACAGCGGCAAATACTCCCATTGGCTGAACAGCAAGAAGCCGAAGGATCCGGATGCCTGGCTCGCCGGTGCAACGGAGAAACCCGGTTCCTGGTGGCCTGAATGGGACAAGTGGATCGGCCGCCACTGCGGCGGCAAGGTCGCGGCGCGGACGCCCGGCGACGGCGACCTGGACGTCATCGAGGACGCACCCGGCTCCTACGTCATGGTGAAACTGAAATAGGCTGATTGTGCCGCAGGCGCGCCGGCGGCCACTATCGAACTGTCCCGCACCAGCCGGCTGAGTTCTATTTGGATCTGCGGATGAATAGACCGTCGAACTGAAGTTGCCGGCCCAGTGCGCGGCTGAAATAGCCCGGCAGCACCAAATGGAGATCGAAGCCCAGCCGGTCAAGCTCGTTCAACAGCACGAGATAAACCGATTCCCCCTCGTACATGGGCACCAGGGACATTTCCAATTGGATCGCAACGATGCGGTCCAACGCGCCCGCCGCGCCGCGAATGACCTCCAACTCGTTCCCCTGCGTATCGACCTTGAGGAACAGAGGCCGGTCTCCTAAATCCGCGAACTCATCCATGACGTCGTCCAGGCGCCGGGTTGCGACCTCTTCTTCCGTCATCGCCTTGGCCTTTGGAAACGCGGTGCGGGTCGTGTCAGCGATCGGCTTCAGCGAATTCATATCGCTTCGTTTGTTCACGTTGAGCGTCGCAGTGCCTTCGACATCGCTGATCGCCATGCGGGGCGCGACAGTCCATGCCGGATCATCGGTCGCGGCACGCACCAGTTCGCCATGCGCTTCGCCGCCCGGTTCGAACGATACGATGGGCAAGGTGAGACCGGCAGCGCGCATCCGTTGCGCGTATTGGCCCACATTTGCGCCGACATCAACCACGGCGCCGGCTGCATGCAATTCTATGAGTTGAACGACCCGCTCGTCAGCGCTGTCGACCCGGTCGAGTTGGTTACGTCGTTTGCCGAACAATCTCATGACGTTTCCACCGGCCAGCGCTTTTGTTCCCGAACTGTTGAGCTGGAAATTGTCATTCGGCGGAAGCGAATGCAAGGGCGAACCCAGCGCGTCAAACGTGCCTTGCAATTTTCAGTTCGGTCTCGCAAAAATGCGCGATGCAGTATCCCCAATCGGCTACACGCGCCCGACGAGAGTATCGCAGGTGAGCCCGCCGCGCCTCTCCGCACTTGTTGTCGCCCATAACGAGGAAGCGCAGCTCGCCGATTGTCTGCAAAGCCTGGCGTTTGCCGATGAGTTGGTTGTCGTCTTAGACAAGTGCACGGATGGGTCCAAGGCGATCGCAGAACGGTTTACCGACCGAATTATCGAGGGGTCCTGGCCGATCGAAGCCGACCGCCAACATGCCGGGATCGATGCCTGCACAGGCAATTGGATTCTGCATATCGACGCGGACGAGCGCGTACCGCCGGCATTGGCCGAGGAAGTCCGTCAGAAGATTGACGGCGCACCGTCGGGCTACTTTCTGATCCCCTTCGACAATTATGTCGGCAAGCGCTTGGTTCGTTACGGCTGGGGCGGCTCCTTCGGGGTCAGCGCTGCGGCCCGCCTATACACCCCGGGCGCCAAGCGTTGGGGGAATGAAGCGATTCATCCCAAGATCACGCTCACCGGCGAGAAGCAGCAACTTGAGTGCCGGATCATCCATTACCACGACCGCGATATTTCCGACATGATCCAGCGTTTCGACCGCTATACGTCGATCCAGGCGCAGGGCCTGCGCGCAGCGAACAACATCGGAACCTTTCGAAGCAATTTTCGCCGCATCTTCACACGCTTCTTTAAATGCTACGTGCAGCGCAAGGGATACCGCGAGGGCTATTATGGCTTCCTCATCGGCCTGTTCGCTGGGCTGATGCCCCTGATCACGCATCTGAAAGCTCGGCTGGAAGAGGACTGACGGCGCGTCGAGGGGCCCGCTACGCGACCATCTCTGCCAACTCGCCTATATTCTCCACCACGATATCCGGCATGTGCGGCGTCTGGCCGAACGGCCGATGGCGGCGGTTGATGAAGGCGGTGCGCATGCCGAACGACTTCGCGCCAACCACATCGAAAGTATGGTTGGCAACGAACAGAATCGATGACCGGTCCAGCTTGAGGATACTCGCCGCCGTCTCATAGGTCTGCACATGCGGCTTGAAGGCACCGGCCTCCTGCACCGAAATTGTATCGTCGAATGGAAATCCGATATGCGGTTTTGCCGCTTCCAGCATGTCGCGGTCACCGTTCGACAGGATGGCCATGCGGTAGCGCGCGCCAAGCCGTTCCAGCGCCGCCGGCACCTCCGGAAAGGGTTTCAGCTTTTCGATCTCCGACACCAGCATCTGCACCTCCTCCGAGGTGTGCGGAATACCGGCGCGCTCCAAGGTGAAGTCGACGGCCCGGTGGCCGATCTCGCGATAAGGCGTGTGCCCGCGGGCGCAGAGCGAGTCGATCATCGAGTTCTCGAAATGGGTCCGCCGCCACCAGGTGACGAAGCGGCTGGGATCGATATCTGACCCTTTCTCCTGAAAGTATTCCCGGACGACATCCGTCAGACCGCCCTGCATGTCGACAACGGTGCCGTATTGGTCGAAGACCAGCGCCTTCACCTCGCGCTTCAGCATCTCGATGTCGGTCATATCAGTCCTAAAGTATCTCGAAGACGTCGTAGGCGGCGTGATCCGGCATACGGCGCCCGACCCCGACGGAGACGATCCGGTTGAGCCAGTCGTATTTCGGCGTCGCCGTCTCGAAGAACGGCGCATTACGCAGATAATACTCCGACGGGTCCACGGTTTCGCCGTCGGCAATACGTCGCATCACTTCTGGCGAACCGTGCCGCACGCCGGTGTAATACATGTAGATCAAAGCCTCGTCGTCGGTGCGCAGGACCAGCCGGACGTTCGGCGTCATCGCGCCGTCCGCCCGGTTAATCTTCTGGTCCATGCCACCCGGCAACACTTCGCCACGCAGCTTCGGCCCTTCAAATGAGCCGCCGCCGAGCATGTCCACATGGCGCAACCCGAACGGCGTCTCACCGAAATCGTGCAGTTGCGTCACGGTCACCGTGATGGTGAACAGGAAATCGGACCGGAGCTCCGGCATGCGCTGCTACGCCGCCGCCCTGTTCTTCGCCAACCAGGATTCGACGCGGCCAACGGTTTCATCGACCGTATCGTTCTGCATGCACTTCTGACCGGCGATGGTCTTGACCAGGCAATCGGCCCGTTCGATATTCGGCACACCGTTGGCGAGCGCCCGGGCGGCCGAAGACGGTTTGGTCAGACCGTTGGCGGCGTTAGCGTATTTTTCGAACGGTACCTGGTCGGCCGGATCGGCGCCCATGGCGCGGCAGACCTCGGACACCCACTCATATACGGTTCGCGATTTGTCCATATCGCTGTGCACCGCGTCACGGATCGACTGCATTTCGTCTGGCAGGACGCAACGATAGTTACCGGTCAGAAGCATGGACCATTTGGCCAGCGGCACGAAGACCGAGTCGTGCACCTTGAGCTTGACCGGCAATTCGACCTCGCCCTGTCCATCGTCGAAGCGGATCGCTTCGATGTCGGCCTGCATCTGACGCAGGATCGCCGTGTGCTCGTCGGATTCGAAGCGCGCCGCCTTGAAGTTGGTCGGCAGGCTGACCTGCAGCACGTTGGTCTTCTCTTCCGGCGGGCGGAAGGCCTGCGGGTCGGGGCTGCACAGGGTGATCAGCTTCGGGTCCACATTGTCCCAGACGGTCGGGTCCGTGTAGCACTGTTTCAGCGAGTCGGTGTCGAGCCCCGGTATCCGCGCCAGATAGGGCAGCGGCGGCATGTTCATGATCGACATGCAGGGCTTGCCAGACTTGCCGACCGCGTCGAGCAGTTCGCGCACGCCAGGCGAGCGGTATTGCGGTTCCTGCATCGCCAGCGCGATGAGATCGTATTCCGACGGATCGACATCTCCCGGTCCCGCGGCGGAAATCGTGCCCGGGAGATCGTTCGAATGCACTTCGACCAGTCCCTCGCGGCCGCGCACCGGGATGCGGACGAGTTGCCCTTCCGTGTTGATCAGTTCCGCCTCCTCGGGCAGGCAGATCAGCTTCGCCGAATGCCCGGCGAGCAGCAGCTTGATCGCCAGCAGCGACCCGTAGGACGCGCCCATGATGAGTGTATTGTAAGCCATTCCGTTGTCTCCCTGTTTTTCGGCGGCTTCTTCGTCCGCACTGTCATTGTGTTTGCAAAACTCTGCCCGCTACGTCCGTTCAGGGTCAAGCGGGCCACGTTCTCTCCGCGTCAAGATTTCGTTATTCGTCGATCTCCAACGCGTTCTTAAACCGGTCCTGGTTGCCGACATAGAAATCGACCGTTTCCTGGATATAGGCCTGGTCTGCTTCGGTCGCCTTGCGCACGATCTTGCCGGGCGAACCCATCACGACCGAATTGTCCGGGATCGTCTTGCCATCGGGGATGAGCGCGTTCGATCCGATAATGCAATTGCGCCCGACAGTCACGCCGTTCAGCACGACCGCGCCGATCCCAACCATCGAGTTGTCGCCGATCGTGCAGCCATGCAGTACCGCCATGTGACCGATCGTCGAATTCTTGCCGACCGTGCAGGGATATCCGACATCCGTGTGCAAGACGCAGCCATCCTGGATGTTGGAATTCTCGCCGACGGTGATGGGCTCCATATCGCCGCGCAGGACCGCGTTCCACCAGACACTGGCGTTGCGCTCCAGCCGCACCTTGCCGATCACCGCCGCGGTCGGGGCGACGAAATAGTCGTCGCCCACCGTACTAACGCGGTTGCCCTCCAGGATGAATTTCATGCGCGGTCCCGGTCAGCCGAGTTTCGCGCCAACGGCGATACCGCTGCCGGAAACGAAATCGGCGGCCTTGAGCTTCTTGTCGCCCTCCGGCCGCACCCGCTGCAGGTTCAAGGCGCCACCGCCGGCGGCAACCGTGATTCCGTCGTTGCCGATCGCGATAACTTCGCCGGGCGCGCCGCTGCCAGACGCTGCCTTGCGGCAGTCGAAGACCTGCAAGGTCTTGCCATCATGCTTCGTCCAGGCGCCAGGCTGCGGGTTGGCGCCACGGATCAGCGCATAGACCTCATCGACCGGCTTGCTCCAATCGATCTCCACATCGTCGGCCCGGCACCAGCTTTCGTAGGTCGCCTTGGATTCGTCCTGCACGATCTTCGGCGCCTTGCCGTCGCGCACCAGATCGACACCCTCGACCATCGCCTCGACACCCATCGGGAACAGCCGGTCGAAATAGACGGACCCAAGCGTGTCGTCCTCGCTGATCTCGGTCTCCTTCTGCAACAGGATCGGCCCGGTATCGAGCCCATTGTCTGGCCAGAAGATGCTGAGACCGGTCTTCTTGGAGCCCATGATGATCGGCCAGTTGATCGAGCTGGGTCCGCGATGCAGCGGCAGCAGCGAGGGGTGATACTGGATCGTCCCCTTGGTCGGGATGTAGAGGAAATCTTCCGGCACGAACTTGGTGACATAGGCCATGACGCCGAGGTCCGGCTTCAGCGCACGGCACTCTTCCCACACTTCCGGGTCCTTGAAGCTCTTCGGCTGGAATACCGGCAGGTCGTGCTCCAGTGCCAGCGTCTTGATCGAGTCGGCAGGCCGCCCTTCCCGGTCCGGCGCGCAATAGACACCGACGATATCCTCGCCGCGATCGAGCAGCGCCTTCAGCACCGCCTCTCCAAAGGCCTGTTGGCCGTGAACGATAATTCGCATCCCTCTCCCTTTCGTGCGTTTCTCTCTGTACTGTCCGGCTTAGACCGCGCCGGCGGATTTCGACGATTCGATTTCCGCCACGCTCAAGCCGATCTCTTTCAGAATCTCATCCGTATGCTCGCCCAAAAGCGGCGACCGGTCCACATCGGCCGGTGAGTCGGACAGTTTGACGGGGTTGCCGACCGTCAGATACTTGCCACGTTCCGGATGGTCGACCTCGACGATCGTACCCGTTTCGCGCAACGACGGCTCCTCTGCCAACTCCTTCATGCTGAGGATCGGCCCGCAGGGCACGTTCAGCGGATTGAGTATGTCCATGACCTCGAACTTGGTTTTGGTCTTGGTCCATTTCTCGATCTCGTCGAACATCTCCTCCAGACGCGGCAGCCGCGCCTTCGGCGTATTCCAGTCCGGGTCCTCCAGCCAATCCTCATGACCGATGGCCTTGGCCAGCCCATCGAAGGCCGCGGCCTGGGTGATGACGTAGATATAGGCGTCGGGGTCGGTCTCCCAGCCCTTGCACTTCACGATCCAGCCCGGCTGTCCGCCGCCGGAGGCATTGCCGGCCCGCGGCGTGGCCTCGCCGAACGTGCCGTTCGGATATTGCGGATACTCGGTCAGCGGTCCGTGCTCCAACCGTTGCTGGTCGCGCAGTTTCACGCGGCAGAGGTTCAACACACCGTCCTGCATGGCACAGGTGACGCGCTGCCCCTTGCCCGAATGGGAGCGATGGAACAACGCCGTCACGATGCCCAGCGCCAGATGCAACCCGGTGCCGGAATCACCGATCTGCGCGCCGGTCACCAGCGGGACACTGTCGATCTCTCCCGTCGTCGACGCCGCACCGCCGGTGCATTGCGCGACATTCTCATAGACCTTGCAGTCCTCATACGGGCCGGGCCCGAAGCCCTTCACCGAGGCGTAAATCATGCGCGGGTTGATCTCCTGAATGCGCTCCCAGGTGAAGCCCATGCGGTCGAGCGCGCCCGGCGCGAAATTCTCGACCATCACGTCGCAATGCTCGATCAGCTTGGTGAAAATCGCCTTGCCTTCATCGCTCTTGGTGTTGAGCGTCAGGCTGCGTTTGTTGCTGTTCAGCATGGTGAAATACAGGCTGTCGACATTGGGGATGTCCTGCAGCTGGCCGCGAGTCGCATCGCCGACGCCGGGCCGTTCCACCTTGATGACATCCGCCCCGAACCAGGCCAGCAATTGCGTGCAAGTCGGCCCCGATTGAACGTGGGTCATATCGAGAATTTTAACGCCTTCTAGCGCTTTGCTCATGGTTTCGTTCCTGTTCTTAAGAATGAATTTTCGTTTGCGCGGCTAGGTCTTCTGAGCCACAACGCGCTGCGGATTGAGGTTTCCGATCCGGCCGCTCTCGGTCCCGGCCGTCTCGTCGATGACGGCATTGACCAATGTCGGCTTGCCGGAATCCATCGCCGCGTTAACGGCCTGGCTGAGCTCATCGGGCGAGGTCGCGTTGACACCGACGCCGCCGAACGCCTCCATCATCTTGTCGTAGCGCGAATCCTTGACGAACACCGTCGTCGCCGGATCGGAACCGCCGGACGGGTTGACGCCGGCGCCCTGATAGATGCCGCCATTATTGAAGACGACGACGCAGACCGGCAATTCGTAGCGGCAGATCGTCTCGATCTCCATGCCGGAGAAGCCAAACGCGCTGTCGCCTTCGATGGCCAGCACTTGATTGCCCGTCTCCACCGCCGCGGCGATGGCCGTGCCCATGCCGACGCCCATGACGCCCCAGGTCCCGACATCGAGCCGCTTGCGGGGCTTGTACATGTCGATGATGCTGCGCGCGAAATCGAGCGTGTTGGCACCCTCATTGACCAGGATCGCATCCGGCCGCTCCTTGATGATCGTGCGCAGCGCGCCGAGTGCCCCCTGATAGTTCATCGGAATGTTGTTGTTCTGTAACCGCGGCCCCATGCGGGCAACGTTGGTTTCCACCTTTTCCCGAATCGCGCCGGTCCAGTCGGCCGACGGTGCAGACCAGTTATCGCCCATGCCGTCGAGCAGCGCCGCAATGCAGGACCCGATATCGCCAACCACCGGGGCCGCAATTTCGACATTGCTGTCCATTTCCCGCGGCTCGATATCGACCTGAATGAACTTCTTCGGCTTGTCGCCCCAGGTCCGGCCCTTGCCATGCGACAGCAGCCAGTTCAGCCGCGCGCCGATCAGCATCACGGTGTCGCTTTCTTTCAGCGCGAGCGACCGTGCCGCGCCGGCGGATTGCGGGTGCGTGTCGGGCAGCAGCCCCTTGGCCATACTCATCGGCAGATACGGCACGCCGCTCTTTTCGACGAACGCGCGGATCGCATCGTCGGCCTGTGCGTAGGCCGCGCCCTTGCCGAGAATGATCAACGGACGTTCGGCGCCCTTCAAAACGTCGAGCGCGCGCGCCACCGACTCCGGCGCAGGCAGTTGACGCGGCGCGGCGTCAATAACCTGCACCAGCGATTGCTCGCCCGCCGCCGCATCCATGGTCTGCGCCAGAAGCTTCGCCGGAAAGTCGAGATAGACCCCGCCAGGCCGGCCGGATACGGCGGAGCGGATCGCCCGGGCGATACCGATGCCGATATCCTCGGCATGCAGAACACGGTAGGCGGCCTTGCAGAGCGGCTTGGCAATGGCCAACTGGTCCATCTCCTCGTAATCGCCCTGCTGCAAATCGACGATCTCGCGCTCCGACGAGCCGCTGATCAGGATCATCGGGAAACAGTTGGTCGTGGCGTGCGCCAGCGCCGTCAGCCCGTTGAGGAACCCTGGCGCGGAAACGGTCATGCACACACCCGGTTTCTGCGTCAAATATCCGGCAATCGCCGCCGCATAGCCCGCATTCTGCTCGTGCCGGAAGGACAGGACTCGCATTCCCGCCGCCTGCATGTAGCGGCCCAAATCCGTGATCGGAATCCCCGGTACGTTATAGATCGTGTTGATGTCGTTCAGCTTCAGCGCATCGATGACCAGGTTGAAGCCATCGGTCAGGTTTCCTTCATCCGCAACTTGTTCCGCCATCTTCGTCTCCCTCTCGCGCGACTTCGCGCGCCTAGTCCAAATAATTGACGTTCTTTTCGACATGTGCGGCGAGATCCAGCGTGTGCTGCCGCGCCATTTTTTCGGCCTGCTCCGTATCCCGCTGTTCCAGCGCCTCGATAATGTTCATGTGATCGATGATCGACCGGCTGACCCGGTCGTCCTCCGAAATCGTCTGCGCCCGGATGGCCCGCATATGGATGAAAAGATTGTCCGCCATCTCCACGAGGAGGTCGCATTTGCTCATGCGGATGATCGCCTGGTGGAACCGGATATTGCGGTCGGAATACTCATCGATATTGGCCTTCGCCTGATCGCCTTCCGGTGTAGCAAACAGGGTTCGCAAGGACGCGATTTCAGCATCGCTCGCATGCAGCGTGATCAGTCGTGCCGCCATGCTTTCCAAAGCGGCCCATACCGTGATCATTTGCAGAATTTCGTGTTTCGGCTTGCGGACAACGAAGACGCCCTTGCGCGGCGCGATCCGCACGAGACCTTCCTGCTCCAAACGCGCGATCGCCTCGCGGATGGGTGTGCGGCTGACGCCGAGACGGGCCGACAGCTCGCGCTCGTCGAGGCGCGGCTCTTCCGGATTGGCGTAAATATCGATTACGGTGATCGCCTGCTTCA
>CAJWOT010000148.1 GCA_913044215.1 uncultured Rhodospirillaceae bacterium | reverse complement strand
GGCGAACGGCGTGGGAGCAACGCGATGACGATGCAGAGACTGCTTCTCCTGGCCGGCGGTCTTTTCGTACTCGGGCTGACCGGAACGGTCGCGACCCTGTGGGTTCACGAAACCACAGGCGACCAGGCGCACACGCTGGCCATGCAGCAGGCCCTGCAGAATGTTGTGACCCCTCGAGCGCCCCAGTTCGCGCTGATCGATCACAACGAAAAGCCGGTCAGCGAGCAAGATTTCCGCGGCCGCCTGATGCTGGTCTATTTCGGCTATACCCAATGCACGGACATCTGCCCGTTCGATCTCGCCGCAGTCGGGCACGCCTTGGATATACTCGACGTTCGAGACGACTCAGTGCAGCCTCTTTTCATCACCATCGACCCGGAAAACGACACGCCGGAACTGCTGTCCCGATATGTTTCCCTCTACCACCCGAGCCTGCGCGGCTTGACCGGTCCGCTGGAGCGGGTAAAAGCCGCTGCTGACGCCTTCGGCGCATCGTTTGAAAAGGAGTTGGTGCCGCGCTTCACCGGCCATGGTCATTCGGCAAACCTGTACCTGATCGGCGGCGATGGCAGGTTTCTGCGCGCGTTTCGAACGCCCACGACCGGCGAGGTCATCGCTGACGTCATTCGGCTCTATCTTTCAAAAGAGACGGCCAGCTAAAGGGAATTGCTTCCATGAGCGACCAGGACAAACAGGAACAGCGCCGGAAGATCGAAGCGCTGACCGACGAATTGCAGGCGATCCGGCGCGACATTCATAAACATCCAGAAACGGCCTACGAGGAGAACCGCACCGCCGACATCGTTGCTGAACGGCTGGAAAGCTGGGGCCTCGATGTGCATCGTGGCCTGGGCGGCACCGGCGTGGTCGGGACCTTGCGCAAGGGTGATTCCAATCGCGCGGTCGGGTTCCGCGCCGACATGGACGCCCTGTTTATCCAGGAGAAAAACACCTTCGACCACCGTTCCGTGCATGACGGCAAAATGCATGCCTGCGGCCATGACGGACATACAACGATGCTGCTGGGCGCCGCCCGCTACCTGTCGGAAAGTGAGCGCTTCAACGGCGTGCTGCATTTCATCTTCCAGCCGGCGGAAGAAGGCGAAGCCGGCGCGAAAGCCATGATCGATGACGGCCTGTTCGACCTGTTCCCCTGCGACGCGGTGTATGGCCTGCACAATATGCCGGGCATCGAAGCCGGACATATCGGCTTACGGGCTGGACCGATCCTCGCCGCGAGCGACCGGTGGACGGCGGAATTCCGTGGCTCCGGCGGCCATGGTTCGATGCCGCACAAAGGCACCGACCCGACCGTCGCGGCGGCACAGTTCATCACGGCCATGCAAACGATCGTCAGCCGCAATGTGGACCCGATCGATACGGGCGCCATCAGTGTCGGTCACATCACGGGCGGCGATCCGGGGTCGCTCAACATCATTCCGTCGGATGTCCTGGTCGGCGGCACCGCGCGATCCTTTTCCGACTCGACCCGCGACCTGATCGAGCGGCGCTTGGGCGAAGTCGCGGAAGCGATTGCCGGCGCCCATAGCTGCGAGGTGGATGTATCCTACGTCCGCGGCTATCCGGCGACGGTCAATTGGCGGGAGCAGACGGAAATCGCCACACGCGCCGCGGAAGCCGCCGTCGGCGCCGCGCGCACCGATCCGAATCTCAACCCCCTGCCTGGCGGCGAAGATTTCTCTTTCATGCTGCAACAGGTGCCGGGTTGCTACGCTTTCATCGGCAACGGGTTCGGCGAACCGGATGAGTTCGTTCATGCACCGCGCTATGATTTCAACGACGAAATCATCTCGAGCGGCGTTAATTACTGGGTCGAACTCGCCGAGACCGAGCTCGACGACATGTCCTGAAGCGCTAAAATTTGAAGAGCGCGCCCGCCGTCACGATATCGATGTCTTCAGGATCGGCCGCGCCGTTCACATCAAGATCGGCGTTGTAATAGGACAGATATAGCTCTGCGCCCAAATTTTCGATCACCTGGACCACGGCACCGCCGCAGTGAGTCGCCTCTTCACCGCGAGCGGCTATGAACCCGGCCACGCTCGTTTGCTCGGGATTGCTATAGTAACGAAACTGCTTCTCCGTGGCACCGCAGGAGGTCAAACACGATGCTCGCACACCCGCACACCCTGGCCCAGTTCAACGCATGGGCCAATGCGCGCCTGCATGAGGCCTGCGGCGCCCTGTCGCCGGATCAGATCATCGAAGACCGGGCTGCCTTCTTCAGTTCGATCCTTGGCACGCTCAATCATATTCTGTTGGTCGACATTCTGTATCGTGAGCGGCTCGAAGGCGTCAGCTCTTCGTTCAAATCGCTCGACGAGCGCCTGCATGACAATCTCCCCGACCTGAGCGCGCACCAGCGCGAGGAGGATCAGCGCTGGCTGACCCTGACCGCCGACATCGGCGCGGACGGCCTGGAGGAGCCCATCGGCTTCTGGACCTTGATGGACGATCCCGATCGCTGGGAGGTGCCGAAACACATCTATTTCACCAACCTATGCCAGCACCAGACCCACCACCGCGGCCAGACGCACAACATGGTCAGTCAAGCGGGAGTGGAACCACCGCCGATCGGCTATATCGAGTTCCGCGTCGATACGGACGGGTCCTTCGTCACCACGCCCGGCACGGATTGAGCCGTGCCCGACGTCGTTATCGTCGGTGCTGGTCAGGCCGGGCTGGCTGCAAGCGCCTGCCTATCGCGACAAGGCATCGACCATATCGTCCTGGAGAGGCACGAGATCGGCGCGAGCTGGCGGCGGCAGCGCTGGGACAGCTTCTGTCTTGTGACTCCAAACTGGACAGTCCGCCTGCCCGGCCAGGCCTATGACGGCACCGACCCGGACGGCTTCATGCCCGGCCGCGACTTCGTCACCTTCCTGGAGACCTACGCCGACCGCTTCGCACTGCCCGTTCAAGGGCAAACCGAGGTGCGGGCGGCGACGCCGGAGAACGGCGGATGGGTCCTGCAGACCTCTGCCGGCCCAATGCGCGCGCGGGCGCTGATCGTCGCCACGTCGACCTATCAATCCCCGTCGATCCCGGCATTTGCGCAACGGATCAGTCCCGCGATCCTATCGCTCAGCGCCGCGGACTACCACGTACCGGACCAGCTGCCGCCCGGCAGGATTCTCGTCGTCGGATCGGCACAGTCGGGCGGCCAAATCGTCGAGGACCTGCTGGCGAGTGGCCGCGAGGTACTGTTGAGCGTCAGCCGCGCCGGCCGGGTTCCGCGCCGGTATCGCGGCCGCGACGCCATCGAATGGCAGGATCTGATGGGATTTCTCAACCGTCCGGCCGCCGCGTTGGACGATCCCCGCAAACGCTTCGGCGGCGAGCCACATATGACGGGACGCGGCGGTGGCCACACCGTGAGCCTGCAGCACTTTCATACTCAAGGGGTTTGCCTGGTCGGCCGTGCCCTCACCGGCGACGGTTCGATCCTGAACTTGGCGCGCGACCTGCGTGAAAACATGGCGGGAGCGGACCGCTTCGCCGCAGGCTTTGCCAAAGACATCGATGCCTATATCGCGTCATCGGGCCTGAGCGCGCCGCCCGACAGGCCCGAACCGGATCATGCCCCGATCGACTCGCTGCAGCGTTTCGCCGAGCCCGACAGCCTCGACCTCGCCGCGGAAGGGGTATCCGCCATCATCTGGGCGACCGGCTTTCGCTTCGATTTCTCCTGGATCGCTGCCGATATGTTCGACGCGTTCGGCTACCCGGTCACGGACCGCGGGGTCACCGCCACGCCGGGACTGTATTTTCTGGGTCTCAACTATATGCACAGCCGGAAGTCCGGAATCATCTATGGAGTTGGCGACGACGCCATCCACGTCACCGCGCAACTTCGATCCTTCCTGAACGCGTAGAATCAATGCAAGATCGAACCCTTTCCAGCGACAGGAGGCCACTTCATGACCGAGCCCCGACAACTCCGGCTTTGGGCGCAAGGTGACGCTCATGTGGGCCGTGACCTGCAATTCGGCCGGACCAGCCTGTCCGACGCACTGTCCCAATCGGAGTTCGGCGGCGATTTGGGCGGTCCGTCCTTCGAATGGGATTTCGCGGTCAATGTCGGCGATTATTGCGGCTACCGCGACCTGCCGAGCGATGCGGAAGGCGAAGAGATCATCAAGCAGTTCGGCGTCCTGAAGAATCACCGCCGCGAACAGATCTACTCGCTCTCCGGCAACCACGACCGGAATGGGCTGCACCAGCCGGACGGCGCCTGGTTCCAGAAGTGGATCGACCCGATGGGCGAGAACACCAAATTCTCCGGCATCGACCGGGCGCACTACCCCTTCCCGATCGAGGGCACGTGGGAACGCTACGCGATCCATGCGGGCAACATCGTCATCCTGATGCTGAGCGACGTGAACGAAAAGACGCACAAGAAGGGCCGCGGCGAGTTGGAGGGCAATCCGGGCGGCGTGGTCACGCAGGAAACCTTCGAGTGGTGGAAAGATCAGGTGAGCAAGCACCGCGACAAGATCGTCGTGACCGCACATCACTACGTGCTGAAGGAAACCACCTTCGCCTCGGGCCTGTGGGAGGGCATGCGCAAGGATCCGGAGGGGAATTGGATCCAGGATTACCACCGCTATATCGAGGAAGGGTCGCCCGCCGGTGCCTCCTTCCTATGCTGGGTCGGCGGCCGGTTCGATTCCGGGCAGTTCGAACGGTTCTTGGACGACAACCCCGGCGCCGTCGATATGTGGTTCGCCGGCCATACCCACTCCAATCCGGACGACCGCAAGGGCGGCCGCGGCTGCTTCGAGCGCGCATACGGCAACACCATGTTCATGAATATCTGCGCGCTGACCCGCTACATGGTGCCGGACAAGGCGATCCCGCACAGCTGGCTGCTGACCTTCACCGAAGGCAGCGACCGGGTGCGCGCGCAATGCTACATGCACACGGATGAATACCGGCCGCAGGGCTGGTACGACGAAGCGGAACGGTGGATCGACCTGACTACCGAATTCCGGTTCGATAACGCGTAGGAGCTGAGGATATGCCAGCCATCGAAAATGTTTTGTTCATCGTGGTCGACCAATGGCGCGGCGACACGATTTCCTTCCTGGGGCACCCTTGCGTCAAGACTCCGAACCTGGATGCGCTGTGCCGCGACGGCGTGACGTTCCGCAACCACTACGTTCAGGGCGCACCCTGTGCGCCGGCACGCGCTTCGTTGCTGACCGGTCAGTACATGATGACCCATCGCGTCGTGCAGAACGGCATTCCGATGGATGCGCGGCACAACAATCTGGCTTATGAGCTGCAGCGGCTGGGATATGACCCGGCGCTGGTCGGCTACACGACGACCGCCCAGGACCCGCGCACCGTGCCGGAAAACGATCCCCGCTACCGGGTCGCCGGCGGGCTGATGCCGGGCTGGACACCGGTCGGGCGGCTCGACCCGGCCAAGCGGCCCTATTTCGACTGGCTAAGGCAACGCGGCATCGAGGTGCCCGACCCGCCGGAAGATATCTGGCTGCCCGCCGACGACAGCCCGACCGCCCCGTCGCGTATCGCCACGGAGAACTCGGATACCAGCTATGCGACGGAACACGGGCTCGCCTATCTGCGCGGCATGCAAGGCACGCCGTGGTTCCTGCATCTCGGCTACTACCGGCCGCATCCGCCCTTCATCGCCTCCGCCCCTTACAACACCGCACACGACCCGGCGGATACGCCCGCACCGACGCGGGCAGCGTCGTCCGCCGCTGAGGCGGAACAGCATCCGTTTTTGGCGCGTTACATCAACATGATCGGCAAGGGCAGTTTCTTCCAAGACGGCCAAGGGCTGTGCAGCGAGATGAGCCTGGAAGAAATCGCCAATATGCGCGCGGCTTACTATGGGCTGATCGCGGAAGTGGACGACCATCTCGGCCGCGTCCTCGACTTTCTCAAGGCCAGCGGGCAGTACGACAACACGTTGATCGTGTTCACCTCCGACCATGGGGAACAGTTGGGCGACCATCACCTGTTGGGCAAGCTCGGCTATTTCGACGAGTCCTATCATATCCCCATGGTGATTCGGGATCCGCGGGATACGGCCGACGCGACCCGCGGCACCGTCGTGGACGCCTTCACCGAAGCGGTCGACTTGATGCCGACGATCCTCGATTGGCTGGGCGCCCCGGCACCACGGGACTGCGCCGGCGCTTCGCTGATGCCGTTCGTCGCCGGAGAGACACCGGCGGATTGGCGCACGGAAGTGCATTGGGAATTCGATTTCCGCCCCTACTTTGCCGCTGCCGGAAAACCGCCGCCCTTCGGTCTTTCGATCGACCAGTGCGGCATGGCGGTCATCCGAAGCGCGGACGCCAAGTATGTCCATTTCAACGCGCTGCCGCCGCTTTTCTTCGACCTCGAAGCCGATCCGGACCAATTCGAAAACCGTGCTGAGGACCCCGCCTATACCGGCCGCGTCTTGGAGTATGCGCAGAAGATGCTGAACTGGCGGATGCGCTACGCGGAGCGCACATTGACGGGTTATTCCGCCTCGCCGGAAGGGTTGATTAAGATCGCCTAGGCTTTATATGCGCGCTTAATAGATTGAATTTCCGTCTCCAGCACCTGCAGAAACTGTGACCTGTCGCGTTTGCTGAAGGCCGGGTTGTTGCCGCTTACCTCGCCGGTATCCCGCAGATGCCCCATTAGTTCGCGCATCGCCACGGCCGTTCCGATATTGTCCGCGGTGAAGGGCTTGCCCGTCGGGCCCAACACCCGCGCACCGGCCTTCAAGCAACGGTCGGCCAAGGGTATATCGGCGGTTACGACAATATCGCCCGCACCCGCCCGCTCGGCGATCCAATCGTCGGCGGCATCGAACCCGTCGGATACCACGACGCGCTTGACCAAAGGCCCTTCCGGCAGACGCATCCAGCTATTCGAGACCATATGGGTGACCCACCCGTGCCGCTCGGCCACGCGCACGATTTCGCTCTTCACGGGGCAAGCGTCCGCGTCGACATAGATTTCCAAACGGGCCTCCTTCTCAAAAACGGATGACAGCATCGCGAAGCCGCGAGAAGATATACGGAAACGCACCTTAAGGACCGCATAATGAGCGATAAACCCCGCCCAAAGATCGGCGACGTGAAGGGTTGGTTCTACAGAACCGTTTGGGAGGCCGAACTCGCCGCGCTGCCGCGCTGGCACGCGATGTCGCTCACGACCGTTCGGATAGGCCATGCGGTCATCCGAAGCGTTACCGGCGAACAGCTGACGTTGCGCGCGATGAGCCTCGTTTACACGACCCTGCTCTCCCTGGTCCCGCTGCTGGCGATCAGCTTCTCCGTTCTGAAAGGCTTCGGTGTCCACAATCAGGTCGAGCCTCTGCTGCTCAGCCTCCTGGAGCCGTTGGGCGAAAAGGGCGTGGAGATTACGACAGAGATCATCGGCTTCGTCGAAAACGTGAAAGTCGGTGTGCTCGGCTTCATCGGCTTCGCGCTGCTGTTCTACACCGTCGTGTCCCTCATGCAGAAGATCGAGCGGGCCTTCAACCACACCTGGCACATCGTGCGTGAGCGGAGCCTGGGTGAACAGTTCCGCGATTATCTGAGTGTCATCATCATCGGTCCGGCGCTGGTCTTCGCCGCCATCGGTATCATGGCCTCGCTCTTGAACACGGCCGTGATCGAGATGCTGAGCGGTATCGAGCCGTTTGGATTTTTGATCAAGACCGGTGTCAAGGCGGCGCCCTTCGTCATGATCGTAGGCGCCTTCACCTTCATCTACATGTTCATTCCGAATACGAGCGTGAAGCTGCGGTCGGCCTTGATCGGCGGGCTTGTCGCGGGCGTGCTGTGGAATGTCAACGGGTGGGTCTTCGCCTCCTTTGTGGTCAATTCGGCGCAGTACGCCGCCATCTACTCGACCTTCGCGACGCTGTTCCTCTTCTTAATTTGGCTTTATCTCGGATGGCTGATCCTGCTGATCGGCGCCAGCATCGCGTTCCACGACCAGCATCCGGAATATGTGACCGCCACGCGGCGTCTCTTGCGGCTGAGCAACCGTATGCAGGAAAGGCTAGCGCTACAGATCGCCTACCTGATCGGCCGCGATTTCTATCACGGCAAAACGCCCTGGTCGGGCGACGGCCTCGCGCAAGAATTATCGGCGCCTATGGACGCGACCGATATCGTTCTATCCGCGCTTGAGTCCGGCGGTGTCCTGGCGCGAACCCAGAGCGACCCGCCAGCCTTCCTCCCCGCGCGTCCGTTGGATACCACGCGCGTCATCGATGTCTTACGTGCGGTCCGCGCAGCCGGCGAATCGGATTATCTCAACCCAGGCAAATTGCCGAGCGAGCGGGCCGTCGATACGATCATGACGGAGATCGAGATAGCATCCGAAGATGTCTTGAGCAGCAAGACCTTAAAGGATTTGGCGCTATCCGATGATGCGTCATGTACCGGCTCGAAACCGACCGCCGCAACCCTGAAGGAGTAACACCATGGCCAAGCCAATCGACATCGCAGGCGAAGTTTCGCAAATGAAGTTTTTGGACGACCGCAACCGCTTTTCCGACACGACCGGTGTGTTCGCACGGCTGGGCGAATATCGCGGCGACAGCATGATTTCCGCTGGCGGTTTTTCCGGCACCAGCCAATGGGAACGCCACCCCAACGGCGACGAAATCGTGCAGATCATCAAGGGAGCGACCAAGGTCACCCTGCTGACCGAAGACGGGCCAGAAGAGCATCAGCTGGAGGCCGGCATGTTCATCGTCGTGCCGCAGAATACCTGGCATCAGTTCAACGCGCCCGACGGTGTCACTCTGATGACCACGACGCCGCAACCGACCGAGCATATCGAGGACGAGTTCCCGCCGGACATGAAATAGCCCCTCACTGGACAAGCCCGGCGCGGCGCGGGATAACCGGGCCGAAGCTACCAGGAGGAACATCCCATGCGTTGCGAAGTAGTCGCCATCGGCACCGAACTGCTGCTCGGCCAGATCGTGGATACCAACTCGTCCTGGATCGGCGAACAGTTGGCGCTGGTCGGTATCGACTCACTGTTCCAGGTCAAGGTCGGCGACAATTTCGACCGTATGGAACTCACCATCCGGCACGCGTTGGACCGCAGCGACGCGGTCATCTGCTGCGGCGGGCTGGGTCCGACGCAGGACGACATCACCCGCGAGGTCATCGCTTCGATCATGGGCGTGAAGCTGAACCGGGACGAAGCGATCGTCGAGAAGATCCGCATGGGCTTCGAATCGCGCGGCCGAGTAATGGCCGAAAACAACAAGCGCCAGGCGGACATCCCCGAAGGCGCCGCGCCTATCGCGCAAATGCCCGGCACCGCACCGGGCCTGGTCTGCCCCATCGGCGACAAGGTGATCTACGCCGTGCCCGGCGTCCCGCACGAAATGCGCACCATGATGGAAGGCACCATCCTGCCCGACCTACAGAGACGCTCCGGCCAGACCGCGGTGATCCGCAGCCGCGTGCTGCGTACCTGGGGCAACAGCGAGTCCGGTCTCGCCGAACGGCTCGGCGACCGCATCGAGGAGCTGGACCGGCTCGGCAACCCCACCCTCGCCTTCCAGGCGAGCGGCATCGAAGGCATCAAGGTTCGTATCACTGCGAAGTCGCCGGACGAGAATTCAGCGGAGTCCATTCTGTCGGCGGAAGAAGGGCTGATCCGCAGCATGCTGGGCGACGTGATCTTCGGCATCGACGAGGAGTCGATGGAGACCGTCGTGCTCAACATGCTCGGGGAGCGGGGCATGAGCCTGGCGATCGCCGAAGGACTGACCGGCGGCGTCATGGCGTCACGCCTGTCGGAGATCGACCAGCGCATGGCGATCTTCCGCGGCGGCACAGTGGGCACCGAGATCGAAAACCATGATCTCGGCGGCGAGGCCGCCGCGTCGGCCGCCGCCACGCAAGCCCGTCAGAGCTTCGGCACCGATGTCGGCATCGCCGTCGCTACCGCGCGCCCGCAGGACGAGCAGCCGCGCGCGACCGTTTATGTTTGCCTCGACATCAACGGGGAAGCCTACACCCAGACGGTCTCCCTGCCCGGCGACCGCAACCGGTTCCGCAACTACGCGGTCATCAACGCGCTCAATTTCCTGCGCCGCACCCTTATGCACGGCCGGTCGGACACCTTGCCTCCTTTCCGCTAGGCGCTTAGCCTCACGACGACTTCCACCATCGCGAGGCAGCGACCATGGCCGTGGCCGTCCAGGAAAAGACCCTGCAGATCACCAAGATCAAGGAGCATATCGGCGCCATCGCCACCGGTGTCGATCTGACCCAACCCATCGACGAGGCGACGCGCCAGCAGCTTTACGACGCGGCGGTCAACCATGTCGCGCTGGTCATCCGCGGGCAGCAACTCACCGCCAAACAATACGAACAGGCGGCCAGCCTGTTCGGCGAATTGATGGAAGACCAGAACCGCATGTATCTGGCTGACGGCGTCCCGCTGGTGAGCGTGCTGTCCAACCGTAACAAGGACACCAAGGGCAAGCCGGCCAAGATGGCGAACAACGCCACCTGGCATACCGACCACACCAACCAGGAACGCCCGCCGAAGTTCACCTGCCTCTACCCCGTCGCCCTCCCGGACAGTGGCGGCGGCACCTCGGTCTGCAACATGCGTGCGGCCTACGAGTCCTTGCCCGCGGAGATGCGTGCCCGACTGGCGCCGATGAAGACCGAGAACACGCTGATCAGCAGCGCGAGGATGGCGGCCGCCAATCCGGATATCGTAAAGGCGCAGAAGGCCAAGAATGCCGCCGGCGAGAAGCCCATGATCCAGCCCCTGATCCGCACACACCCAGATCGCGGCAGCAAGGCGATCTGGTTCCACCAAAGCAAGACGGAACGGGTCATCGGCATGGAACCGCAGGAGACCCAAGACTTCCTGACCGAATTGCTGGAGACCGCGATCAAGCCGGAATTCGCCTACACGCACGACTATCAGCTTGGCGACATGCTGGTGATCGACAACCGCTCGGCGATGCACAAGGCCGGCTTCGATTTCGACATGAGCCAGCACCGC
>CAJWOT010000147.1 GCA_913044215.1 uncultured Rhodospirillaceae bacterium | reverse complement strand
GTCCGGCTCGCCGAACGCAAGGTGACGACGCTCGGCGACGCTGTCGCCTTCGGGCAACGGGCGAAAGCGTTCGTGCGCCGCCAGCGCGCCGCGGGCTGGCTCGACGAACCGACGGATTGATCGGGCCAAGCGGTTTCGCTACAAACCCCCGCACCCCCGACACAGTGACGGTACCTCATGGCCAGTTATCAATACGTCTACACGATGCAGTCCCTCAGCAAGACCTATCCCGGTGGCCGGGAAGTATTGAAGGACATCACGCTTGCCTTTTTTCCCGGCGCCAAGATCGGCGTGCTCGGCTACAACGGTGCCGGCAAATCGACCCTGCTGCGGATCATGGCCGGCGACGAAACGGAATTCACGGGTGAAGCCTGGGCCGCTGAGGGCGCCACGGTCGGCTATCTGCCGCAGGAGCCGGAACTGGATCCGGAAAAGACCGTGGCCGAGAACGTGTTGGAAGGTCTGGCCGAACAGAAGGGCTATGTCGATCGGTTCGAAGAAGTGAGCATGAAGCTGGGCGAGGTTACCGACCCGGACGAGATGACGGCGCTGATCGAAGAGCAGGCGGAGCTTCAGGAAAAGATCGACGCCGCCGACGCCTGGGACCTGTCGCGGACGGTCGAGATCGCCATGGACGCGCTGCGCTGTCCCGACGGCGAGGCGGATGTCACGAACCTGTCCGGTGGCGAGCGCCGGCGCGTGGCCCTGTGCCGTCTGCTGCTGCAGAAACCGGATCTCTTGCTGCTCGACGAGCCGACCAACCATCTCGACGCGGAGTCCGTTTCCTGGCTGGAGCGGCACCTGCGGGAATATGAAGGCACGGTTGTCATGGTCACCCACGATCGCTACTTCCTGGATAATGTGACGGGCTGGATTCTGGAACTCGACCGCGGCAGCGGTATCCCTTATGAGGGCAACTACTCCGCCTGGGTCGAACAGAAGCAGAAGCGGCTCGAACATGAAGAGCGGGTCGACCAGGCGCGGCTGCGGACGCTTGCCAACGAGCGGGAATGGATCGCCGCCAGCCCGCGGGCGCGCCAGGCGAAATCGAAGGCACGGATCACCGCCTACGAGAAACTGCTGTCGGAAAGCCGTGACCGCGGTCCGGGCAATGCGCAAATTACGATTCCGGCAGGTCCCCGGCTGGGCGATCTGGTCATCAGGGCGGAGCACCTGCGCAAAGGGTTCGGCAACGTCATGTTGATCGAGGATTTGGATTTCATGATCCCGCCGGGTGCCATCGTCGGCGTCATCGGGCCGAACGGTGCGGGCAAGACGACCCTCTTCCGCATGATCACCGGCGGCGAAACGCCCGATTCGGGCGAACTCCGCATCGGCGATACGGTCGAGCTGGGCTATGTCGACCAGTCGCGTGACGCGCTCGCCGCGGACAAGACGGTGTGGGAGGAGATCAGCCAGGGTGAGGAGGAAATCCAGCTCGGCGATCGCAAGACCCAGAGCCGCGCCTATGTCGGCTCCTTCAATTTTCGCGGTCCCGACCAGCAGAAGAAGGTCGGCCAGCTTTCCGGCGGCGAACGCAACCGGGTCCATCTGGCGAAGATGCTGCGGACCGGCGCCAATGTCCTGCTGTTGGATGAGCCGACCAACGATCTCGATGTCGACACGCTGCGCGCGCTGGAAACGGCGCTGGCGGACTTCGCGGGCTGCGCGGTCATCATCAGCCACGACCGCTGGTTCCTGGACCGGATTTGCACCCACATGCTGGCCTTCGAGGGTGACAGCCAGGTGGTGTGGTTCGAAGGCAATTATCAGGATTACGAAGCCGACCGCCGGGCGCGGCTCGGCGCGGTTGCCGATCAGCCGCACCGCATCAAATACCGGCCACTGACGCGCTAGACCGGTTGACGCTTGGGGACGAGCAGCGCGGCGGTCAGTCCGACCGCGGCGCAAATCGGTAAGGTAACGAGTGCGGCGTCGAAAGCGCCCAAGCTGTAGATCCGCACCCCCGCCTCGAGGGTGCCGTCCCAGTTTAGATCAAGCAGATAGCCGATCGCCGGCTGCGTGATCGCCCCGGACCCCACCATCGCGGTGTTGATGAAACCGGTGGTCGCGCCGCTGACCGCAGCGGATGCGCGCTCGCGCGCCGCGGCGATGCAGATGACCATGGCGCCGCTCGCCGCGCCGATCGCGAACAACAGGAGCTGGCTCGCCGCGAGTGAGAGGTTGGGCACATAGAGCAGGATCAGCCAGCCGAGGAGCGAAAGGCCTGCGGCACAGGCCATTGGAATGCGCCGGCGCCCCAATCGGTCGGAGATCCAGCCGCCGGCCGGCGCCCCGACCGCCCATCCGATCAGCATGAGCGAGTTGGTCGCCGCCGCCTCGAACCGGTCGAGACCGTGCAGCTGCATCTGATGGGTGACACCCCACAAACCGCCATAGGCGAGGAACGGGGCGGCCATCGTTCCGGCATATAAGGCAATCATCCAATTGTGCCAGCCGAGAATGACCTGTCGGAGCCCCGCCGCCATTGTGATGGACGGTTCGGCCGCGGCGCCATGCTCGCCGTCCGGACGGTCGCGGACGATCAGCCATGTCACAATCGCCAGCAGGGCGGCGCCACCAGCCGCGCCGAACATGGCGACGCGCCATCCAACCTCGTCGACGAGGGCGGCCAACGGGGCCTGGCCGGCGACGGCCCCCATCATCGCGACGAGCATGGTCATGCCGGAAACGAATGCGAACCGTGTCGGCGGGAACCAGTGGGTCGCCAGCTTCAACGCGCCGACGAATCCGACCGCGCAGCCGATGCCAACCAGAAGCCTTCCGGCGTAGGCCAGGTTCAAGCCCTCGGCCGTTGCGAACAGAAAGCTGCCGCAAGCGGCGAGGATTGCCGCGCCCGAGAGCATCCGGCGCGGCCCCCAACGGTCGAGGGCCAGCCCGATGGGAATCTGCAGCCCGGCATAGGCGTAGAGGTATATCGCGGACAAGTTGCCCAGTACCGCGGCGCTGACCGCGAAGTCGCGCATCAGGTCGGCCACCATGACGCTGGGCGCGACCCGTTGAAAAAAGGCGTAACTAAAAGAAAGCGCGCCGAGGCTCCAGATAAGCCAGGCGCGCGAAGAATGGGTCATGTCGTCAGCCAAACCACCGGACGTTGGCCGATATGCGGGCTAATTGCTCGACTGCTTCGACTTTAGCCCTTCGGTTTTCTTGCGCAGGATCGAAATCAGGGCGTCGACCTTGCCGCCATTGTTGCGAATGACGGTCGTGAATTCCTCACGCTGGGTGACGCTCATGCTGACACCTTCGACGCGCACATCGACGATCTTGAAGTTCTTGTCCTTGGTATTGACTTGCCAATCCACCCGGATAGACGGTCCGCCATCACCGGGTTTGATCTCGCTCATGACAATCGAGTCGCCCCGTTTCTTCGGTTTGGCAATCCGCTTGATGACGAATTGCTGGCCCGAATACTCGGTGAAGCGTGCGGCATAGGTGGCGACGATCAAATCTTCGAACAACCCGTGATATTCGTCGATGGATTCTTTTTTGACGCCGCGCGCATAGCGGCCCAGGACGAATCGGCCGATCCGCCGTACGTCGAATCCTTCCCGCAACAAGCTGCGAAAACGGTCCTCGCGTTCCGCCTCGGAGATATCCTTGACCGTCAGGACACGAATCGCGTGATCGCCCAGGTTCTTGACGAACACGCCGGCATCTGACGGCGCGGCCATCGTCGCTGGAACGATGACCAAACACAGTGCAAAAGCGGCGCAAACGGCAAGCGCGTAGGAGCGAATACGCATGTTCCTATTTGATAACTTGGGCACGCGGTCCCGCAAGGGCTGGATCCTCGTCTAAGGAAATACTCGGCGACGGGATCGTATCGTCGGTATCGCCATTCCTGATCTCATCGGCGCGCACCTGCCGGTACAAGCTGCGGACGGTCGCGTAGAAATCGAGAGACGATTTCTCCAATTCGTCGATCGTCTTGAGGTTGCGCGCACGCCGGTCGATGCCGCGCAGAAGCAGCCGTGAGATCGGAATCGCATCGCGATCGGTGTTGTCTGCCCAGATATCGATCGGGTCGGCGACCGATTCGACGACCAATCCGATCAGATCGCGGGGATTCGACGGACCAAATATCGGCAGCATCAGGTAGGGACCTTCGCCCATGCCCCAAACGCCCAAGGTCTGTCCAAAGTCTTCCGAGCGGTATTTGACGCCCAAATCCCCGGCCGGATCGCCGAATCCGCCAAATCCGATGATTGAGTTCGTGGTAAATCGCGCGATTGTTTGGTGCGCACCGTCGATATCGCCTTGCAACAGGTTGTTGGCCAGAATGAGGGGCGTTCGCAGGTTGTTCAGGAAATTCCTGATTCCATCCTGCAATGTTTGCGGCAGGACCTGTTTGTACACCGATGCGACCGGTTTCAGGATGACCGCGTCGAGTCCCTGGTTGAAGCTGAAGATCGCCCGATTGACGGGTTCGATCGGGTCATTTGTCTCGTAGTACGCCTTGCGTTCCTCAGGGTCGTTCGGGACGCTCGCGCAACCACCAAGCACCAGTGCGGATAGTGCGGCCAATACCAGCGCAATCCTCGCCCCGTGAAGAATTTCTCTTGTTTTTGAAATCACGCCACAGCCTCAAACATTACCTCTGCACCGCCGGTAACCCCCTTCGACAGTGCCTCGACAAATCCCCGATAAGCCACCACTAATCAGCAATATTACGGTCCCGGTCTCAAGCTTGATCCGGAAAAACGCTCCAGCCAAGCCAAAAACTTATTTTTTTCGAGTGCTTTTGCACCCGGAACAACTAGTTTACAAGCAGGCTGCCGCAGAACTGGTAATGTGCGATCAAGTACCATAGGTAGGACGAAAACGCCATATCCCAACGTAAAACGCGGTGTGCTTGACGACGGTACTGTTGCAAAAATGTCGCGGATTTTCGTGCCTCGAGGGCGGGATCGATTTCCATTGAATATATAACGATATATTTATATATTTATAAGATTTTTCCAACTCTTGGTTGCGGTATAATGATATGAACACGCTTCTACAAGGCATGCGCGCCGTCGCGGAACCGACCCGGTTGCGGGTACTTGCTTTGTGTGCGCATGCGGAACTGACGGTAACCGAACTGACCCAGATCCTGGGGCAGAGTCAGCCGCGTGTTTCGCGTCATCTCAAGCTCCTTGTCGAAGCGGGTCTGCTGGACCGATTCCGTGAAGGAACGTGGGCGTTCTACCGATTGTCGGAGACGCAGGAATGCGCGACGCTCGGGCGGACGATTGTCGACCTTATCCCCGCGGATGACCTGACGATAACCCGCGACCTGGAACGACTCGAAGCCGTCCAGTCGGCGCGTGCGAAGCAGGCAGCAGACTATTTCCGGGACAACGCGGAGCAGTGGGACCGGATCCGGTCCCTGCATGTCGACGATACGGAAATCGAGCGGGCGATGCTCAGCTTGCTGAAGCCGGAAAATGTCGGCGATTTGTTGGATATCGGTACCGGCACCGGCCGCATGCTCGTTGTGTATGGGACGCAAGCGACCAGAGCGGTCGGCATCGACCTGTCGCGTGAAATGCTGTCCGTCGCGCGCGTCAATCTGGACCGGGTGGGATTGCGCAATTGTCAGGTTCGGCTCGGCGACATGTATCAACTACCCGTGGCGAGCGAATCGTTCGATTCGGTGACGATTCACCAGGTGCTGCATTACGCGGATTCGCCGGCCGACGTCATTGCCGAGGCGGCGCGTGTCCTGCGGCCCGGCGGGCGGTTGGTCATCGCCGATTTCATTCCCCATCGCGAAGAGGCGCTGCGCGACGAGCATGCCCATCGCCGATTGGGTTTTTCCGACGAAGAGATCACACGGTGGCTCAGGCGGGCCCACCTCATTCCCGAGGAGGGCGTGTACCTGCAAGGCGACCCGCTCACGGTGGCGTTGTGGCCTGGCCGCCGCGCCGCAAACGACGAGGACGCCGGGGGCCGCCGTTTGCCGACGCGCGTCCCGGCATTTTAACGGCTGCTTAATCGGCGGCGATCAAGTTTAAAGCGTAGAAAAAGGAGTGGACGTGAACAACGCCCCCCTGGTCAGTTTCGAATTCTTTCCGCCGCACGACGATGCCGGCGAGACCCGCCTGTGGCATGTCATGGCGCGGCTCGCGCCGCTCGGCCCGTCCTTCGTCTCGGTCACTTACGGCGCCGGCGGTTCCACGCGCAAGCGCACCGACCGGGTGGTCCGCCGCATCCACGATGAAACCACCGTGCCGGTGGCAGCCCATCTGACCTGTGTCGGCGCGAGCCGTGAAGAGGTCGATGCGATCGCCGACGGCTGGTGGCGGGCCGGCATTCATCACATCGTCGCCTTGCGCGGCGATATGCCGAGCGCCGATGTCCCCTACGCGCCGCACCCGGAAGGGTATACCAATGCGGCCGATCTGGTCACCGGGCTGCGCGATCGCGCCGGCTTCGAAATCTCGGTGGCTGCTTATCCCGAATGCCATCCTGATTCGCCGACAGCGAAAGCCGACCTCGACAATCTGAAGCGCAAGGTGGATGCGGGCGCGACGCAAGCGATCACGCAATACTTCTTCGACAACGACGATTTCCTGCGGTTCCGCGACCGGATCGCTGCCGCCGGGATCGATATCCCGGTCATTCCGGGGATCCTGCCGGTGACGAACTTCGCCAAAGTCGTCGAATTCAGCGCCCGATGTGGGGCGACGGTGCCGGATTGGATGGCGAAGCTATTCGAAGGGCTGGACGATGACCCGGACACGCGCAAGTTGGTTGCCGTGTCGGTTGCCGTGGATCAATGCCGGGCGCTGCAGACCGAGGGCGTTCCGGCCTTCCACTTCTATACGCTGAACCGGGCCGAGCTCACCTACGCAATCTGCTGGCGTCTCGGATTGCGCCCGCTCGATGCGGCGGCCTGACCGATGAGCCGATTTCTCGAAGCGCTGCAAGAGCGCGTCCTGCTTTGCGACGGCGGCATGGGCAGCCGCGTGCAGGCCATGGATCTGGATGTCGACGCGGATTTTCGCGGCGCGGAGAACTGTACCGAAGTCCTGAATTTGTCACGGCCGGACATCGTGCTGCAGATCCACAAGGACTATCTGTCGGCCGGGTCGGACATGGTGCAGACCAACAGCTTCGGCGGGTCGCCGATCACCTTGGACGAGTTCGAACTGGGCGACCAAGCACACGAAATCAATCGCCTTGCCGGTACGTTGGCCCGCGAAGCGGTCGAGTCGATGGCCGGTGACGGGCGCGAGCGCTTCGTTCTCGGATCGATCGGCCCCGGCACGCGTCTGCCGAGCCTCGGCCATGTCGACTATGACAGTCTGGAAGACGCCTACCATATTCAGGCGGCGGGACTGATCGCCGGCCGGGTCGATGCGCTGCTGATCGAAACCTGCCAGGATACGCTGCAGATCAAGGCGGCTGTAAACGGTGCGAAGCGTGCCCGCAACGAGGCGGGTGAAAGCCTGCCGATTCTGGTGCAGGTCACCATCGAGACGACGGGAACCTTGCTCGTCGGCGCCGATATCGCGGCGGCGGCCACGGTCGTTCAGTCGCTGGATGTCGACATGATCGGTTTGAACTGCGCGACAGGTCCGCAGGAAATGGCCGAACACGTCAAATGGCTTGGCGAGAACTGGCCGAAATCCTTTACCGTGCAGCCCAATGCCGGGTTGCCGGAACTGGTCGACGGCGCTCCCTACTACCCGCTCGGCGCGTCGGAGATGGCGGACTGGCTGCGGCGTTTCGTCGATGAGGACGGGGTCGGGCTGGTCGGCGGATGCTGCGGTACCGACGTACCGCATATCGAAGCCCTGGATGCCATGCTGCGCGACCTCGCGGAGGATGGCTACCGCCCCGCACCCCGTGCCCGGGAGGTCGACTGGGTGCCGTCCATCGCCTCCGCCTACAGCGCCGTCCCCTACCGCCAGGAAAATGCGGTGCTTTCGATCGGCGAGCGCTGCAACGCGAACGGCAGCAAGAAATTCCGCGAGCTGCAGGAAGCGGAAAACTGGGACGCTTGTGTCGAAATGGGCCGCGATCAGGTTCGCGAGGGCAGCCATGCGATCGATGTTTGCACCGCCTTCGTCGGCCGCGATGAGATCGCGGAGATGAACGAGGTGGTTTCCCGCATGCGCGGCTCCGTAAACGTCCCGCTGGTCATCGATTCGACGGAGCTACCCGTGCTCGAATCGGCCATGCGCCTTTATGGTGGCAAACCCCTGATCAACTCGATCAATTTCGAGGATGGCGAGGAGCCGGCGGCAAAGCGATTGCAGCTCGCCAAACAATTCGGTGCCGGCGTGATCGCCCTGACCATCGATGAAGAGGGCATGGCGAAAACCGCGGAAGACAAGCTGCGCATCGCCAAACGTCTGTACGCGTACGCGGTCGAACAACACGGGTTGGCGCCGTCCGACCTGTTGTTCGATCCACTGACCTTCACGATCTGCACTGGCAATGAGGATGACCGGCTGCTCGGCGTACACACGCTCGACGCAATCGAGATGATCGCGAAGGAATTGCCCGACTGCCAGATTATCCTGGGTCTGTCGAACATTTCGTTCGGCTTGAATGCGGCCGCGCGGCACGTTCTGAACTCCGTCTTTCTCGATCACGCCGTCCGCCGCGGCATGACCGGCGCGATCCTGCATGTCAGCAAGATCATGCCGCTGCATGCGATCCCCGAACGCGAAGTCGAGATTGCGGAAGATCTGATCTTCGACCGCCGCCGCGACGACTACGATCCGCTGACGGAGTTTCTCGCCCTGTTCGAAGGCCGCAAGGCGGCGAAAGACGAGGCGAAGGTTCGGCCGGAAAATGTCGGTGAACGGCTGTCGCAGCGTATCGTCGATGGCGACAAACAGGGCCTCGAAGAGGATCTGGACGAGGCGATGGGCGATGAGCCGCCGCTGGACATCATCAACACGCATTTGCTGGATGGCATGAAGGTGGTCGGCGATCTGTTCGGTGCCGGCAAGATGCAGCTACCGTTTGTTCTTAAATCGGCCGAGACGATGAAAGCGGCGGTCGCCCATCTTGAACCGCATATGGAACGAATCGAGGGTCAGCAGAAGGGGACCATCGTGCTCGCCACGGTTAAAGGCGACGTCCACGATATCGGCAAGAATCTGGTCGATATCATTCTGACCAACAACGGCTACAAGGTCGTCAATCTCGGCATCAAGCAGCCGATCGCCAATATCCTGTCGGCGGCGGAAGAACATACGGCGCAGGCGATCGGCCTGTCCGGCCTGCTGGTCAAGTCGACCGTCGTCATGCGGGAGAATTTGAACGAGATGAGCCGGGCCGGATTGAAGATACCGGTGATCCTGGGCGGCGCGGCCCTGACCCGGGCCTATGTCGAGGAAGATTGCGTGCAGGCCTACGCCTGTGGCCGTGTTGCCTATGCCCGCGACGCGTTCGACGGGCTCGGGCTGATGGACAAGGTGGTGAACGATCAGTTCGATTCCCACATCCAAGGGGTTGCGGAGAAACGGTCCAGCCGGCCCGTGAACCGGAAAAAGGCACTCGGCCGGGCGAAGACCTCCGGTCCCGTCGACCCGGCGATTGGCCCCGCGAAGCGGGAAGCGCTGTCGGCGGACAGCGCCGTGCCGGCCCCCCCCTTCTGGGGTCCGCGGATCATCGCGCGAGTGCCGGTACCGGCGCTGCTGCCCTATCTGAACGAGCGGATGCTCTATCAGTTCCAATGGGGTTACCGCAAAGATGGCCGCAGCCTTGAAGAATATATGGCGTGGTCGAAGGAAGAGTTACGGCCCATCCTGAAACGCATCACCGATGTCGCCATCCAGCAGGATATCCTGATCCCGCAAGCCGCATACGGCTATTGGAAGGCGGCGGGCGAGGGCGACGATCTGGTTCTGTTCGACGAAGACGGAGCGACGGAAGTCGCGCGTTTCGCTTTGCCGCGGCAGGCGGAGGGCGACGGCAAGTGCATCGCCGACTACGTTCTCGATGCCTCTTTGGGGCCGGCGCAGCGTGATGTCGTTGCCCTGCAGGTCGTGACCATGGGGCAGAACGCGTCGGACACGGCGCGCGACTGGTTCGGCGAGGACCGCTATCAGGACTATTTGTACCTGCACGGTCTGGGTGTCGAGATGGCGGAAGCGATGGCCGAATACACGCACAAGCGTATTCGTGCCGAACTGGGCTACGCCGCGGAAGAGTCGCGCGACCTGGAAAAACTGTTGCAGCAGGAATATCGCGGCAGCCGCTATTCGTTCGGATATCCCGCCTGCCCGAAGGTGGAGGATCAGTCGATGATCCTGGAGCTGTTGGGGGCCGACCGGATCGGTATCGAACTGTCCGACGAATACCAGCTGCATCCCGAGCAATCGACCAGCGCCATCGTCATCCTGCACCGGGACGCGAAGTATTTTTCCGTGTGATGTCCGGGAAACGGGGGACTGCTTGCCAAACCCTGGCGCCTCCCATTAGGGTCCGCGTCATGACGGAAAATGCCCCCCTGCAATTGCACGAAAGCGTCGTTCTGCCGGAGTGGATCGACTACAACGGACACATGAACGTCGCCTTCTACGTGCTGGCGTTCGACCATGCGACGGATGCGTTCCTCGACCATATCGGGCTGGATCACGGCTATAAGAAAAAGGCGAACTGCACCACCTTCGTCGTCGATATGAATGTCTGCTATCTCGGTGAAGTCCTGGAAGGCGATCCGTTGCGGTTTACGACGCAGTTGATCAATTCGGATGAAAAGCGGCTGCACTATTTTCATCGCATGTATCATGCGGAGAAAGGATATCTGGCGGCGACGAACGAACTGATGACCGTCCATATCAGCCTGGACACGCGCCGCGTCGCGCCGATGGGGGAGGATATTCAAGCCCGCGTCGCGGCCATACGGGAAGACCACGCCGCGCTGCCGTTCCCGGAACAGGCCGGAAGGTTAATCGCCATTCGCCCGAAAAGCACCGCAGCTTAACGAAATCGTAGGAAATCCAGGCAATATCTGGTTAAAGCCGATCTTCAGCCTGTTAACCTTTCGGCACCCCTTCGACGCTACGCGGTACGGTTTCGAATATGCAACATGTCGACGGCCCGTCACAGGCTAAGGAATATGCCGACACGGCGCTGGACCTGATGGAACAGCACGAGATTCCGACGACGCCGCG
>CAJWOT010000146.1 GCA_913044215.1 uncultured Rhodospirillaceae bacterium | reverse complement strand
AATCACGGTGATCGCCTAATCGGACCATGCCGATGGGGTTATGACCGAAGAACCCGGCGCGGGCCGGTTCGTCGAAGCGACCCTGCACCCGACAGAGACCATCGGCGCGGACGATGATGCGGCTCTAGCGGCTTCGTCGCAAGAACAGGCGCACAAGGAATGCTTCATCGGCAATTTGGTCAACTTTCCGGTCAGGTGCGATCCCACGATCCGCGCTGCCGACTGATCAACCCCGCGCCCGCACCATCTCGCGGTGCAGGATGTAGACGCCGCTGGCGATGAGCACTACCGTCCCCGTGACGACCCAACGGTCGGGGATATCGCCCCAGAACATGTAGCCGAGCGCCCCGGCCCAGAGGATCGATGAATAACGGAAGGGCGCGACCAAGCCCGCCTCGGCGAGGCGGAAGGTCTCGACCATGCAATAATGGCCGCAGCCTGTAATCAACCCGCCGATGGCGATCAGGCCGAAATCACGCGGCGTCAGCCAGATCCAATTGCCGGCGAGCACCGTGGTCAGCCCGGCGAACCCGACCGCGGCAGTCGTGGTCACCAGGATGGCGTTCGCGGTTTCCCGAGCATTGGTCATGCGCCGCGTGAACAAATCCCGCGTCGCATCCATCAGCGCCGTACCGAGCGGCAGCAGAGCCGCCAGCCGCCACAAATCGCCACCCGGCCGGATGATGATCAGCATACCGACGAAACCGACGATGACTGCGGCCCAGCGTCGGAATCCGACCTGTTCGCCCAGCACCGGGCGCGCCAGGGCGGTCAGGAACAGGGGCGCGACGAAGGTGATCGCGATGACATCGGCCAGCGGCAGCAGGCGCACCGCGTTCATGAACAGGAAAGCGGAGCAAACGACGCAGCTTGCACGCAGCAGATGGACCTTCGGGTTGCCGACGCGGGCCGTGTGGAAACCGCCAGCGCGCCAGATGAAAAACCCGATGCTGACGAAGATGAACGCGGACCGCAGAAACAGGATTTCCCCGGCGGGATATCCCGCCGACAGCCATTTCAAAATCGCGTTGTTCAGGCTCATGAAAAAGCTGCCGGCGAGCATGAAGGCGATGCCCTGCATCGCGGCGGAGGGAGGCTTGGCCATCAGCGCCGCACCATTTCGCGGCGCAGAATGTAGAGGCCGCTGGCTATCAGGACCGCCGTCCCCGCCATCACCCACATATCCGGCCAATCGCCCCACACGAAGAAGCCGAGCCCGACGGCCCAGAGAATGCTGGAATATTTGAACGGTGCGACCAACCCCGCCTCGGCATGCCGGAACGTCTCGATCAGACAATAGTGGCCGCAGCCGGTGATCATCCCACCGAGCGCGACGATGGCGAGATCCTGCGGTGTCGGCATCGTCCAGCCGAACGGCAGCGTGAACAGCCCGGCACAAGCGACGGCCGCCGTCGTCGTCACCAGGATCGAATTGGAGGTCTCGCGCGCGGCAAGGCGGCGGGTGATGACATCGCGCATGGCACCGGCAAAAGCGGAACCGAGCGGCAGCAGCACGGCCAGCCGGACGACATCGCCGGTCGGCCGCGTGATGATCAACACGCCGACGAAGCCGGCGATCACCGCCGACCAGCGGCGCCAGCCGACCCGTTCCCCCAAAATGATCGTGGCCAGCATGGTGATGAAAAGCGGCCCAGCGAAGGTCACCGCCGTGGCATCCGCAAGCGGCAAATATTTGACGGCGTTCACGAAAAAGAAGGCGGACGCGACGGTAAAGGCGGCGCGCAGGGCGTGTCCCTTGATGCTAACGACCCGTGCGGATTGCCAGCCGCCGGCCCGCCAGATGAAGAAGGCGATCGGAATGCAAATGAAGCTTGCCCGCATGAACAGAATCTGCCCTGACGGGTAACCGGCAGAGAGCCATTTCAGCACCGCATTGTTCAGGCTCATGAAGAAGGTGCCGGCCAACATGAAGCCGATGCCGAGCATTGCGGCGTTGCGGGTCGGGACAGGAGATGACGGCATGCGGCGGGATCGCTTCGGTTGCGCGCCGCCAGCCTATAGGAGCACCGCGCCGATGGGAAACGAGACGGACGACACGCCGCGCACCAACCGACACAACGATAGGTCGACGGTTCGGTCTACTACTGCAAGTCCCGAACCTCCCGGGTCACCGTCTCCGAACCACCGGACCACAACGGCAGATAGGTCATCTTGATCCCGACACCGCCGGTGACGATCGGATGAATGTCTTCCGGTGCGCGGGCCAGCGGCCGGTCGTCGAGATCGCTGACACCTTCGAAAGGATAGGGATGGCGGGCGGCCTGCAGATAGGCCTGCAGTCGCGCCAGGTCCCAGCCTGCATTTGCGATGATGTCCGCCATCTCCGGCGGCAGCAGGAATATCTGTTCGCCGCGTTCCGGCTTGCGGGTAGCGCTAGAAGCGTCGATCGCCGCGTTCATCGCCGCGGCGACCGGTTGCAGGACCAGCTCCGGCGTATCTTGCGGCGAGGCCGGCAGCACCTCGTCGGTGCCGGAGACGCCCAGTACCGTCACCGCGCTATCGCCCGCCGCGAAGCCGCGGCGGACATGCAGCGGTGCGATAGCATCATGCGTTCCCTCGGCGAAGCAGAAACCGTATTTCCCGGGTTGCCCCATGGTCGCCATATCGGCGACCCCGGCCCGCGCGCCGCCGATATTGCGCAGCACCAGGCTTACGGCACGCCCGATACTGGCGTTGACGCGGTTCCCCGGACCGAGACAATTGCCGCCCGCATTGAGACCCAATTGCTGAACGGCCGGTCCATGCACGCAGACCGCCACGGCCGGCGTCCCCGTCGTGCTCAATACGCCGAGCAAATTGAATTGCGGCTCGTTGCAGGCCTCGACCGCGGACAGAACGACTGGCAGCTCCTCCGGCCGGCAGCCCGCCATGACGCAATTGTAGGCGACCGCTTTCAAGGTCAGCGCGCCCATCAGCGGCATGACATTACCAAAGCTCTGATCCGGCGATCCGCGGTCCGCCAGCATGGCGCTCATCCGGTCCAACGTCGGCGGGACCAGCGGCAGACCATCGCTCAGCTCCGCGCCTTCGATGGCCGCCTGGCTCTCCTCCCAGGAGAGCGACCCGTCGAAGAGCGGCATGTCGTGCGGATCGGCCATCGCGGCCCTAGACGTGTGCGATGCGGACAGAGCAGTCCTGTGTCGATCCGAAGGTCGGGATGAAGGCGGAATGCTTGCCCGGCCCGCCGGCGACCAGCACCTGGATCTTGTCCGGTGACGGCGTCAGATAAAACTTGCCGTTGATCACATTGCTGTCCCGGTCGACCGTGTAATTGCGCTGCTTCTCCAAAGGCACCCGGTCCATGTCGATCGCGGACGCCTCGTAGAGCTTCTCCTGCACATCCGTCAGCGACCAGCCGTCGCGGTGCACCGTCTGCGCGTGCTCCGGGCCGAAGGCCACGATGTAGGGCCCGTGCCCGTGCAGGATATTCGCACCAGTTTGCGAGATCGTTCCGGCAATCGTGGTCAGGATCCCTTCCGCCGTCGTGCTCGCATGATCGTTGATATTGTGCGGCGGCTCACACGAAAGCGCTGTGAGAACACTGTCATCCGCATCGTATCCACGCCGCACGTGATAGGGCTCCCAAGGGCTCTCTTCCTCGTTCTCGCCAAAGCAGAAGGTGTATTTGGCGGGAGAGCCCTGCGTGGCACGATCCATCTCGCCCGGCTTGCCACCGCCGATATTCAGCAAGGTCAGTTGCAGGGCGCGGCCGATCGTGGCGTTCGCCCGGTTGCCCTGGCCGAAACAATTGCTGCCGCAGTTGATACCCAATTGTTGGCGCAGCGGCCCGTTGACAATCAAGGTCGGCGCGCAGGGATGCGTCGTCGCCAGGGTCCCATGCAGATTGTAGTTTGGGTTGAGAACGGCGCGGACGGCTGACACGACGACCGGAAAATACGCCGGCTTGCAGCCCGCCATCACCGCATTCGCCGCGATACCGCGCAGGGTGGGCACGAGACGGCGTGGCGACATGGGCGGGAACGGTTCGTTATCGCCGCGGCAGGTTTCGACAAACCGCTCGACGGCCGCTTCCGTCGGCATCACCAGCGGAAAGCCGTCGCTCCAGCCCTGTTCGATGGCGTACTCGTTCCATTCGTCGGGATCCAGATCGCCGATATCGAGAACATCATCGTCAGACATGCGCGATCCTGACCGAACAGGCTTCGGTGAAGCCGAACGTGGGAATGTAGGCGGAATGCTTGCCCGGGCCACCCGCCACCAGAATCTGGATGTCGTCCGGCGACCGGCCGAGATAGTAGTGATCGTTCACCGGCTCATGGCCTCGGTCGACCCGGAAATTTTCCTGATTCTCCGCGGAGACACGGGAGACATGCACGGCGGACGCCTCGTAGAGTTTTTGTTGGATGTCTGGGATCGTCCAACCGTCGCGATGGACGGTCTGTGCGTGCTCCGGCCCGAATACGACCGTATGGGGCGCATTGGCATAGAGATTGTTCGAGCCGGTCTGGGAAATCGTACCGGCAATCGTCGTCAGGATCCCTTCCGCCGTCGTGCTCGCATGGTCGTTGATGTTGTGCGGCGGTTCACAGGGCAGCACCGTGACGACACTATCCGTCGCTGCGAAACCGCGGCGGACGTGATAGGGCTCCCAGGGGCTCTCCTCCTCGTTCTCTCCGAAACAGAAGGCATATTTGGCGGGCGACCCTTGTGTCGACCGATCCATCTCACCCGGCTTGGCGCCGCCGATATTCAACAAGGCGAGCTGCACCGCCCGGCCGATCGTCGCATTGGCGCGATGCCCCTGGCCGAAGCAATTGCTGCCGCAGTTGAGTTCCATCTGGTTACGGGCGGGACCGTTCAGGATGATGCCCGGCGCACAGGGATGCGTGGTCGCCAAGGTACCGTGCAGATTGTATTCCGGGTTCAGCAGTGCCCTGACTGTGGAGACGACGACCGGAAAATATTCCGGCTTGCAGCCCGCCATCACCGCATTCGCGGCGATACTCTCCAAGGTCGGGATGACGCGACGTGGCGGCATCGGCGGAAAGGGCTCATTGTCGCCACGGCAGGTTTCGACGAAGCGGCCGACCTTGTCCTCAGTCGGTGCGAACAACGGCATGCCGTCGCTCCATCCCTGCTCGATGGCGTACTCGTTCCACTGCTCGGGATCGAGGTCGCCGACCTCGAGCAGCTCGCTATCGCTGGTGTCGGACATCGCTCTCCCTGTGATTTCTTTATGCGGTCGGGTGTGCAGGGATCACGGTCCCAGCACGCCCGACCGGCTTTATGTCTTACGCGCTGACGGCTTTTTTCAATTCGCCGGATGCCACACCGATTCGCTCGGCAAGTTCCTCGGCATTCAGCCCCCCGACCGGATGTTTGACGATCAGAAGCTTCGGATCCGCCTTGCGCGCCTTTGCCTGCGCTCTCACAAGCGGCAGGAAGGTTTCGGTGATAACGATGTAGGTTTCAACGCCGCGTTTTTCGAGTTCGATACTGTCATGGAAACTCCACGACGAGCACGACCCTCAATCCGCTAGAGCGACGATCGCCCCTTTGTAGTTGGCGGCGATCTTGTCGATCAGTTCCGGCGGCGCCGGCTGCGCGGCACTGTCCTTGAACATGTAGTCGATATTCCCGGTACCCCGGAACGCGCCCATCTGGTCCCGCACACCCTCGAGCAGCTCACGGGCGTTCGGTTTGGAATTCGACATGATGGCGATCGGGTCCTTGCCCCAATCGGTCGCAATGGCAACCGCGGGGTCACTCGCATTGTCGGCTGCCTCCGGCAGCCCAAAGGATGGATTGACGATTCGCATGCTGGTCTCCTGTTACGAAGGGCTACAGCCTAGTACTCTCACGCTAAGCGAGGCAACATTTAGCCGGGAGGAACACATGAGGTTGGACGACAAAATCGCGCTGATCGTCGGCGCAGGACAAGCGCCGGGTGCCAGTGAAGCGATCGGTAACGGCCGGGCGACGGCAATGGTTTTCGCGCGCGAAGGGGCGAAGATCTGCTGCGTCGACCGCTATCTGGAGGCCGCGCAGGAAACCGCCGATATGATCGAAAAGGAGGGTGGTGACGCTTTCGCGGTCGAGGCGGACGTCACCGATGAAGATGCGGTTAACGCCGCGGTCGCGGCCTGTACGGACCGGTGGGACCGGGTCGACATCCTGCACAACAATGTTGGGGTCAGCGTCGAAGGCGGTGACGCGGCCCTTGCCGATATCAGCCGTGAGGCCTTCGACCGCATCATGGATGTCAATTTGCTGGGCACCATGCTGACCTGCAAACACGTACTGCCCATCATGCGCGACCAGGGCGGCGGCGCCATCGTTAACATTTCCTCTGCCTCGTCCTACTGGACCGGACATCCGACCGTCCTTTACCCCGCCTCGAAGATGGCGATGATCAGCTTCACGCGGCAGATCGCGATTCAGAACGCCGACCGCGGTGTCCGCGCGAATGTCATCCTTCCGGGTTTAATGGACACCCCGATGGCGGTCGACCGCAGGGTCGAGGCGCTCGGCCGCACGCGCGACGACATCGCAGCCGAACGCGACTCGCGTGTCCCCTTGCTCAACAAGATGGGCACAGGGTGGGACGTGGCACATGCCGCGCTATTCCTCGCTTCCGACGAAGCGGGATTCGTGACCGGGATCGAGATGCCGGTCGATGGCGGGTCAATGGCCCGCGTCGGCTGACCGCGGACGGGTATGACGTCCCAGCCGGCCCATCGCCCGGTCGGCGCGCCTAAGCCGCCGTTCGAGGAACCGCCGGGTCTTCTCCTGGTCCGGTGTGCCATCCCGTCGCCACACGGCCAAAGTCGCAAGAAAAATACCCGTCAACCCTATCTCTTCGACCTGCCGGCGCCGGCCCTCGGCGTCGAGCAGCGCGGCGTCCCGCAGCCATTGGACGGTCCGCGAGAGATTGAAGATCATCGGAACCCAGTGATGGGGATGCGACAGGTAGAGCTTTTCGCTGAGCATCTGATGGGTCACGGTGCGGTGCGGCGCCAAGGCATCGAACCACCGCATCAGCAGCAGGTGCAGACGATCCGGGACGGGTTGATCCGAGAAACCTTCGGGTACGGGCGCCAGCATCGCCTGCCATGCTCTTTCAAACCAGGCGTCCGCAACCGCATCGAGATCGCGAAATTGCGTCTGCAATTCCGCCAATGACAAGTCCAGCCGCGCCGCGACAAGGCGTAGGCGGACGCGGCTCCAGCCGATCTCTTCGGCAAGCGCAATCGTTTCGTCGACGATACGTTGCCGCTGATCGCCGGATGCGCGCGATCGCCCGCGCGTGCCGGTGGCGCTTTTCGCCATGGTCCGCCTCGCGTCGTTGCGTCCTGTCGCAGAAAGTGTATCGAAGTTTCGCGTCGTTCGGAAACGCGGCTAATCCGCGCCCGCCGCAACGGCGACCTGCGGACGCGTGCCCGGCAACAGGAAAGCTGCAGCGGCGGCGAGGATCGCCGCCCCCCCGAACAGTGCGAACAGAGTCCCGAAATCGCCGTCCTTATCGAACAGCCAGCCCGCCAAATGAACGGTGAGACCGCCAACGCCCAGGGCAAGAACGAATTTCGCGCCATAGGCGACTGCGCGCCAGCGGAACGGCGTGTAATGGGCGACCAGCATGTTTTCCGCCGCTGCGAAGGCCAGCATGAAACTGAGCACCAGCAGAATGGCCACCAGCAGCGTGTAGTCGGACAACGAGACGATGACGAACAACAGCGGAATCTGCAGCACCCAGAACACGATGTAGATTGCCCGGGCGGAATAACGGTCCGCCATCCAACCGCCGAAAATACTGCTCAGCGAGGCGACGCCCGAAACGATTCCAACGAACACGCCGATTTCCGTATAGCTGGATGCCATCGCGGCGCTCAGCCCCATCTCCATGAGTTTCGGCATCGTGTTGGTGAGACCGGTATAGACGAACCCGGTACAAGCCATGGTGATCGTCAGGACGATGAAAACCCGCACGAAGGCGCTGGAATCCGGTGCACCGGTTGACGCCCGATCCTTGGTCACATCCTTGATCCAACCCGCGCGCCAGACGAACAGCAAACCGGCACCGGCCATGATCGACAGCGCACCCGGGATGATAAAGGCGGCACGCCAAGTGACGTAATCAATCATCAAGCCGACAAAGACCGGTGCGATGGCGCTGCCCACATTGCCGAACACACCGTTGATGCCCAGCGTCATCCCCTGCTTCTTCGCCCAGGCGACGACCCAGGCGATTCCAACCGGATGGTAGATCGAAGCGAAAAGGCCGATCAGCGTCAGACCGATGAACAATCCTGACGGCCCCTCCGCCAGACCGACGACAATCGCCCCGGCGCCGACGCCGAGGAAGAAGATCACCATCATGCCGATCTGGCTCCAACGGTCGCCGAGCCAGCCCGCCGGCAGGGCGGCGACACCAAAGAGCACAAGCCCCAGACTCGACAAGCCGAGCAGCTCGCCATAGGGCATGTCGAAGACCTTGGGCAGGTAGAGGACCGCCGTGGCGTACAGCACGGTAAACATGTGCGAAAAGCTGTGCCCCACATTCGAGAAGAGAATTGCGGTCAGAGCCTGTCTCTGTTCGCTGTGTTCGGCCATACCTCTAGGGTCCTATCGGGAATTCAATGCGGCGCACCATGACAGGACCATGCGACAAGGGCAATCGCTGGCACCGACAGCTTGTCCTAATTGGTCCGGAACGGCAGCATGCCGAAAACCCACAGCAGACGCGGCGAAGACGGCGTCCGGAGATTGAATGATCTACGACTACATTATCGTCGGCGGCGGATCGGCGGGCTCGGTGCTCGCCAACCGACTGTCAGCGCGCAACAGCAATCAGGTCCTGGTCTGCGAAGCGGGCCAGGACACGCCGCACGGCAAGGTGCCTGACGTTATTCTGGACAGCTATCCGGGCACCGCCTATCTGGATACCCGGTTCCACTGGACCGAACTGAAGGTCACGACCCAAGTGGTCAGCCACAACAATCCGGAAGAAAACCGCCCGCCGCTGCGAAAATACGAGCAGGCCCGCGTGCTCGGTGGCGGTTCATCGATCAACGGACAATTGGCCAATCGCGGCGCGCCGACAGATTACAACGAGTGGGCCGACCGCGGCGCCCAAGGCTGGCATTGGGACGCCGTCCTGCCCTATTTCAAAAAAATCGAACGGGATATGGACTTCGACGGCCCCTATCACAACCAGTCGGGCCGGATCCCGGTGCGCCGTATCTTTCCCGAGCAATGGAACGGCTTTTCAAAAGGCGCCGGCGCTGCGTTCGAGGCCGCCGGCTTCGCGTATCTCCCCGACCAGAACGGCGAGTTCAGAGACGGCTATTTTCCGATTACGTCCTCCAATGCCTACGAACGGCGCGTTTCGGCCGCAATCGGCTATCTCGATCCCGGGACACGACGTCGAGAGAATCTGACGATCTCGACCGACACCGTGGTGCAAGAGCTGCTGTTCGACGGCAGCAAATGCGTCGGCGTCAAGGCGCTGATCCAGGGACAGGAACAAATCTTCCGCGCCAACGAAGTCATCATTTCCTCTGGGGCGATCCACTCGCCCGCCCATTTGATGCGCGCGGGGATCGGTCCCGCCGGGCATCTCAAGGAACTCGGCGTCGATGTGCGTGCGAGCCTCGCCGGCGTCGGTCAACGACTGATGGATCATCCATCCATCGCCTGCGCCTCGTTCATCAAGCCGGACGCGCGGATCAACAATTTTACCCGGCGGCATATGCAGGTCGCGCTGCGCTATTCCTCCGGGATCAGCGGCGCACCGCAAGGCGATATGTTCGTCGCGGTCGTCGCGAAGAACGCGTGGCATGCGGTTGGCGAGCAAATCGGATCGCTGATCATTTTCGTCAACAAGACCTTTTCGGAGACCGGGCAAGTCAAGCTTGCCTCGCGTGATTGGCGCGACGAGCCGACGGTTGAATTCAACTTGCTGTCCGACAAGCGCGACCTCGACCGGCTGATCGACGGGTTTCGCCGAATGGCAGCTATCCAGGCCAGTTCCGCGATGCAGGCTGTCACGAGCGACCCTTTCCCGGCCAGCTACAGCGACAAGGTCCGGCAGGTCGGATTGGTCAACAAGAAGAACGATGTCCTGACGAAAATCATGGCCAAACTGCTGGACGGTCCCGACGCACTGCGCCGCGCCCTTATCGAAAAATTCATCATGGAAGGCGTCACGGTCCATGACGTCCTGACCGATGATGACAAGGCGGAGGCGTTTGTTCGGAAAGCCGCGGTCGGGGTTTGGCACGCGTCCTGTACCTGCCGCATGGGCGGCGATGATGACCCGATGGCGGTGACGAACGAGGCCGGCCGGGTCCGCGGGGTGGGCGGCCTGCGGGTGGTGGATGCGTCGATCTTTCCGGTCGTACCCTGCGCGAACACCAACTTCCCGACACTGATGGTGGCGGAAAAAATCTCCGACGCGATAATGGCCGGTCACTAAACCCTATCGACGCGTTCGATTATCCGGTCGAGCAACGCGTCCACACATTCCACCGCGCGCCATGCATCCCGGCGCGTCGCCGCCTCGGCCTGCAGCACGGCCCGCGTATCGTTTGCCGCGACCAGCGCCGCCGCGATGGACTCGGCCGTATGGTCCTTGAAGGTGACCCCCGCCCCTCTGCCGGCGGCGAGCTGGTACGCCATCCAGGTCTTGTCCGGCATATACGGTAAGAGCAGGATCTCGAGCGTCTGCAACCGCGACACATAGGCGCAATGGGAGAGCTGGCCCGTATGAATGTCGAGCCCGTCGAGATGGCCAATCCGCTCAGACACTGCTGCGGCCTGCGTCGCGTTCTGTACCTGCAGAAAGAACCGGCGATCGGGGCGCGCCGCGCGGAACCGCGCGATGACGTCCGGCAGCACGGCGCCGCCTTTATCCTGCAGATATTCGCCGACGAAGCCCACCGGGGTCGGTTCCCGCGAACAGATGGAACCAGTCCGAGACTTCAGCGAGCTGATTCGCCGCAAACCGGTAATACCCGACATCGCCCTTGATGGCGCTGCGATCCTTATTGACGGCCCAACGAAAGTCCGGCGTCACGAAATGAAACACGAGATGCGGACGGCGCGCTTTCGGTATCGTCACAAGCCACTGCGCCACGCCAAACAGCTCCCGTTCTGTCGCGAACGCGACAACGAGAATATCGGTCGCTTT
>CAJWOT010000145.1 GCA_913044215.1 uncultured Rhodospirillaceae bacterium | reverse complement strand
TTTCGGAGGGCACGCCTTCGTCTAGAGCAAATCGTGAATAATCGGAATCACCTTTCGTGATCCGATTAACACGTGAATTTGCTCTAATCCTATAGAGCGCGAAGGGTGGTGGACAGCGCAGGAAATCGAATCAGTTTAAAGTAGGATCGTTAATCGGCTGTACCGGGGAGATAGATGATGTGGCGCGGGATCGCGATATTTCTGGTCGGGGGCATTTTCGGGACGGGCTTCGGCGTCGCGCTGGGCTTCTTCTTGTTTCCCTATATTTTCCCGCCGCCGGAAGCGGCGGAAACACTCGCTGCCAGCGAGCAGACCCGGGTCGTCGCGAAAGGAACCTTCATCCATGCCGACCCGTCGGACCCGATTCACTATGGCAGCGGCAAGGTCACGGTCTATGAGAATACGGTCTTTCTGGAGAAGGATTTCGAGGTCGGGCCGGGGCCGAAATACCACGTCTATCTGGTACCCAAGGCGATGGTGCGCGAATCCGCGCATGTGGCGCAGACCATGTTCGTCGATCTCGGTCGGCTGCGCGCCTTCAAGGACAGTCAGAAATACACCATCCCAGCGGGCATCGATCTGACCAAGTTCGACAGCGTCGTCATCTGGTGCGAACAGTTCAAGGTGCTGATTTCCCCGGCGGACCTGAAGCGAAGCTAATCGCCTATTCCGCCGGCGCTTCCGCCATGTCGCGCAGCTCGCGGTCGAGGCGGACGCCGGCATGGGCGCGCGGCTTGGAAAGCGGCGCCAGCAGGCTGTAGATCACCGGGATCAGGATCAGCGTGAAGATCGTGGCGATCCCTAAGCCGCCGAAGACGACCCAGCCGATCGCTTGGCGGGCTTCCGCACCGGCGCCGCTGGCCAACACCAGGGGCAGGGCGCCCAGCACGGTCGACAGCATGGTCATGATGACCGGGCGCAGCCGCACCATCGCGGCTTCGCGGATCGCTTCGGCGACGGACCGGCCGCGGTCGCGCAGCTGGTCGGCGAACTCCACGACCAGGATGCCGTTCTTGGCCATGAGGCCGACCAGCATGACGAGGCCGATCTGGCTGTAGATGTTGAGGGTTGTGCCGGTCAGGTGCAGCGCGAAGACCGCGGCGGCGAGTCCGAAGGGGACGGTCAGCACGATCACGAGCGCGCTCAGCACGCTTTCGAACTGTGCTGCCAGGACCAGCAGCACGACCAGCACCGCGATGGCAAAGGTGATGGCGACCTCGTGCGATGTGTCGTCCAGGGTCGCGGCTTCGTTGATAAAGCGCAGCCCGATCCCCGGCGGCAAGACTTCGTTCGCCAGCGTTTCGACGGCGGCCATCGCCTCGCGCAGGGAGACGCCCGTTGACAGGTCGGAATCGATCTCGATCGCGCGTTTCTGACCGGTCCGGTCGAGTTCCGCCGCGATGCCGGCTTCCTCCATCGTCACGAAGGCCGACAGCGGCAGCAACTCACCGTTGCCGGCGCGGACGAACAGATTGTGCAGATCGCGCGGATCGTCGATCGCGCCGCTCGCCGATTCGATCTGGATCGGAATCGACCGGTCGTTGACGTTCAGCTCGGTGACCTCGAGTCGCTCGACCATCGCCCGCAAGGTGGCGGAGATCGCTTCGACCGAGACGTCCAGATCCTCCGCCTTGCGCCGGTCGACCCGAACGGTGAGCTGCGGCTGGGTCTGCTGATACTCGATCTCCGGATCGTCGAGCTGCGGCGCCCGCTCGTGGATCGCCGCCAGGAACAGGTCGGCTGCCGCGGCGATATCGGCGTAGTTGGGGCCGGTTAGCGCGAATTCCAGCTTGCCACCGGCGCGGCGCAGATTGAGGCTGTTCGGCGTGCGCACGCGCGCCGTCGCACCCGGGATCGCCTTCAACGGACCGCGCAGTGTTTTGGCGATTTCGAGCTGGTTGCGCCGCGCGCCCCACTCGGTGAGCGGTGCGATGATGTAATTGCGGTTTAGGTCCCAGCGCCCGACGATGGAAAAAATGTTTTCGATCTCGCCGCGGTCGCGCAGCGGCTCCAGCAGTGCTTCGGCGCGGACCGCCTGTCGGTCCATATAGTCGAGCCCGACCCCATCCGGTCCCTGCATCATGATGATGATCGCGCCGCGATCCTCGCGCGGTAGCAGCTCTTCATCGATACTGCGATAGATGTCGACGGCTGTCAGGGCGACCAGCGCCATACCGCCCAGCACCAGCAGGCGCGCCGACAGGGTGAATTCGAGAATCCGGCGGTAGACGGCGCTGAGCTTGGCGCCGACCCAGGCAAGCGGCGCCGGTAGTTTCGTCTCCCCTTCTGGCAGGCGCGATGCCAGCATCGGACACAGTGATAGGGCGACGAAGGAAGAGATGGCGACCGCGATCGCGAGCACAAAGCCGAACTCGGTGAACAGGCGTCCCGCCATGCTGGGCAGGAAGGCGATGGGCAGAAAGACCGAGATCAGGGTCGCCGTCGTCGCCAGCACGGCGAAGAAGACTTGCCGCGTGCCAACGACTGCGGCGGCGAGGGGCCGCAGCCCGAGTCCGCGCTGCCGCTGCACGTTTTCCGTGACGACGATGGCATCGTCGACGATCAGGCCTGTCGCCAGAACGATGGCGAGCAGGGTCAGGATATTGATCGAGAAGCCGAGCATGTAGATCGCCGCGACCGTCCCGACCAGGGCGACCGGGATGGTGACCGCCGGCAGCAGCGTGGGACGCAACGCACCCATGAAAACGAAAATCACCGCGACGACGACGCCGACGGCGATGGCTAGGGTCGTGATGACCTCGCGCACGGAGCTGCGGATGAAACGGGCATCGTCCGAGATCTTGACGATCTCGGCATCCTTCAGGCGGCGGTTCAACCGGTTGATCACTTTGTCGACCGCGTCGGAGATCTCGATCGTGTTCGATTTGGCGCGCCGAATGATCCCGAGCCCGACAACTTTGCGGCCGTTCAGCAGGCTGTTGTTGAGCGGGTCGGCCGGGCCGTAGAAGGCGTGCGCCACGTCGCCCAATCGCGTATCGCCGCGCAGCGCCAGCGCTTCGACCTCGCCTGGCTGCCAGACCGAGGCATCGGCGCGCACCAGCAGCATATGGTCGTCCGACTTGAAACTGCCGGCCGGGATGTCGAGGCTCGCGCCGCGGACGACGCGCGCCACATCGTCGACGGTCAGGCTGTACCGCGCCAGCTTCATCGGGTCGACGACGATGCGCAGAACCTCATCCTGACGGCCGAACAGAACGACCGCGGCGACACCGGGAATGCCGGAAAGTTCGCTCGACACGTCTTCTTCCGCCAACCGGCTCAGCGCTTCCTTCGGCATGCGGTCGCTGACCAGGGCCAGGCGGATGATCGGCCGCGAATCGACATCCGCCTTGGTGACGGTCACATCCTCCACGCCTTCGGGCAGTCGCCGTTCGATCGCGGCGACCGCTTCCCGGACATCGTTCGCAGCGACATCCAGATCGATATTCGTCGCGAACTCGGCCCGCACCCGCATATTGTGCTCTTCGCTGGCCGCGTTGATGGTTTTGACCCCGTTGACGCGGGCGACCGCACCTTCGATGACGCTGGTCACCTCGGCATCCATGGTTTCCGGCGAGGCGCCGTCGAAGAAGGCCCGGACCATGACGATGGGCCGGTCCACGTCCGGCAGCTCGCGGACTTCGACGCCGAGCACCGCGGCCAGGCCAGCGATGACGATCAGCAGGTTGAGCACGACGATCAGGGTCGGGCGGCGTACCGCCAGGGCTGGCAGTCCGCTAAGGCCGGGCATCACGAGGCGGCTTTCGTTTTGGGCTGGGCGTCCCGGGGGGCGGCCTTCACCTTGCCGCCGGGCCGCAGGCCCTGCACCCCTTCCACGACGATGACGTCCCCTGACTTGAGGTCTCCATCGACCAGCACCTTGCCGCCTTCGCGGCGGACGACCTTGACATAGACCTTGTCGACTGTGCCGTCCTGAACGCGCCAGACATAGGCGCCGTCCCGGCTCCACAGCACGGCGACCTCGCGGATCGTCGGATATCGGGCGCCGGAAATCTTAACGTTGACGGCGAAGGAGGTGCCCGGCCGGATGGCATCCTCCGGATTGGCGATCTCTGCCCGGATTTTGAGCGACCGGGTTACCGGATCGATGCGGCTGCCCATTGCCGAGACGATGCCGGTGAAGGTGCGGTCGGGCAGGGTCCAGGCGGTCATATCAACCAGATCGCCCGGCCTGATGCGCGCGGCCGCATCCTCGGAGACATTGAACTCCACGAACAAGGACGAACGGTCGTCCAGCGTCGCAATCAGCGTGTCGGGCGTGATGCGGTCGCCGCGATCGATATCGGACAGTCCGATCACCCCGTCGAAGGGCGCGAAGACCGTACGGTCTTTCAAGGTCGACTTGGCTTGCGACAGGCGCAGCTCGGCACTTTCCAGCTCGGCGGTCGCGGTATCCAGCCTGGTCTGGGCAACCGTGCCCGACGGTGCCAGTTTCTTGAACCGCGTGACCTGCCGTCTCGCCTGTTTCACCGCGACCTGGGCAAGCTTGACCGCGAGGCGCTGATCCTCATCGTCGAGCCACAGCAAGATTTGGCCGGCTTTGACCTTCTGTTCCGCTTCGAACGCGACCTTGACGACTTCGCCCGAAACGGAGGGGTACAAATCGGCGGACTGCGACGACCGGCCGGTCCCGATGGCGCGGACGATGCGCTTGTCCGTCGCCAGGACGACCGGCTCGACCAGGACGAGCGTGGCCTTCGCGCGCCGCGGCTTCACCTTGTCCCGCGCCGCCGCGCCCTCGCGCTCGGCGAACCACCACCAGCCGCTGCCGACCAGCGCGGCGATGACGCCAAGCCAAAGAAGTTGAAAGGGCAAACGCATAGGACCTCGCCGGATCGTATCCCGCACAAACCGGTATGGGCAGGTTTGCACGCCCGAACGACGGCAAATCTACCGCAAGAACCCCTTTTGGCAGAACAATTTACTGTGCGGCGTCCGATTCGCCCGCCCGTCGGGTCACGCTTTGGTCCCGGACATCTTCAGGATGACGCGCCATTCTTTTGCGGTCACGGGACATACCGAGAGCCGCGATTGCCGCACGAGCGACATGTCCTGTAATTCCGGCGTGGCCTTGATTTCGGCCAGGGTGACCGGTTTCTCGACCGGTTTCAGGGCCTTGAAATCGACCATGCCGAACCGCTCGCTCTTGTCGGTCGGATCGGGATAGTACTCCTTGGCGACTTCGAGAAGGCCGACGATCTGTTTCTCCTTGACCGAATGATAGAAGAAGGCGCGATCGCCCAGCTTCATCGCCTTCATGTTGCCGCAGGCCTGATGGTTCCGGACGCCGTCCCACTCCGCGGTCCCGGCCTTGGCGTGATCCTCCCACGACCAGGCGCCCGGTTCCGACTTCACAAGCCAGTATTTCATTTGATTGCCCCTCGCTGCGCATTTCCTGCATCGTCTGGTTTTGGCCAGCGATGATCATACACATGTATGGTGTGGCTGGTGTAAAGACCATGTTTCGTGAACGGCTCCTCGGCGATCCACCGTTCCGCCGCCGCGGCGTCGGGGCAATCGACGATGAAGATCGAGCCGATGCGCGTTTCGCCATCGGCGCTGAAATAGGGGCCGGCGGTAATCAGGCGATCCTGCGCGGCGCGCAGATAATCCCAATGCGCCTCGACATGGTCGGCGCGCCGTTCCAGCGCGTCGGGCGCATTGAGATTGTGGATCATGAACCACATGGGTTCATGCCTTGTCGCCGTTCTCCGGATGCCAGTGTCCCTTGCGCATGCGGGTGACCACGACTTTCTCGAACAGGCCGCCGCTGTTAAACGGGTCGCCCTTCGCGAAGGCTTCCGCTTGTTCGCGGCCGTCGACATTGACGATGAACATGCTGCCGGTCGCCGTCTCGCCATCGTCCATCTGGGTCGCGCCGGCCAGCACGATGATATCGGTCTGCGTCGCCAGATATTTTTGATGCGGCGGCCGCAACTCGGCGCGCAGGGCGGCGGCGTTCGGTTTGTCGACGCAATAGATCGCGTACAGCATGGCGGCGTTCCTCGTTTTCATATTTTAGGGGCGCATTGTCGGCCTGGCGCCTGGCTGCCGTCAATCGCTGTGCGCTTGCTCGCGCGCAAATGGCCGTGACAGAAGGCCCGCGATCACCTGATCGATCGGGTCGCCGTGATTCACGATCCGGTTGACCGCCTGGCAGATGGGCATTTCGATTCCCAGCCGTTCCGCCAAGGCGGTGACGGAGCCGGCGGAGAAGACGCCTTCGGTGACGGCGTTGCGTTCTTCCAGGATATCGTCCAGCTGCCGGCCTTCGCCCAGGGCCGCGCCGAGCGAGAAATTACGCGATTGCATCGCGTTGCAGGTAAGGGTCAGGTCGCCGAGACCGGACAGGCCCATCAGCGTTTCCGCACGCGCGCCTTTCGCCAGGCCGAGACGGACGATTTCCGCCAGGCCGCGCGTGATCAGGGCGGCGCGCGCATTGTCACCCATCCGCCGGCCGGCGACGATGCCGCATGCGATGGCCAGCACGTTCTTGACCGCGCCGCCGATTTCCGCGCCGACCGGATCGTCGGACAGGTAGGGCCGGAAATGCGGACCCCCGATCGCGGCCGCCAGCCGTTCGCCGGCCGCGCTGTCGGACGAGGCCAACGTCACGGCGGTCGGTAGGTCGCGGGCGACTTCCTGCGCGAAAGTCGGTCCCGACAGCACCGCGATTTTTGCCTGGGGCACCGTACCAACCAATACTTCGCTCATCAGGGCGCCGGTCGTCTGCTCCACCCCTTTGGCACAAAGCGCGATAGGCGTTCCGGGCTTGATCGCGGACGCCATGCGGGTGGAGACGTCCCGGACGAATTGCGACGGGACGACCAGCAACGCGATATCCGCGTCGGCGGACGCCTGTTCCAGGTCCGATGTCGCCGCGATGCCCGGCTCCAGGGGCACGTCCTTCAAATAAAGCCGGTTTCCCTCTCCGGCATTGATCGCGGCGACCACCGTCTCGTTCCGGGCCCATAGGGTCGTGTCGTTGCCGGCCCGGCGCGCCACGCAGGCGAGCGCCGTTCCCCAGGCGCCGCCGCCGATGACGGCAACCCGCGTCATGATGCGGCCGCCAGATCTTCGAGGGGCCAGCGCGGCCGCGGCGCGAAATCGAGGGAATCGGTCATATTCCGCTGCAGCCGTTCAATTCCGGCCCAGGCGATCATCGCGGCATTGTCGGTGCACAGGGCCGGCGGCGGGGCGACGAACCGGAAATCCTCTTCGCCGGCGAGCGCCGTCAATGTCGCGCGCAGATGCGCGTTCGCTGCGACACCGCCGGCGACCACCAAGGCCCTGCCCGCTGGACACTCCGACTTGAAACGCCGCAGGGCGTTGCGGGTTCGGTCCGTCAGCGCTTCCGCCACTGCCGTCTGGAATGACGCGGCGATATCGGCGACGGCCTTTTGATCCAACGCCACCTCCCGGGCTACCCGGGCCACTGCGGTTTTCAGGCCGGAGAAAGAGAAATCACAGCCCGGCCTGCCCCGCATCGGCCGAGGAAAGGCGTAACGGTCCGGCTGTCCCTGCTTTGCCGCCTGCTCCACCGCCGGCCCGCCCGGATAGGGCAGTCCCAGCAATTTTGCCGTCTTGTCGAATGCCTCGCCGACGGCGTCGTCCAAGGTCGTGCCGTAGCGCCGATAGGCACCGGGACCACTGACGGCGAGGAGTTGGCAATGCCCGCCCGACACGAGGAGGAGCAGATAGGGGTAGTCGAGGCCGTCAGTCAGACGCGCCGTCAGCGCATGCCCTTCGAGGTGATTCACCGCGATCAACGGTCGGTCATGGACCAGCGCGACCGCTTTGGCCGTCATCATGCCGACCAGCACGCCTCCGATCAGCCCTGGCCCGCCGGTTGCCGCGACGCCGTCCAAATCCTCAAACCGGATCTGCGCCTCCTCGATAGCCCGTTCCACGAGCCCGTCAATATGGTCGAGATGGCTGCGCGCGGCGATTTCCGGCACGACACCGCCATAGGGGCGATGTTCGTCCAATTGCGAAACGACGAGATTCGACAAGATCTTTCGGTCGCTGCGCACAATCGCGGCCGCGGTCTCGTCGCAAGAGGTCTCGATGCCGAGAACGATCATCCCTGCTGGTTCCGCAAATCGTCGGTGGAAGCGGATGCCGGCGTGACCTTGCACGCCTTCCAATTCATCTCCCGGCCTTCCTTTTCGGCGAAAGACCGCTCCCGCAACAATTTCTCGACATCGTAACCGCGAAATATCAGTTCCGCTTGCGCTGCCGACCCTTTTTCAACGCTGTTAAAATAGGTGGCGCCGATGTAGCGGCGTGAGGATTCGAGCTCGGAAAGGAAGCGCCTGTGCTGGTCGAGCAGCTGTTCGTCGGTGAAGGTCGGATAGTTCCCTTTCATCTTGTATGCGTAATAGACGCAACCGATGAAGAAAATCGAGATGATGGCAATGGTCAGCGACATGGCCCAAAAATGTCCGCGACGTCTCAAAATTGCCGAGTTCTTAGCATGAACAACCGCGACTGTCGCGAACCGGTGTGGGAAGCGCGGAAAACCCTTTCGGCGGCTGGCCGAACCGGGTAGAGAGAGGACATGGATGGGAGTTTGAAAATCGGCACGCGTGGGTCGCCCTTGGCGCTTGCGCAAGCCTACGAAGTGCGTGACCGCCTGCAGGCGAAGCATGAAGGGTTGGAAGTCGAAATCGTGGTGATCCGGACCACGGGCGACAAGGTGCAGGACCGGGTTCTGTCCGAGATCGGCGGCAAGGGTCTCTTCACCAAGGAGATCGAGGAAGGCCTGTTCGACGGCAGTATCGATATCGCCGTTCATTCGATGAAGGACGTCGAAACGGTTCTGCCGGACGGTCTTGGGATTTCGACATTACTGCCGCGCGAAGACCCACGTGAGGCCTTTATCTCCAATAAGGCGGAAAATTTGGCGGCGCTGCCGGCGGGGTCGATTGTCGGAACGGCGTCGCTTCGGCGCCAGGCGCAGATCCGCATGATCCGCCCCGATCTCGAAATTCAACCCTTCCGGGGCAACGTGAACACGCGGCTTCGCAAGCTCAGCGAAGGGCAGGCGGACGCGACGATGCTGGCCTATGCAGGCCTGCTTCGCCTCGATATGGCCGATGTTGCGACCTGTTTGATAGAAACCGACGAAATGCTGCCGGCGGTGGCCCAGGGCGCTATTGGGGTCGAGGGGCGCAACGACGACGATGCAACGCTCGCGTTGCTGGAAACCATTCATGACCGCGAGACGGCGTACCAGGTCGATGCGGAGCGAGCCTTGCTCGCGGCGCTGGACGGATCCTGCCGTACGCCGATCGCGGGACTTGCGGAGCTGACCGGCGGCGATGGTTTGCGCTTGCGCGGCCTGGTGGCTAGCCCTGACGGCCAAACATCGCATAGCGTTTCCCGCGAGGGATCCGTATCGGACGCCGCGGCGATGGGCCGCGACGCGGGCGAGGAGCTTCGGGCCCTGGCAGGACCGAATATCTTCGACTGACAAAATAGGTTAATCGCCTGGGAGGCAGCCATTCGCGCGCTCGTCACCAGACCACAGCATGACGCAAAACCGTTGGTCGATGCGTTGTCGAAGCGTGGTGTCGGCACCTTCGTCTGCCCGATGCTTCACATCTCTGTCCTAACGGACACGGAAATCGACCTTTCGGGCGTACAGGCTGTCCTGTTCACGTCAGCCAATGGGGTGCGAGCGTTTGCCGCGTTGACGTCGCGCCGCGATATACCGGTATATGCGGTCGGCGACCGCACGGGCACTGTGGCCGAGGAGAACAGGTTCCAGCGGGTCGAAAGCGCTGGCGGCGATGTCGAGAAGTTGGCGGCGCTCGTCGCGCGGTGCTGCAAACCGACGGACGGTGTGTTGCTGCATCCAGCCGGGACGTCCGTGGCCGGCGATCTCGCGGGGCGGCTGGAGGGTTCGGGTTTCGTGGTGCGCCGCGCGGTGATTTATGAAGCGCACCAGGCGACGGGTTTCAGCGGCGAAATCCGCATGGCCCTACTGGACGGAGAAGTGGATTTGGTGTTGTTTTTCTCGCCCCGGACGGCCAAGACCTTCGTCGATCTTGCCATTTCCCAGGGACTGGAATCGGCCTGCGAAAAGCTGGAAGCGCTCTGTTTAAGCAAAGCGGTTGCGGCGGCGGCGGATCCCATTATGTGGCGGCGCGTGTTGGTCGCCCCGACGCCGACGCAGGACTCGCTTTTGGCAACATTGGATAACAGGCTGAGCACCCGATGACAGAGAGCACGAATGCCGACCAAGAGGCGAAAGAAGAACCGGGATCGACGGAGGCAATGGACGATTCGTTGCGCGATGCCGAGACGGTTGTCGTGGCATTCGGTGGCGTCCGGCCGATGGCGGCACGATTAGGCATCGCTGCGACGACGATTCAGGGCTGGAAGAGCCGAGGGAACATTCCGGAGAACCGCCGGCAAGCGGTTCTCGAAGCGGCGCAAGCGGATGGCATTGACCTTACCGTCCCGCAGGTTGAGGACACAGCGGAAGAAGCCCCCAATGATGCGGCTGAGGCGCCTTTGGCAGATACGGCGACCGCTTTGCATCAATCCCGGCAGAGCAGCACAGGTGCCGGCCCTGCATGGCTTGCGCTGATCGTGGCGATCCTCGCCGTGATCGCGTTGTTGGCATTCCCGCAATGGTCGCCATTGATCCATGGCGCGCCGCAGGCCGAGGTGCCGCGCGACATAATCGATCGCCTTGATGCGCTCGAGCGGCGGCCGAAGGTCCCGGATCTTTCAGGTAGGATCGTTGCCGCGGAGCGCGCGATCGACGCCCTGCAGCAGCGCGGCTCGACGGCGGCGCAACCGGATGTGACCCCGCAGTTGCGTACGTTGTCGGATCGGGTCGATACACTGACGCGCGCGCTCGAGACGGCACGTTCGGAGGGCCGGGCCGCGGATGACGGTAGTGCCGCGACCCTTTTAGAGCTGCGCGGAGCGGTTGACGCCTTATCGCAGAAGGTCGATCAGGCGGTCGTGGATACCGCGCAGACCAGCGCTCGGAAATCGTCGATCATTGTCGCCGTCGGTGCGTTGGAGGTCGCGCTGGGCGACGGGCTTCCCTACGGCTATGCCCTGGCATCTGTGCAGCGTTTGGCCAAGACCGATGACAAGGACTATGCCGAATCCGTCGCGGTATTGCAGACACATGCATCGACCGGAATTCCCACCCGGTCGCAACTGGCGAGCCGGCTGGATACGCT
>CAJWOT010000144.1 GCA_913044215.1 uncultured Rhodospirillaceae bacterium | reverse complement strand
AGACGCGGCGTAAGCATTCAACGGAAGACAAGATCCGCATTGTCCTTGAAGGGCTTCGCGGCGAAGAGAGCATCGCTGCGCTTTGCCGCCGCCAAGACAGGCTCTGTCAGCAGCAACAAGACGCTGAAACCGAACACAAATGTACACGTGAGACGCTGTTTCATGATAACCGTGGGACAATTGCAAAGCGGGGCAATGCTATGGGCCACGGGGACCAGAGGTCAAAACAGCTTAGCGCAAAAATTTCGTGAGCCTGCGCCCAGGGACAGGATGCGTTACCGGCGCACTTCGTAGCCGAAGGCCTCGCGATCCCAGGTCGTGTTCGTGATGCCCGCGTCGCGGAGGTCCTGCTTGCGTAGCTTACCGGTCGGCGTCTTATCGAGTTCGTCAACGAACTCGATATAGCGTGGCACGGCATAGCGCGGCATGCGCTCGACACACCAATCGAGGATGGAGACGGGGTCGGGAGCATCTCCGCTCGGGACGATGCAGGCCTTGACCTCCTCCTCGCCGCCGGTCTCCGCCCGCACGCCGATGACCGAACTCTCCGCGATCGGCGGAAAATTATTCAGCACCTGTTCGACTTCGAAGGCGGAGATATTCTCGCCGCGCCGGCGGATGCAATCCTTGATCCGGTCGATGAAAAACAACCGGCCCTCCGCATCGAACCGCCCCGCGTCACCGGTGTGGAACCACAGATTGCGCCATGCCTCGACCGTGCGTTCCGGCATATTGAAATACCCGGCCATGAAGCAGGACGCGCGCTTTGGGCGCACGACGATCTCTCCAATCTCATCGGTGCCGAGCGGTTCGTCCGTTTCCGAGTCGACGATCTGTACTTCAAAAAAATCGTCCATGATGTAACCGGCACAGCCGGCCATCACCGGATCCTTCAGATCGCCGAACGCCGGCAGATTGCATTCGGTCATGCCATAGGCCTGCAACAACCGAAGTCCGAAACGTTCTTCGAAGGCGGTACCCCACTCCTCGCCTATGGGCACCGCGAGCATGAGCCGCAGATCATTGTCCCGGTCCTGCGGCGTCGCCGGCTGGCGGAAAATAAACTCCGGGATCACACCCAAACCGTAAGTGACCGTCGCCTTGCAGGCGCGCACATCATCGAGCCAGGTCGTTGCCGAGAAGCGCCGGACGATGTGGGCCGGCGTCCCGTTGATCAGGCAGGAGGTGAACTGGATGGTCAGCCCCATGGCGTGAAAGAACGGCATGCAGATGAACATGCGGTCCTGATCGGTCAGGGATTTCGCCCGCCCGGCGCCATAGCCGAACAGGTAGCAATGCGCGTGTGGCATCAGCACGCCCTTGGACGGCCCTGTCGTGCCCGAGGTGAACATGATGGTGCAAATATCCTGCGGCCTCGCCGTCACGATATCGGCGGGCCGGGCAACGGTCGCGGCAAGCGATTCAAAGGCAATCCGTTCTGTACCAGGCAGTGGCGGCGCATCGCCACCGATAACCACTGTCGTCTCGATCGCCATGCCGGCGAGATCGACACTGTCGAAAACGCTCCGCAACGCCGCATCGACAACGACGACCCGCGGCTCGATGACCCCCATCTGATGGCGCAGGAAATCGCCCTTCAGCTCGGTGTTAATCGGTGTGAAGATCGCGCCGCGCTTATGAACCGCGATCATGGTCAACAAAAACGAACGGCTGTTGTAAGCGAACATCAACACCCGGTCGCCCTCCCCAACACCGAGGCCGGCCAACCCCGATGCCAGTGCGTCGGTCTCGCGCTCGAACTCAGCAAAGGTCAGGGGGGGATCGTTCTCAAAGGTACAAAATACCCGGTCGCCATACCGTTCCGCCTGACGTTTCACCAGGTCCAGGCTTGTCCACCCCTCAAGGGATTGCTTCGACACGGCACGGTCTCCCATGTTGCTGCGGCGACCGATTTCAGCAGGAACGAAGCGATGCTTCAAGCGGGTTACCGCTGGTTTCGGCGCAACAGCATTACCGGCACGATCGAACACAGGCTGATCAGCCCAACGGCGACAAACCCATCCTGAAAGCCCAGCGTATTCGCCTGGGCGCTAACCACCTCGCCCAGATAGTCGAGCGCAACCGAATCCCTCATCCCATGGGGAATTCCGCCCTCATTCAGCAAGCCATGAACGGAACCGATCAGTTCGCGTGTCGCCGTATTGGCCGACGTCTGGGTCGAGGTAAAGGCATCGCTGTGAAATTCGACCCGCCGCTCCAACACGACCACCAGACTGTTGATCCCGCAAGACCCGCCCAGCATTAGGAACAGATTCACTGCCCCGGCACCGCGATGCACCTTATCCGGCGGCAGCGCCGCCAACGCCGCGCTGTTTAGCGATGGCGAGACCAGTGCCACCCCGATGCGGCTGATGAACAGGTAGAATGCCATGCTCCAGAACACCGTATCGATATCGGCATCCGCCATGAGCAGCACGGCCGTAACGAAAATCACCATACCGGCGATGATGACCTTGTGCGCCGAGAAGCGGTCCGCCAACCGGCCCGTTATCGGCAGGATGAAGGCGGCGGCGATACTGCCAGGCAGCAAAAGCGAGCCGGCGATCGTCGCCGAATAGCCCTGTACGATCTGGCCGAAGACCGGAAAGATATAGACCGTCGCAAAACTGCCAAAGCCGAACAGGAAAGAGACCGAAACCGCCGTCGAGAAACGCGCGTTCTGAAACAGATCAAGATCGAGCAAATTTCCGCTCTCGCGGCGCTGCGACAGAATGAAACCGGCGACACCGACAATCATCAGGGCAAGAAGCGTGAGGGTTTCGTTTGAGGTCCAACCGTCGCGCTGGCCGTTGCCGATGATCGTCATCAGGCAGAACACCGCGATGCACATGAACGCGTAGCCAAGGAAATCGAATGGCCCCGCCGGCCCGCTCTGCGGCCGGTCCGGCACAAACAGAATGCCCAGCGCCAGGGCCAGGATCGCGGCGGGAAGGGGCACGAAAAAGATATAACGCCAGTTCAGCTCATCGATCGTGATGCCGCCGATCGCCGGCCCCAGCCCCAGCGCGAACACCACTCCCATGCTGAAAAGCCCCATCGCCGTGCCGCGCCGCTCCGGGGGAAACACCTGAAACAGGACGACCATGATCATGGGCTGAATGATGCCCGCCGAGAAACCCTGGATCACTCGGCCCAGGATGATCGTGTCCAAGGTCGGCCCAAATCCGCAGATGAAACTACCCAGACAAAACAACAGCATCGCCAAGGTGAAGGCCATGCGCTGACCGACCTTGGCGATGAACCAATTGTTGAGCAGCAGGCTGGTGACCGTCGTCGCGATGAAGGCGGTCGACAGGTATTGCGCCTTGTCCTGACCAACGCCAAAGGCGCCCATCACGTGCGGTATCGCCACATTCACCATGGTGCTGGAAAACACCGTTGTGAAGAAGGCGACCAGACCCGCGAAGGTGACAAGGCCGCGATAGAGCGAGCCGTAGCGGGCGAATAGGGCCTCACTGCTACGCGACATCGCTGCCTCGCGGCCCTATGGGCTTATACGCCATGACATGACGCCGATTGGGCGACCGACTGCCGCGCCCCAAACGCAGGCTATTTGCGCTCGATCAGCTGATACATCACGCCGTGTCCGTCGCGCGGATGGATGAAGACCTGCGTGCCGGCTTCGATGATGCGTGCGCCGTTCGCCTTCATCTCTTCCTTCGCTTCCGCCAAATCGTCGACGGCAAGCGCCACCAGGTGAACGCCCTCGCCATATTTCTCCAGCGCATTGCCAATGGCCCCGCCCTCGCCCAGCGGCTCGGCAATTTCGATGAAACGGCCTTCATCGCCGAGCGGCAAGATGGCGCGCGTCATGTCGAGATGTGGCACCTCGTCAGGGCCTTTGCTGGCCTTCATACCCAGCTTGTCTTCGTAATCCTTGAGCGCTGCGTTGATATCGTTGACGCGGACGACGATGTGATCGATCCATTTCGGCATGACCTACTCTCCCTGAACGGTTGAATTTATCGAATCTTCGCACACTCGATCCACTCCTGTCTGCAAGCGAGATGCCGAAATTTGAAGAACCTTCCATGCCGCGAATGCATGGCACCGCGGCGCGCGCCTTACTGCTTGAGCCGGTCGCCGACCAAATCCAAGAGGTAGCCAGGCGGCGGCGGCGGAAGTTCCACCCCGAAATATCGGTCCACAATCTCGGCGATGAGTTCGAAACAGGCGCCATAACGCACCACCGTCATGTTCTCCACATCGAGCAAGGTCGACGACGCCTTATACAGATGGTAGGTGCGCAAACCGTGATCGATCACGATATCGGCAATTTCCTGTAGTTCAGGCTCGATATCCTCGACCTTGAACTTGGTCCCCGTGAGTGTCCGGTTCGCCGAGGAACCGAAAAGCGGATGCACGCGTTCCAGGCTCAGGCGGGAAATTTCGGCATGGAACGGACCGGCATTCATCAACATCGCGACGGTATCGGACTTGCTGCTCCGTTCATAAGCGGTGCGGGTCATCTTCGCCAGCAATGGATGATCAGGTCGGCACGGCGCGATCGTGCCGAGTGGCAGATCGTAGTCAACCGTGATCGCCCGAACCACATCCCGGCCGCGCTGGTCGAGGACATGAACCTCGTCATGGATCGCGAGATCCCCGATCATCGCGTTAAGCTTTTCCTGCGTCCGGCCCTTCGTCGTGAAAATTTTCTCCAGCGCTTCTTCCGAGCCGCCGGTGAGGGAATAGCCGATATTCATCGGCAAGATGGCAATACCGCCCGCTTCCAGTACGGCGAACGCACGGGCCGCGTCGCCAGCAATATCAATCATTTGTGTTGTAACTCCTGTCGTGGATCGCACACACAATAGCCTTACGCTGCCGGTGCGGTATAGGTTTCGGTTAAACGTCTGTTATCCTGTTTGCTGTATCGCTTGTCTGGCCGCCGAGCGGATTCCCGTTCGTGTTGTCCAGAAAATTTCAACGGTTTCCGGTCCGATGATGGCCATGCCCATGACCGAAAAGAACGACAGAACGCCGGTGAAAGGCCGCATGTGCTGGCATGGCGACACCCTTGCGAGTAGCAGCGGCTGGATCCGTCACTTTACGGACGCGGAAATCGATGAGCTGGAAATCGCAGTCGCCGCGACCATGGACATGTCGATCGCGGATATCACGCCCAACGCCTTCCCGCTGCCGTCGCTTACCGAGGTCTTCGGTCTGGTGCGCCATGAGTTGATCGAGGGGCGCGGCTTCATGCTGCTGCGGGGACTGCCAGTGCACCGGTGGTCGCGTGAAGTTGCGGCACGGGCTTATTGGGGAATCGGCCGATATATCGGTCAACCCGTTTCGCAGAATCCGGAAGGTCATTTGCTGGGTCACGTCAAAGATATCGGCGGCGATTTCAACGACCTGCATAGCCGCGGCGGATACCGCTCGCGGGCACGGCTGCCGTTTCATACTGATGTGGGCGCGGATGTCGTCGGCCTGTTGTGCTTGCGCACTGCGAAGTCCGGGGGCCACAGCAGTATTGTCAGCCTGGCAGCGATCTACAATCGGATGCTGGAACGGCGACCTGACCTCGTCGCCGAACTGTGCACCGACATCCACCGCGACCGGCGCGGCGAAGTGCCGCCAGGGAAGGATCCGCATTACCGCGCGCCCGTGTTCTGCTTGAACCAAGGTCAGCTGACCACAACCTTCGTCCGGCGCTTTATCGATTCCGCGCCGCGTCATGCGGGCGTTCCTGAATTGACTCCGGCGCTATCGGAAGCTCTCGACTGTTTCGAGGACATCGCCAACGACCCGGCATTGCGGCTCGACATGGATTTCATCCCCGGGGATATCCAACTCGTCAACAACCTCACCACGCTGCACGCACGCACCGACTATGTTGATTTCGATGCGCCGGGACTGAAACGGCATCTCCTGCGGCTCTGGCTTGCAGTGCCGGAGGGGTGGCCTCTGCCGGATTTCTACTACGACCGGTTCGGCACTTTGGCCGATAACGGGCGTCCGGCGGGCATGGCTATGCCTGGCATCACACCATACGTGCCGTTGGACGTGGTATAGCCTCTGATGTCGAGTCACTTGATATGGTTAACCTCCGTCGACACGCGCACAACCCGTAATAGGATCGGCTGGGCTCCATGTTATCGACCAACCTGTTGTTACAGAAAGACGAATTTGGAACGTTGCAATGAAACTTAGCAACATTTTCAATATCTTCCGCTGGCGTAATCGTCGAGGCGAGCGCGTCGAAAGCACTGATGCCAATGTCTTTATCGAAGATACCGCGCATCCCGTTTTGGATTGGAGCGAAAGCGGATTCCGGCTCGAAAACTATCCAGAGTCCCCTGCTGTGGGCGAGCGCTTTGCCTTCCGGTTCGACCTGCCCCTTACCAGCGAAGACGTGTTCGAATTTGCAGCTTGGGCCGAGGTTGTGGAAAACAGCAATCGTGGACTGGCTGTGCGGTACTTGCATCTCTACGAAGAGATCGCGGACCGGATCTATGAGGTACTGCGCGTCCTATCGATCATGAATCCAACGGTTCTCAAAGGTGCCATCACCTAGGACTAACGACCCAAAAGGAACGCCCCATGAGCCGCCATTTCGGGAAGATCACGCAAAACGGCTATGTCGTGCGCGACATCGAGGCAGCCATGAGACATTGGTCGGACGTGCTCGGCGTAGGACCCTGGTTCTATGCCGAACGGGCACCGATCGAAGGCTTCGAGTATCGGGGCGTTCCGTCGGACTGTGAGATTTCGATAGCGCTGGCGAATTCCGGCCCGCTGCAAATCGAACTGATCGAACAGCGTAACGATGCACCGTCCATGTACCGGGACTTCCTGGCGGCAGGGAACGAAGGGTTACAGCATATCGCCTATTGGAGCGATCACTTCGACGACGCGGTTGCAAAGGCATCGTCGTTCGGCTGGGTGCTTGGACAGCGCGGCCATGTCGGCCTCGACGGGCGTTTCGCCTATTTCGATACGGAGACCCATCCCGGTACCGTCGTCGAACTGTCCGAAACCAGCGGCCCGAAAGGCATTATGTTCAAACGCATCGCCGAGGCTGCCGACATATGGGACGGCAGCGATCCGATCCGCACGGAGTGGCCGATCTAGGCGGGCGCGTTTCTTCGGAAAATGAACTGCCCAGCATAGGCGAGGATCGCCACCACGAGGCCGATCAGTTGCGCGATATGATCCTGGTATAGGAATCCGGCTGCGCTGAGGAACAGCAAAATCCGTGTCGGCCAACCGATCCGTCCGACGTAGTACAGATACCCTTCGAAACCGGCTGCCATAACGACGACGGCCAGTGTACAGGTCGAGATCGTCCAGACGATGTCAAACGCCTCACCCCGCATGATCAGTGCCGGCGTCAAAACGACGATGAAGGGCAGGATGAACTTGATCGATCCCAACCGCATCGCCGTAACACCGGTCTGCCATTGGTCGGACTTCGCAATGACAGCCGCGGTCACCGCTGCCAGCGCCACGGGCGGCGTGATGTAGGAAATCATGCCCCAATACAGGATGAAAAGGTGACTGGCGATCGGATCGAGGCCGAACTTGATCAGCGCCGGTCCCATGATTATGGCGAGGAAGATGTAGCAGGCGCTGACCGTCACCCCCATGCCGAGGAGAAAACTTGTAATCGCGCCCATCGCCAGCAAAAGCCACAGATTGTTGCCCGCGATGGCGATCAGTTCGCGCGAGAAGGCGCCACCTACGCCGGTGAACGCCAACGACCCGACGATCACGCCGATACCCGCCAGGATCGCGACGATGTTGGCGATGATCGTCGAACTCTCGATGATCAATTCCTTGAACTTCGCGAAATTGAAACGCTTTTCCTTCTTGCGGAACAAAGTCGCCGAAACGATTAGGACGATTGTGGTGTAGTAGGGCGCGTATAGCTCAATACGCATAAAGACGAGCATGTAGACCAGGAGCACGAGGCTGAAGATATAGAACCAGCCATCCTTCAAGGTCTCCCAAACGCTCGGAATTTCCTCTGCCGGCTGCCCGCGCAGCCCGTTAACCGCGGCATAGCAATCGACCTGCAGCAACAGCGCCAGGTAGAACAGGATCGACGGGACGGCGGCCGCCACAACGATCTCGCCGTAAGGGATATTCAAAAACTCCGCCATCAGGAATGCGACGGCGCCCATGACCGGCGGCATCAAGGTCCCGCCCGTCGACGCGCAAGCCTCGACCGACGCGGCGTATACCGGCGGATATCCCGCGCGTTTCATGGTCGGAATGGTGAGCTGGCCCGTGGTGATGACATTCGAAATCACGCTGCCGCTGAGCGAACCGAAAAAGCCGCTCGACAGGATCGCCACCTTGGCCGGACCGCCGCGGCTTTTACCCAGCAGCGCGGCAGCGAAATTCATGAAAAACTCGCCACCGCCGGTTACCACCAGGGCGGAGCCGAAAACCAAGAACCCGATGAGGATGTTGCCCGCGACCCGCATCGGCAGGCCGACGATGCTTTCGAAACCCATCGCATAGGTGCGGACAAGTTCGACCGGATCCTTGCCAACCCCCCACAGGAAGCCTGGCGCGTGCTCGGTCCAGAGCGGGAAGGTGAAGAAAAACATGCAGACGATGAACAAGACCATCCCACCGGCTCGGCGGACCCCTTCCATCGCCAGCGCACACATGACAGCCGCCGCCAGGGTCGGCAGTTCCGGTGCGACAATGTCCCACCCTTGTTCGATCATATCCTCGCCGTGATAGGAGAGGTAAAGCGACGTCACCATCGTTATGGCGAAGAGCACCCAGTCATAGGCTGGAACGTGGTTCGCATCCTTCTTACGGCCTGGAAAGATCAGGAAGGCGAGCGACAAGAAGATCGCAATCAGCAGATAGAAATAGGCGTTGTCGATCAACACATAACCGAAAGCGTTGATGCTGAAGGTCTGGTTGATCGCCACCAGGATCCCGAAGCCGCCCAGGAGAAGCGTCAGCCAATAGACCGGACCGGAAACCCTCTTGCGCGCGGCTTCTTCCGGCAGTTCCGGAAGTTCCACACCCTCATCCGTTTCGACCTGTTTGTCGACCATGCAACCCTGCCTGTGTTTTCGGAAATACGTGTTCGGCGCGGCTAAACTGGTCTATCCGACCGGTCGGGTCAATCACGCGGCAGCAGCTATTTTTCACCCGGCAATTTGAGGAAAAAGATGAAGGGCACAATCGCAAACGAGACGGCCGAAAACAGGTAGAACGCGTTGATATATCCGATCATCGACGCCTGCCGCTCAACCTCGCGTCCCGCCCGCGCGACACCGTCCAGCGTATCGATATTCCAGCCGCCGGCAACGCTGGACAGATGGAAGGCTTCGTTGAACTCCGAGATATGTTCGGAAATCACCGAATAATTCACGCCCGTATAGTGGACGACAACGCCAACGCAGACCGAGATGAACAGAGCGCTGCCCAGATTACGGATCAAATGGAATACGGCCGTGCCCTCACCCATCTGCCGGGCTGGCAGGGTCGCGAAGGCCAAGACGGTCAGCGGCACCCAAAGGTAGGAGTTGCCGATACCCTGTAAGGCGCTGGTCCACATGGCGTCCCAGATGGAAACATTCAGGTCGAATTGCGCCATGAACAAGCCGCTGAAGCCTTGACTAAGGAAACCAATCGCGAGGCTGATACGCGGATCGAAGCGGCTCATCCAAACCACGGTGACGGTGCCGATCATGCTACCGACGCCACGCGCCGCGAGCACCACCCCGACGACCGAATCCGGAAAGCCACGCAAATCCTGTAACAGCGTGGGCAGCAATACCATCGGCACGAAGGCGAGCGCCCCGAAAACCAAAGCGAAAACCAGCCCCAGTGCGAAGTTTCGATCCAGGAGCAGTTGCGGACGCAAGAACGGGTCGGTGCTGGTAAAGCTGTGGACGACAAAGATGTAGAAACCGATTACCGCCAGGCTGGCCTCGACGATAATTTCCAGCGAGTTGAACCAGTCGAGCCGCTCGCCGCGGTCGAGCATCAGTTGGAGCGACCCGATCGCCAATGCCAACGCCAGAAATCCGGTCCAGTCGAGCCGGTTGTTGCGGTCGCTCTGGCTCTCGGTGATGAAGATCCAGATGCCGAGGACGGAGAGGACACAGACCGGCAGGATCATAAAGAAGACCCAGCGCCAATTGTAGGCCTCTGCGATGAAGCCCCCCAAGGTGGGCCCTATGATCGGACCGACGACGACACCCATACCCCAGACCGCCGTCGCCACCGCGTGCTGATGGCGCGGGAAGGCGTTCAGGATGATCGCCTGGGACAGCGGCGTGATCGGCGCGCCTAGCGCCCCCTGCGCAATGCGGTAGGCGACCAGCGCCTCGAGCGTCGTCGCGGTCCCGCACAGGAGCGTACTCACCGAAAACCCGGCGACGCACCACAGCATGACGGCACGGCGGCCGAACCGGTCGGCCAGCCACCCGGAGGTCGGGGTCAGCACAGCCATCGCGACCAGATTGAAGGTGACCGACCAGGCGATCTGATCCTGCGTCGCCGACAGAGAGCCCTGCATCTGCGGCAAGACGACGTAGGAGTTGGTGACCGCCATCGCGAACATCATCGTCGCAAGCGTCACCGTCCCGAGCACGAAATAGCGCTCGAGATCCGCCTTCGGGGCTTCGGCAACGGCGCTGACAGTCATCCACCCCTCGTTATGGCATCCCGTGACCGATCCGCCTGATCGAACTGCGGCGGCTGCACAATCGGATTTGCGTGAAACCACAACTATCTAGAAAATAACGGACCGTGTCCAAATTCCGGAGGCAGTGAACAGGAATGCCGTACAAGCGAATTTCGGTATCGCCCATGGCGGGCGCGTTGGGGGCTGAGCTTGGAAATGTGGACCTCGCGCAGCAGCATGATCCGGAACAGCTCGACGAAGTTCGCGATGCGTTGCATGAGTTCGGCGTCATCGTGCTGCGCGACCAGGACATCACGTCGGATCAATATCTAGCTTTTGCCCGCCATTTCGGCGACATACTGCCCTACCCTCTCGTACAGGGTCTCCCCGATCATCCGGACATCGTGCCGGTGCTGAAGAAGGAGGATGAGCGGGTTAACTTTGGCGGAATCTGGCATTCCGACACGACCTATCTTGAACGGCCGCCGATGGGCTCGATGCTGCTGGCCAAGGAATTGCCACCGCAAGGCGGCGACACGATCTGGTCGAACATGATGATGGCCTACGAAACGCTCTCCGATGGCATGAAGGCGACGTTGGATGGACTGATCGCGATCAACAGCTCGAAGAAAGGCAGCGCCGCCGCAACCCGTGCAGACCGCCGCAAAGATGCCGCCAAGAACGACAGTGGATTGGCGACGACCGCCGAGCATCCGGTAATCCGCACCCACCCGGCGACGGGCAAAAAAAGCCTCTATGTCAATTTCGG
>CAJWOT010000143.1 GCA_913044215.1 uncultured Rhodospirillaceae bacterium | reverse complement strand
CGCGCTTCCACGGCAGTTTGGGAAGCCCGGGGATCGACGGTAGCTTGTGAGAAAGGCTGACCAGGGTATCGTGCCCCTCTAATTGACCGCCTGACTGCGGTAGAGCGAAATGCCGCGGATCAGGTCGAGCGCTCGAACCAGCTGATAGTCGAAGGGACGCTCTGGCTTCTTCTCTGCCTCACCCTCCTTCTTTTCGTCACTCGCCGCTCCCGACGCCTCCTCTTTGGCCTTTTCTTCTTCACCTTTCAAAGACCGCCGAAGATCCGATTCTTTCCGGCGCGGACCGCTACGCAGCGGTTCGACCTTGGATTGCTCAATCACGATGTCGGGGTCGATACCCTTTGCCTGTATGGACCGGCCGGACGGCGTGTAGTAGCGCTGCGTGGTCAATTTCATCGCCCCGCTGGCGCCCAGCGGGATAATCGTCTGGACAGACCCCTTACCAAAGCTCCGGGTGCCAACAATGATCGCGCGTTTGTGGTCCTGCAGTGCCCCGGCAACGATTTCCGAAGCCGAAGCGGAGCCGCCATTGATCAGCACGACGACCGGCAACCCGGACGCCAGATCCCCCGGCCGGGCGTGGAAGCGTTGCGCGTTGTCCGCCTCGCGACCGCGGGTCGAGACGATCTCGCCGCGTTCGAGAAAGGCATCCGATACGGACACCGCCTGATCTAGGAGGCCGCCCGGATTGTTGCGCAGATCGAGCACGAAGCCACGAATGTCGTCACCGATTTCCTCACGCAGCTTGGTGATCGATTTGGCGACACCGCTCTTGGTCTGCTCGCTGAAATTGGTGATCCGCAAGTAGCCGACATCGCCCTCGGCGCGTGCGCGCACCGAGCGGATACGGATCTTGTCCCGCGTGATGGTGATGGTGAGCGGCTGGACGTCCTTGCGGCGCACCGTGAGAACGATGTCCGTGCCGACCTTACCGCGCATTTTCTCCACCGCCTCGCTCAGGGTCAGCCCCTGAACCGGCTTGCCGTCGAGATGCGTGATCAGATCGCCGGGCTCGATGCCGGCGCGAAAGGCCGGCGTGTCGTCAATGGGCGAAACAACCTTGACGTAGCCACCTTCCATGGTGACCTCAATGCCGAGCCCGCCGAACTCACCTTTCGTCTGGACCCGCATATCCTTGAACGTCTTCTTGTTCAGATAGCTGGAATGCGGGTCGAGACTCTGCAGCATGCCCTGGATCGCCGCTTCGACGAGCTCCTCTTCCGAAGTCTCCTCGACGTAATCGGCCCGGACGCGCTCGAAAACGTCGCCGAACAGCTCCAGCAATCGATAGATTTCGGATTTATCCGTCTTGGCCGCGGATGCCGGCGCGACGCTCAGGAATACGACAGTCGCCAATGCCACGGCCGTCGTGCTAACGAAATTTCTCATCCACGCACCCTTCGTTTTTCTGCTGTGATCCATGGCAGCGGATTAATCGGCTGCCCGTTGCGGCGAAGCTCAACATATAATATCGGTTTGCTACCCTTTCGAGTAGCCATCGACCCCAGGGGTTCGCCCGCCAATAACCATTGGCTCACCACCGCATCGATCTGCGCGAGCCCGGCAAGAAGCGTATGATATCCGCCCCTGTGTTCGATGATCAAGATTTGCCCATAGGTTCGAAACGGTCCGGCGAAGACCACCTTGCCGTCAAACGGGGTGACGACCTGGGCGTCTGGCCGGGTCTCCAGCCGTATCCCCTTCACCGTATTGCCAAAATTGGTCGATTCGCCGTAGCGGCCGACCAGCCGCCCCCTGACTGGCAGCGTCAGCGGCCCGCGTTCAGGAAAACGACGCAACCCGCCGGGCGGACCATCCGGCGCTCGCGGCGGTGTCGCGGCGGGATCGGGCGGACGCGGGATCGCGGCGACTTGCGGCCTGTTTGGTGTTTTCGCGGGCTTTTCACGTAGTCCGGCAACCAAATCGCGGAGCGTTTGCGCCTTCGCCGCCAGGTTACGCATACGTTTCGCGTTCTGGCGGTAAGCGGCTTCCGTCTCGCGGCGCAACGCGCCCTTACGTTCGAGCAGGCGCCGCAACCTGTTGCGCTCCTCGTCGCGCGCCGCGTCGGCCTGCCGAAGGCTCAGCAGCTTCCCCGCGATATCCTTCTTCACCTGTGTGAGCGCGTCGATTTCCCGCGCCAGCGTCGCGGCGCGGTCTCCAATGCGCGGGACTGAAACGCGCAGCAGCAAGGCGCTGCGCACCATGTCCGTCGGTGCCCCCGGATAGACCAGCAAAGTCTGCGGTGCGTTGCGGGACAACCTAGCCAGCGCGCCAAGCGTGCCCGCCAGACGGCGCCGCTGGTCGGCCAGCGCCGCCTCCCGGTCCTCGGCTTCACGGACCAGGCGCGACAGCTGCGCCTCCAAACTCGTCAGCAGGGCTTCCTTTTCCTGCGCGCTCCGTGCCACCTCGATGAGCTCGCGCCGCAAAGCGGCGGTTTCCAGCGACAATTTTCGGCTTTGCGCTTCGAGCGCCTTTTTCCGCTGCTTCTCGCGCTCGATCTGCTTCTCGACCGAGCGTAAGTCCTTCTCCTTCGGCTGGGCCTGCGCCGCGGCAGCTGTGCCCAACGCGATCAGCAGCGCCAAGAAAACCGATCGGAACAGGGGCCGGTCACTCCGCCGCACGGGCCTCACCGTACCGGACGATCAACGATTGGCCCGTCATCTCCGCCGGCTGTGCAAGGCCGAGCAGATCCAGCAAGGTCGGTGCGATATCGGCGAGTCGCCCATCACGCAGCCCTTGTACGTGTACGACCTCCCCCACCACGAAGACCGGGACCTTATTCATCGTGTGCGCCGTATGGGCCTGACCCGTCGCGGCATCCGTCATCATCTCCGCATTGCCGTGGTCGGCGGTCACGATCATCACGCCACCCGCGGCGTTTACCGCCGCTTCGAGACGGCCCAGACAGCTATCGACGGTCTCGACGGCACGCATCGCCGCCTCAAGCACGCCCGTATGCCCCACCATGTCGGTGTTGGCGAAATTCACAACGATGAGATCGTGGGTCCCGCTTTCGATCTCCGCCACCAGCCGGTCGGTCAGTTCCGGCGCGGACATTTCCGGCTGCAGATCGTAGGTCGCAACCTTCGGCGACGGGATCAAAATTCGATCCTCGCCCTCAAACGTGCGCTCTTCGCCACCATTGAAGAAAAACGTGACATGCGCATACTTTTCCGTCTCCGCGATGCGCAACTGCCGCAGCTCGGCCGCCGACACCACCTCACCCAGCACGTTTTCGATCTGTTTTGTCGGAAACAGTACCGACAGAAATTCGTCCAAAGCCTCCGAATACGACGTCATTCCCGCCGCCGCCGCGAAGCGGACCGGTTTGCGATCGGCAATCTCCGCAAAGTCAGGGTCGAGCAGCGCAGTGAGGATTTCGCGGATCCGGTCGGCGCGGAAGTTCGCGACCAACACGCCGTCGCCGTCCTGCATCCCACGATACCCGTCAACGATGCTCGGCCGCACGAACTCGTCCGTCTCGTCGCGGTCGTAGGCTGATTGGACCGCCGCCATTGGCGTTTCCACCGGTGCGCCCGTGCCGGTGGTTAGCGCGGCATAGGCCTGCCCGACCCGGTCCCAATTCTTGTCCCGGTCCATGGCAAAATAGCGCCCGATCACGGTCCCGATCCGGGCTTGCGGCGCGGCTTCCTGAAACACCTTCATATAGTCCAGCGCGCTGCGTGGCGGCGTATCGCGGCCATCGAGAAAGGCATGCACAGCCACCGGAATATCATTTTCAGCCAGCAGGTTAGCCAGGTGCGCGATATGGTCCTGGTGCGAATGCACGCCACCCGGCGACATCAGCCCCATGAGATGCGCCGTCCCGCCGGACCGCTTCAGCGCGGCCATGAAGTCTCGGAGCGCCGGGATATCGGCCACCGCGTCCTCAGCGATCGCCGCATCGATCCGCGGCAGATCCTGCAGCACCGGGCGACCGGCGCCCAGATTCATATGCCCGACCTCGGAATTGCCCATCTGGCCGGCCGGCAGGCCGACCTGTTCCTCGGACGCTTCCAACCGCGCTTGCGGATAGGTTTCGCCGAAACGGTCCCAATTCGGCGTATTCGCGAGCGCAATCGCGTTGTTGTCGCGCTCAGCGCGTTCGCCCCACCCGTCAAGGACACAAAGGATAACCGGCCGCGGTGCTGTCATCGTACGTCTCGTCGTCGAAAGGCCCTGGATATATAGGCGAATTCGGTTAACACGGATAGTACGGATCACCGTTCGTTGATGGCGCTCCGCCCCAGCGCGTAGCCAACCCGATTGTCCTTAACGGTTCATTACGCGAACAATTTTTAATCCCGGTGATACGGGTGGCCCGCGAGGATCTGCTGGGCCCGGTAGATCTGTTCCGCCAGCATCCCGCGGACCAGCAGATGGGGCCAGGTCAGGCGGCCAAGCGATAGCGTCAAATCGGCGCGATTCCTGGCCGCATCGTCGAGGCCATCCGCGCCACCGATCAAAAAGGTGATGCAGGCCCGTCCATCGTCGCGCCAACCGCCGATCCGCTTGGCGAACGCTCGGCTAGACAATGCCTTGCCCGTTTCGTCAAGGGCGACCACCACGGCGCCCTCCGGCACCTTATCCAGCAGCAATTGGGTCTCCGCCGCCCGTTTCGCCGCGTCCGGGAGTTGCTTGCGTACCTCCACTTCGACAAGGTCGAGCGGCCAGCGCACCAGACGGGCATAATCTTCATAGAGGGCGCGCGCGGCCTCCTTACGGGCGCGGCCGACGGCACAGATCAGCAATCGCAAGGCTTACGCGGTTTGCACCGCGGTCGAGGCTTCCGCCGTCTCCGGAAGATCATGGCTCCACAGCTTCTCCAGCTTGTAGAACTCGCGCACCTCCGGCCGGAACAGATGGATGACGATATCGCCGGAATCGACCAAAACCCAGTCGCTCCGCGAACGGCCTTCGACCTTGGCGCCGCGCAATCCGTTTTTCCGAAACATTTCAAGAAGATGGTCGGTCATCGCGCCGACCTGGCGGGTCGATTGTCCGGAAGCGATCACCATATAGTCCGCGATGCTCGATTTGCCGGACAGATCGATAACGACGATATCTCCTGCCTTGTCATCTTCGAGTTGATCCCTGACCAATGTCAGGAGCGTTTCCGCAGGCAAGGTCGTCTGAATATCAATGGCTATGACGGTTTCCTCATTCGTTGTAGGCCCGTGATAGAACCTATTATAGCAATATTTCCGATAGATTACAGCGATGTATCTTCGGGTACATGGCGCCGTTTGGCACGGATTTCAGTGGCGGATGCGGGGTGCAACGGCGTGTGCAGAAAAACCCAAGCGGGCGCCTTCCGGTCCGCCAGACCCGCCGCCGCATGATCCGGCAAACGGTTTCGCCGAAAGCGGTGCGCCGCCGCGCCGAACAGGGACCGCTGTGAGTAGCCTGGCCGGGCGAACACCGCGATCGGCACCATCTCGACAATCGCCGTCCAATCGCGCCAGCGGGGCAGTTGGATCAGATTGTCAGCGCCCATGATCCAGACGAAGCGATGCTTCGCGAAACGCCGGCGCAGAGCCTGCAGCGTGTCGGCGGTATAGCGGGTCCCCATTCGGGACTCGATGTCCGAGACCTCGATACGAGGGTGTCGCGCAACGGATTCGGCACTCGCGATCCGCTCGTCGAGCGAGGCCATCCCCTCCACCGGCTTCAGCGGGTTCTGAGGCGAGACCAGCCACCACACCGCATCCAGACGGAGGCGCTGCAGGGCGAAGAGGCTGATATGTCGGTGTCCTTCATGGGCGGGGTTGAACGATCCGCCAAGGAGACCGATCCGAAGACCAATCATCGAATGGTGCTCAAGGCCGGGTCTGGCCGTCGCCCCGAACGACGTATTTGTAGCTGGTCAGCTGATCCGCGCCGACCGGGCCGCGGGCGTGGAGTTTGCCGGTTGATATCCCGATTTCGGCGCCCATGCCGAACTCACCGCCATCGGCGAACTGAGTGGAAGCATTGTGCATGACGATGCCGCTGTCGACACCGGACAGGAACGCATCGGCCGCCACCGCATCGTCCGTGACGATCGTATCCGTGTGGTTCGTGCCATGGCGGTTTATGTGGTCGACCGCACCGGAAACGCCATCGACAACCTTCACTGAAATGATCGCGTCCAGATATTCGGTCTCCCAGTCGCTGTCCACCGCCGCGGCGATGCGGTCGTCGATCGCTTGCGCCTCCCTATCGCCGCGGACCTCGCAATCGGCGGCGACCAGATCGTCAACGATACCGGGCAACTGCGCGGCCGCCTGCGCGCGGTCGATCAACAAGGTTTCCGCCGCACCGCAAATGCCGGTCCGGCGCATTTTGGCGTTCAGTGCGATTTCACGTGCCATGTCCGGATTCGCCGCCCTGTCGACATAGACGTGGCAAATACCCTCCAGATGAGCCAGCACGGGAATCGTCGATTCTTCCATGACCCGCTCGATCAGGCCGCGTCCGCCGCGTGGGACGATAATGTCGATCAGATCATGCTGGCGCAGCATCGCGCCAACCGCCGCGCGGTCGCTGGTCCGCACGAGCTGAACCGCGTCGCCCGGCAGGCCGGCGGCCTCAAGCCCCTCACTGAGGCAGTCGGCGATCGCGCCCGACGAATGCAGACTGTCCGAGCCCCCACGCAGGATTGCGGCGTTGCCGGACTTCAGGCACAGTCCGCCCGCGTCGGCCGTCACGTTGGGGCGGGATTCGTAGATGATACCGATCACGCCAAGCGGAACGCTCACGCGCGAGATGCGCAAGCCGTTCGGCTGCGTCCACTCGTCGATCAATCTGCCGACCGGATCATCCCGTTCTGCAACATCCTTAAGTCCCGCCGCCATCGCCTCGACACGGTCCGGCGTCAGCTTCAGCCGGTCTTTGAAGGCGGCGGTCAGGTCGCGGTCTTCCGCCGCCGCCATGTCCTTGCCGTTGGCCGCCAGAATTTCATCCGAGTGCGCACGGATCGCAGCGGCGGCGGCGCGCAACGCCGCGTTTTTCGTCGCTGAATCCGCCAGGGCCAAGGCTCTACCCGCCTCCTTTGCGGCCTGCGCTGTGCGGCGCATTTCAGTTTCGATTGTGTCCTCCGAGTCGAGAACGGTAGCGGCAGTCATCGCTTCTTCCTTTCAGTCCAGGACGAGATCGTCGCGATGGATGACCTCGTCGCGGCCACGATAGCCCAGAATATTCTCTATTTCACTGGTCTTAAAACCCGCAATACGGGTGGCATCGGCGCTCGAATAGGCGGACAGGCCGCGGCCCAGTTCCGCGCCGTCTCCGTTGCAGATCATCACCAAATCGCCACGCTCGAACCGGCCGGCCACTTTCGAGATTCCGGCCGGCAACAGGCTTCGCCCGTTCTGCAGCGCGCGGCACGCACCATTATCAAGGGTCAGGACCCCTTTGGGTTTCAGGGACCCCGCGATCCAGCGCTTGCGGGCGGTGCGCGGGGTGGCATTCGCCAGAAACCAGCTCGACCGTGCGCCGTCCGCCAATGCCTGCAGCGGGCGTTCGACGCGGCCGTCGGTGATCGCCATGTGGCATCCCCCGGCGAGCGCAATTTTCGCGGCCTGTAGCTTCGTGACCATACCGCCGGAGGCGTAGCCGGTCGCGGCCGCTCCGGCCATCGCCTCGATATCCGGCGTGACGGCCTCGATCTCGGAAATGTGTCGCGCCGTCTCACATGCGCGGGGGTCGGCATCATAAAGCCCGTCGATGTCGGACAGCAGGATCAGGGCGTCCGCGCCAATCATCACGGCCACGCGGGCAGCGAGCCGGTCATTGTCACCGAAACGGATTTCCGAAGTCGCAACCGTGTCGTTCTCGTTGATCACCGGCAGGGCCTGCAAATCGAGCAATTGCTGCAGGGTGGCGCGCGCGTTGAGATGACGGCGTCTCTCTTCGGTATCGTCCAGGGTCAGCAATATTTGTGCGACCGTGACGCCGTGCGGCAGCAGCGCCTCCTGAAAGGCGTGGGCTAGGCGAATCTGGCCGGTCGCGGCTGCGGCCTGCTTCTCTTCGAGCCGCAGGTCACTTTGTGATAGTTTAAGGTGCCGACGGCCGACGGCAATCGCGCCGGAAGAGACGATGAGCACCTCTTGCCCGGCGGCACGGCGCGCCGCCACATCGGCCGCCAACGACTGCAGCCAAGTTTGGCGCATCTGACCGGTTTCATGGTCGACGATCAGCGCTGAGCCAATCTTGACGACCACGCGCCGCGCGGCGGAAAGACGGTCTCGCATCGCGCTAAGGCGTCCAGGCGCCGGAGGCCTGAACCTCTTCATCCATTGGCAAGTCGGCCGGTTTCCGGTCACGGATGATCCGGAGCAACTCTCGCAGCACCTTTTCGACACCGCGCCCGGACACACCGGACAGCGCGAATACCGGTGCTTCCGTCGCCGCGGAAAGCGCTGCCATCTTTTCTTCAATCACAGCCGGCTGCAGGGAATCGCACTTGTTGAGCCCGACAATCTCAATTTTATCCGACAGTCCCGCACCGTAGGCCTGCAACTCCGTGCGAACCGTGGCGTAGTCCACGGCAACGTCTTCCGACGTCCCATCGACCAGATGCAACAGCACGCCGCAGCGCTCCACGTGGCCCAGGAACCGGTCGCCCAACCCATGCCCTTCATGCGCCCCTTCAATCAAGCCGGGAATATCGGCCAGGACGAACTCCTCGCCATCGACGGCGGCGACACCCAGGTTGGGATGCAGCGTGGTAAAGGGGTATGCCCCAATCTTGGGCCGGGCCCGCGTCGTCGCGGCCAAAAACGTCGATTTGCCGGCATTGGGCAACCCGACGAGTCCAGCATCCGCGATCAACTTGAGGCGCAGCCAAACCCAATATTCCTCGCCTGGATAGCCCGGATCGGCCCGCCGCGGCGCCCGGTTGGTCGAGGATTTGTAATGCAAATTCCCGAACCCGCTGTCACCCCCATGGGCCAGGACGATTTGCTGCCCGGGTTCAACCAGGTCGGCGATGACAGACTGTTTGTCCTCCGTCAGGATCTGCGTGCCGACCGGCAGCTTCAAGGACGTCGACTGACCGCCTGCACCAGTCCGCTGCTTGCCCATGCCGGGGCGGCCGTTCTGCGCTTTGAAATGTTGCTGGTAGCGGAAATCGATGAGGGTGTTCAGATGGTCGACCGCTTCCGCGATGATATCGCCGCCACGCCCACCGTCACCGCCGTCCGGACCGCCGAACTCGATATATTTCTCGCGCCGAAACGAGACGCACCCCGCCCCGCCGTCGCCGCTCTTGATATAGACCTTCGCTTCGTCGAGAAATTTCATCGTCCGCTACCGCTTGGTACCCTTCCTGTCGGGCACAACAAAAAAGGGGAATGGCTTGCCATTCCCCCGGAACACGCATGAACGCCGGGGCGTCCTATGCCGGCGGCACCACCGAAACGCTGGTGCGGCTTCGCGTCTTATGAAATTTGACCTGGCCGCCGGTCAAGGCAAACAGCGTATGATCCTTGCCCATGCCGACATTGTCGCCCGGATGCACCTTGGTGCCACGCTGCCGAACGATAATGTTGCCAGGCACGACCGCTTCGCCGCCAAATTTCTTGACGCCGAGCCGGCGTCCAATCGTATCGCGGCCGTTCCGTGAGCTGCCGCCTGCCTTTTTATGAGCCATAACCCTTACTCCTCAGTCTTCGCCTCGGCTTCACTCGGCGCCTCTTCGGCTGCCGCCGCAGGCTTTTCCTCGTCCTTTTTCTTTGCGGCCGGTTTCTTCTTGGCCGCCGCCTTTTTCTTACCGCCGGTCAGGATATCCGTGATTTTCAGGACGGTCACCTCCTGGCGATGACCATTCTTCCGGCGGTAATTCTTACGGCGCTTCTTCTTGAACACGATGATCTTGTCATCGCGCTTCTGCTCCACGACCTCGGCCGCGACAGTCGCGCCCTCGACCAGCGGCGCACCGACGGTCTGTTCCTTATCGTCGCCGACCAAAAGCACGTCGCCGATATCGACCGACGATCCCGGTTCACCCGCGAGCTTCTCAACCGTAATGACGTCGTCTTTGGCGACCTTATATTGCTTGCCGCCGGTTTTTATGACTGCATACATCTCGTATCTTCCCGGACCCCGCCCAAGGGGAGTCGATGCAAAAACGGGCCACCGGGGCCCGCTTGTCCAAAGCGCCGGGCACTATACTCCCGCGCCTCGGCAAGTCAACGGTTTTAGGGCCCGCCAAATGGGCTCAAATCCCCTCCCGGTGCAGCTCGCGAAAGCGCGCGACCGACCGCTCCAGGGAAAACAGCGTTTCAATGCGCTCCCGCGCCGCGCGGCCCGTCTCGGCGCGGTCGGGTCGGCGGGACAATGCATCGATCGCAGCTGCCAAAATCGCGGAATTCCGCGGCTCGACGATGGTTCCCGCATCGCCCACGATCCGCCGCGCGTCGCCGACATCCGTCGCCACCGCCGGCAGTCCGCAGGCCATGCCCTCGGCGATCGCATTGGAAAACCCTTCACCGTAGGCCGAGGCGGAGACGATTAGGTCCGCTGCGGCGAACACCTGCGCCACCCGGTCGCACCGTCCAAGACGGATCAATCCCGGTGTGTCGGGCAACATTTCGGTGCCATCGCCCATGACGATCGCCGTCACATCCTGTAGTTGGTCCAGTGCTGCCAGCAGATTGGCGTAATCCTTCATCGGATCGACCCGCGCCGCAGTGGCGATGACGACCGTCTCCGGCGCGATCTCGAATTCCGCACGCACCGTATCCCGTGCCGCAGGATCCGGTGCGAAGCGCGCTATATCGATACCGTTATCGACAAGCAGGAACCGCCGTGGATTGTAGCCCAGCGCCTTATGCACCGCGATTCCAGCCTCGGAATTGCAGGTGACCGCGTCCGGCCAGGCGGAAAACAATCCGCCGGCTTTCACGACCGCGCGGAACATCCAGCCATAGGCATCGAGATCCATATCGGAGCAGCGGATCCCCCAATAATGCACCGTCTTGCGCCGAAGGCCGGACAGGGACAGCGCGCCGGTCGCCATCAGATTGGCGTGGTACATCCAGCTTTGCAGCACCGCCGGCCGGAACCGGCGGATCAGGGATCGCAGCTTGAACAGCGCACCGGGCGTCGGCCGCCCCCGCACCATGCCCAGATCGAAAACCTCGATGCCGGCCTCTTCGAGCTGGGCGGCGATAGGGCCGCCCGGGGTCAGGCTGACGACGACCGGCGGCTGGCCCGCGGCCGCTTCCGCCTGCGCAAGGCTCGCGAGCATGGTCTCAGCGCCGCCAACGCCCAGCCCCGTAATCACATGCATGACCCCGCCGTACGGCACCCCGGTCACGCGGCGGCCTTTCGAAAAGGCGCGATATGTTGTGTGGTCTTGCAGGACATAGGGTGCATCCAGATCGCGGGAAGGCGCAGTTTAGCATAGCAACGAAGAAGATGCCGCGGTGGCTTG
>CAJWOT010000142.1 GCA_913044215.1 uncultured Rhodospirillaceae bacterium | reverse complement strand
TAGTCTTATCGCCAGATACATCAGCGGAGGATACGAACATGGCACCGCGCAATGCGGACGGAATTTATGCCGTCCATTGGCCGCGCGGCGGGAAGACGGTGGATATCGTCCCGCTCGCCAAACGGCCGGACACGTTGGAAGGCAAGACAATTTGTCATCTGTGGGACTACATGTTCCGCGGCGACGAGATCTTTGCTTGGCTGGAGGAGGCGCTGAAGGACCGCTTCCCCGGTATCAATTTTGTCTCCTACGAGGAGTTCGGATCGACTCACGGGGAGGACGAGGCCGAGATCATCGAGACCCTGCCGACGCGGCTGAAGGAGCTGAAAGTTGACGCGGTCATATCCGGAATGGGCTGTTGAGGCAGCTGTACGCCCGCCGTGTTGCGGGCGGCAGCCGTTGCCGAAAGCGCCGGGGTCCCCAGTACCTCGCTCGTCTGTGAAGGGTTCGTTGGCCAGGCCGGCACCACGTCGGTCGGGCTCGGCTATCCGAACCTGTCGGTTTCCATGGTCCCGGGCCATGTGGACACTCAGTCGGTCGAGGAGCTGAAGCAGAATGTACTTGAAGTCACCCTGCAGTCGGTGATCGACAATCTGACGATCGACCCGGAGGCGGCCGCGGCGATCAAGGAGCCGGAGCCCCTGGACATCGTCTTCGAGGGCACCTTCGAGGAGGTCAACCGCCTCTACTACGAAAACGGCTGGAGCGATGGGCTGCCGATCGTCCCGCCGACCGAGGCCAAGATCCAGGACTTCCTCGACTTCACCGAACGCGATCCGCATGAGGTGATCGGCACCATCCTGCCGGACAACCGCAGCGCCACGCCGTGGAACGTCGCGGTGAACGGCGTCATGGCGGGCTGCCGCCCGGAATATATGCCGGTGCTGATGGCGCTGGTCGAGGCAATGGCCGATCCGGAATACGGCGTCGAGCACAGCGGCAATACGCCAGGCGCTGAGACGCTGATCACCATCAACGGGCCGATCATCAAGCAGCTAGGCTTCAACTACGAGCAGGGGGCGATGCGCGATGGCTTCCTGCCGAATTCCAGCATCGGGCGGTTCTGGCGCCTCTATCTTCGTAACGTGGCCGGCTTCCTGCTGCACCAGAACGACAAGGGCACCTACGGCAACACGTGGCGCGTCGTGCTGGCGGAGAACGAAGACGTTGTCGAAAAGATCGGTTGGGAGCCGAACAGCGTCGATATGGGCTTCGCGGCCGGCGACAATACGGTGACGATCTCGCGGTACACGGGCGGTGACGTCATCACCTCGGTGTTCGGCAACAAGGCGGAGCAGATGCTGCCCTACCTGGCCGACGGTGTGCTGAAGCAGAATGGCTGGCAGCTTAGCTTCACGATCGGCATCGCGACGGGCACCTTGCGGCCTCTGCTGCTGCTCAGCCCGGTACTGGCGGAGACGATTGCCAAGTCCGGTTATTCCAAGGCCGATGTGCGGCAATATCTCTACGACCACGCCCGCTGGCCGGCCTGGAAGTTCGAGCAGTATCTCGGCGAGTATACCAACCTGGTGCCGGGGCAGCGGACCCTGCAGGACATGGTCAATCTCGGCAAGGCGCCGCCGCAGTTCGCGGAATCGGATGATCCCGACCGACTGGTGCCGATCGTCTGCTCGCCGGACGATTTTATGATCGTCGTCACCGGCGACCCGATGCGCACCAACGCCTACGCCTTCGCCCATAACGGCATGCTCGGCTACCCGGTTGCGAAAAAGATCGCGTTACCGGATGGCTGGGACGCAAAGCTGCGGGCGGCGAAGGCGTATTGACGAAGGTGCTGCCGTCCACCCCCACCCTCCCCCCTAAAGGGGGAGGGAGTAAATCAGCGACCGAACTAGCCGTCTCCTCCACCTTGAGGGGGGAGGGTCAGGGAGGGGGTAGAAACGCCTCGGTTAGGGAATTCGTCTCCCATGCCCTCTGACGCGCAATGGGTATTGCTGCCGACGGGGCAGCGCAGCTCCGGGGAATGGATCGACGATACGCTGAAGCTGCGCGTCCAAGAATCCGGTCTGACCGAACGCACCCCGCTGGTGGCCCAGTTCCCGCGCCAGCGGGTCGAGGTCATCCGCGATGCGGACGACGCACAGGTCGGCGACCTGTTCTACCGGCGCGGCTGGACGGACGGGCTGCCAATCATCGCGCCGACCATCGGGCGGGTCGAGGACATGCTGCGTTACGCGACACAGCCGGCGGAGGCGATCATCGGGGCGCTCGACCCGCTGCAGGGTGTCGCCACGGTGGAAAAGATTGCGGTGAATGCGGTGATGGCCGGCTGCGAGCCCGCCTATCTGCCGGTGGTGATCGCCGCGGTCGAGGCGATCGTCGAGCCCGACTTCAATCTGCGCGGTGTGCAGACGACGGACGAGAATGTGGCGCCGCTGCTGGTGGTCAGCGGGCCGATCGTGGGGCAACTCAACCTTAACGCCAGCTACGGCGCGCTCGGCCCCGGCTGGAAGGCCAATGCTACAATCGGCCGGGCGCTGCGCCTGATCATGAACAATATCGGCGGCGGCTGGCCCGGCGCGGTCAGCTTCGCCGGCATCGGCCAGCCCGGGCGCTACACGATGTGCCTGGCGGAGAACGCCAAGGAGAACCCGTGGGAGCCGTTGCATGTGGAGCAGGGCCTCGACGCCGCAGCGAGTGCCGTGACCGTCCGGCGTGCGGAGACAGCGCTAAACGTGACCGGTGGGCTGGCGGAGATCGCCAGCGTCATGGGGTCGGCGGCGTCGCTGTTCGCGATCTATCACAACGGGATCGTGTCAGTGGCTCTCGCACCCGCGGTCGCCATACAGCTCGCGTCGGAGGGCCTGTCCAAGGCGGATGTAAAACGGCGGCTGTGGGAAACCGGCCGGCTCGATACTGAGATGTGGCGCCGCTCCTGGCTGCACAAGGACCTGGCTGAGGCGAACCAATGGCCGGATTGGGTCATCGAAGCGGCCGAGAGCGGATCGATCCCAGCGGTGCAGAGCCCGGACGACATTACCCTGTTCGTTGCCGGCGGCACCATCCCGATCGCGCAGCACGTTTATTTCCCAAGCTGGGGGTTCCCGCCCTGCCGCATCGTGAAGCCGATTGCCTTGCCGGCCGATTGGGATAGTCTGCGGCAACACGACCAGGAAAGCGCTTAAACCATGGCCAACAGTTTCGACCTCATCGTCATCGGCGCCGGGATCACCGGCCTCACTGCCGCGTGCTGCGCCGTCGACCGCGGCAAGTCCGTCGCCTTGTTCGAAGCGGAACTGATGGGCGGGCTGGTCGTGAATGTGGGCAAGCTGGACGGCTATCCGACGACCGCGGACGTCTCCGGCATCGAGCTGGCGATGACCTTGGCCGAACAATGCATGACAAACGGGGTGCAGATCACCGAGGAGCCGGTTGAAAGCGTCGCGATCGACGGCGAGAACAAGGTGGTGAAGACCGCATCCGGAGAATATCGCGCGCCTAAACTCATCGTCGCCAGCGGCGCGTCCCTAAAGAAGCTCGGCGTGCCCGGCGAAGAGTCGCTGTACGGCCGCGGCGTCTCGCAATGCGCCTTTTGCGACGGCGCGATGTTCATGGGGCAGGAGGTCGTTGTGGTCGGCGGCGGCGACGCGGCGCTGCAGGAAGCGCTGCATCTGGCCGAACATTGCAGCAAGATCACCATGGTGGTGCGCGGCAACCGCCTGCGCGCCCGGCAGACCTACGTGGCGCAGGCCGCCGACGACCCGAAATTCGACTTCCGCTGGAACACGGTCGTCGAAGCGGTCAAGGGTGACGACGGCGTCGAAGGCGTCACATTGCGCGACACCAAGAAGGACACGACGGAAAGCCTCGCCTGCACCGGCGTCTTCGTCTTCGTCGGGCTGGCGCCGAACACAGGCTATCTGCCGGATGACGTCGCTCGCGATGAGACCGGTGCGGTTACCGTCGATGCCGCGCTGCAATCCTCAATCCCCGGCCTCTACGCCGCCGGCGCTGCCCGGTCCGGCTATCCGGGCCAGATCGCCAACGCGGTCGGCGAGGGGACGGCGGCGGCGATTGCGGCGCTGGGTTGATCGCGCCGCGGCACCGGTATCCGCGTTACAGCGTTTTCAGATACTCGATCAGTGCCATCCTTAGGTCTTCGGTAAACGGCCCCCAGTCGTGCCCGACATTCGAGTTGCCGGGCTTGGCCGTATCCAGCAAGGATGTTCCATCAGGGCATCTGCCGCCTGTCGGTACCACGAGGGCGAACCCGACATTCACCGGATCGAACTCGCGACCCCCAACACAGAACGCTGCCGGCCAGCAGCAGGGCAAGTCCGCGATGGTAGCGCGACAGGGCCGGGTCTTCGGCCAGGTTGGTGGCGGTTCGAAAGCTCTTCGCGGCTTTGTCGAGCTGCAGGAGCTCGTATTGCGCCTTGCCGAGGCCGTCCCAAGCGCTGGCGATCGTCGGGTCCTCGTTGATCGCGCGGTTGAAGCTGCGGCGGGCCTGCGCCGGGTCACCCAGCCCCAGCAGGGCGGAGCCGCGGTTGATCAGGGCGGCGATACTGCGTGGGTCTTCTTCGAGCGCCCGGCCGCATAGTGCCAGCGCCACCTCGAAGTTCCGCGCGTTGATCCGCGCGGCGGCTTGCCGAACCAGATCGTCCGTGGTCACCGCATGACGTCGCGAATCGCGTTGGCGATGCGGTCGATGGAGGGGATGACCTCAACCTCCAGCCCGTCATTGTAGGGCATCGGCACGTCGCGGGCGCCGACCCGTTGGATCGGAGCGTCGAGATAGTCGAACGCATTCTCCACGACCAGGGCCGAGACCTCGGCGCCGAAGCCGCCCTTCTGCCAGGCCTCGTGCACGATGACCAGCCGGTTGGTCTTGCGGACCGACTCAAGGATTGTCTCCTCGTCGAGGGGGCGCAGGGTGCGCGGATCGACCACCTCCACATCGATGCCCTCGCGCGCCAGCTGGGTCGCGGCGGTGAGCGCCCGCGGCACCATGGCCATGGTCGCCAGCACGGTCACGTCGGCGCCCTCGCGCTTCACGTCGGCCTTGCCGATCGGTATGGCGTAAAGCTCCTCTGGCACCGGGCCGCCCGCGCCGACATAGGAGAGCTTGGTCTCTAGGAAGATGACCGGGTTGTCGTCGCGGATGGCAGAGACCAGCAGGCCTTTCGCGTCGTAGGGCGTCGAGGGGGCGACGACGACCAGCCCCGGCACGTGGGTGAACCAGGCTTCCAGGCTCTGGCTGTGCTGCGCCGCCATGCGGATGCCGCCGCCCTGCGGGCCGCGCACGACCAGCGGTACCGTTGGCCCGCCGCCCAGCATGTAGCGGAATTTGGCCGCCTGATTGACCAGCATGTCCATGGTCAGCGCGATGAAGTCGAAGATCTGGATCTCGACCACCGGCCGCATGCCGGCGATCGCTGCGCCGACCCCGCAACCGACAAAGGTCGCTTCGGAGATCGGCGTGTCGCGGACCCGCTCCTCGCCGAACTTGTCGATCAACCCCTTGGTCACGGTGAAGATGCCCCCGGTCTCGCCGACATCTTCGCCCATCACGAAGACGCTGTCGTCGCGCGCCATCTCCTGCGCCAGCGCCTCGTTCAGCGCTTCGGGAAAGCTGAGTTCGCGGTCCGTGTTCGGGCCCGGCTCGGTATAGGTCGCGTGCGGCGAATAGACGGCCGCTTCCATCATCGCGACATTCGGCTCCGGGCTGTCCTTGCCGTAGGTGACGGCTTCCTCGAGTTCGGTTTCGACCGCCTTGCCGATCTCGTTGAGCCGCTTGCGGGTTGCAACCTTGTTGTCGATCAGCGCCTTTTCAATGACCTTCATGGGATCGCGGGCGATCCACTCCTCGAGTTCCTTCTCGGGCCGTGGATCGTTGAGGTTGGCGCGCAACGAGTGCTGACCCCAGCGATATGTCAGGCATTCGATCAGGGTCGGGCCTTCGCCAGCCCGCGCCCGCGCGACCGCTTCCTCGACGACGTTGTAGACCTCCTCCGGATCATTGCCGTCGATGGTCACGCCCGGCACCTGATAACCGATTGCCCGGTCGGAGATCTGCGCCGCCGACGTGGTGCGTTTGTACGACGTGCTGAGCGCGTACTGGTTGTTCTCACAGATGAACAGAACGGGTAGCTTCCAGACCGACGCTAGGTTCAGCGATTCGTGAAAGATGCCCTGGTTCGATCCGCCGTCGCCGAAGAAGGCGACGACCACCTGGTCGGTGCCACGCAGCTTCGCGGCCAGGGCCGTACCGGTGCTGAGCGGCATCGCCGCGCCGACAATACCGTTCGCGCCCAGGATGTTCAGGTTCATGTCCGCGATATGCATCGACCCGCCAAGCCCGTGACAATAGCCGGTATCGCGGCCCATTAGCTCCGCCATCATGCGGTCGAGTTTGGCACCCTTGGCGATACAGTGGCCGTGGCCGCGGTGGTTGCTGGCCATGTAGTCGTCGTCGCGCAGGATCGATCCGACGGCGGATGCGATCGCCTCTTCGCCGACATAGGAATGCGCCGTGCCCTTCACCAGACCTTCCTGGAAAAGCTCTGCCGTGCGCTCCTCAAAAGCGCGGATGCGCCGCATTGTCGTGTAGATTTCTTCGAGCTTTTCCGGGGGCACCGTGAGATTCGAGGAACCGCGTTTCGCCGCGTGCGTCGTCGCCATGCCAGCCTCCCTGCCCATTGGTAAGCTGGAAGTGTAGCAACAACTCCTCGTCTAGGTCACGGTTTGCGCTTGCCGCGCCGTTCAGTCGGTGGGAAAGCGGGCTGCAGCGGTGCAGGGCCGCCGGCCGGCGCCCGTCTGCGCAGCTCAGGTGGCAGACCGTTGATTGCGCCAAGCAAGACGGTTGCTGCATATGGCAGAGACAGGACGATCAGAATGGCGAGCCAAAGCCACGCATCGAAGTGCCACAAACCGTTTGTCGCGACGAAACCCACGGTGATTGCGATCAGGATGGCCAGGATGATCGCCTCTTCCGACGCCATCGCGAGGCCGGTGCGCAGCCCGGGACCGCTGCGATATTTTGGGGTTCGCAGGAAGGGGCGCTCCGATGTGAATAGACCCCAGATTACCGCCTTGGCGACGGTGTGGCTCAGGGCTAGACCCGCGAGCGCGGCCCTTATCCGGTCGGACACAGGACAATTGGTTGTTGCGCTATACAACGCGAAGAACCGCCACTGCCGGAAGATGAAGACGGCCAAGGTCTGCAGGAGAAACGTCGCGACGGGAAGCTCGGTCGTCTCCGGCGACAGGATCACGGCCGCGGACCAAAGGACAGCGCCGGCCGTAAAGAGCAAGCCTGCCGCATCCGACAACCAGGGTAGCCAACCGGCGAGATAGTGGAAACGTTGCGCGCGGGCGAGCTTCGTATTCTTCCCGGTGATCAACCAGCGCCAGCGCCGCTTGAGAATCTGCATCGCCCCGTACGCCCAACGGAACCGTTGTGATTTGTAGGCAGACAAGCCGTCAGGCGTCAGGCCGCGCCCGTAAGACTTCGCCACGTAGGCGGATTGCCAGCCTGTATGGGCAAAGCGCAGGCCCAGTTCAGCATCTTCGGTGATGCACCATTCCGCCCAACCCCCGACACTTTCCAAAGCCTCGCGCCGGATCAATGTCATGGTGCCATGCTGGATGATCGCGTCGTCCTCGTTCCGGCGCACCATGCCAATGCGGAAGAAGCCAGCATACTCCCAAAAACAGAACCGCTTGAAGAGGCTGCCCGTCTGGTCGCGATAGTCCTGCGGCGCTTGGACATATCCAATCTTCGGATCGTCGAAGAGGGGTACCAAGGCTTTGAGCCAATCGCGGTCCACGGTGTAATCGCTGTCGATCACAGCGACGATTTCAGCATCTTTTACGCTGTGGGTCAGCGCACGATTGAGGGCGCCGCCCTTGAACCCGGCGAGCTTGCTGTATCGATGAAAATGGAAACGGCCGCCAAGCGACCTGCAGTGCGCTTCGACGGGCTGCCATAAGGCAGGGTCATCCGTGTTGTTGTCGAGCACGATCACTTCGAAGTTTGGATAGTCGATTGCCGCGAGAGCATTCAAGGTGCGCCGCACCATCGCCGGCGGTTCTTTATGAATTGGCACATGAATCGTGACTTTCGGGTACTTTGCCCGCGGTATCGTCGGCGGTGCGCCGGCAAACCGTCTTCTCAGAGACCCGTTGCCAACAAGATCGCTTGCCTCGATGGCGTCGACGAACACACAGGCGGCCAGAAACAGTGCCGCACCGAACAGTACGGCCCAGATCGCGAATTCCAGACCGGACAGATAAAAGGTAATGGTCGGCAGAAACGCTGCGATCAGGGCGCTTCCGGCTGCGGTGCAAACGCCGGTCGCCAAGAGTGCGCCGCGCGGGCGAAGATTTGGTCGCACACGCGCGTAAAGCACGGCCGGTACCAACGCGGCGAGTGTCGCAAGCAGGGCCCAGACGAGCCAGTCGTCGCGCTCCTGCAATGGTCCGATCCAGGAAAACTTCGGGTGCCGGTCGACATCGAACAGGCCCCAATAGCCGCCGGCCATGCCTTCGATCGAAATTTTCCAGGGTTGATCGAAGGCTTCGATCACGAAGTAGTCCAGACCTTGTGCCCGGTTCAAAAAGGTCCGCAAGAAGGTGGCTTGGTCGACGCGGTTCGCCCTGGCGGAATCGAGAGGACGCCCTTCGCTCGGCCACCCGACTTCCGTCACGACGACCGGTTTCCCCGGATAGCGCGCCTGGAGCTGCTTCAGGCGCTTAAACAGGTAGGGTACGGCGTCATCGGCTGGAACGCCTTCCCAGTAGGGTAGAAATTGGACGCCAACGAAGTCGACAGCGGCGGCGAGTACGGGATTGTCGAGCCATACATGCCACGGTTCCGCTGTGCTGACCGGTTTTCCGGTGCGTTGGCGCACTTCAGAGATCATGTTGATCAAGGCGTTTGCCGTAATGTCCCCGCGCAGCAGCGCTTCGTTGCCGACGATCGTTCTGACGACGGAGTCTTGGCTGTTCGCCAGTTTGATCAGGCTGTCGATTTCGCGCCGATTGCGAACAGTGTCTTTACCGATCCAGGCGCCCGCTGTGATGGCGATGCCACGGGCGGCGGCCAATGACGGGACGTGTTGTAGCGCGTCTATAGCGCTGTAGGTTCGTAGATGGCTGGTGTGATGTTGCAGGAGGTCGAGGTCCCGCACGATGGCCTCAAGGCGCGGCAGGTCGCCCTTGGCCGGGTCTTGGCCCCTTGTGTATGGGCTGTAGGAAATTCCGGCGATGGTCCCACCGGTCCAGTCCGGCGCCTCTCTTGCCTGATACCACCACGCCCATGCAGAAAGATTGGTGAGCGCCGCAACCAGCACTATGAGACACGATACGCGGTTCAACGGCGTGCCAATCCTGCGCTCGTGTCGAGCGCCTTGAGAAGGATCGCGTTGAATGCATCCATGCGGGCCAGTGTCGGCCGTTTCGGGTACAAGCCCTTTTCGAAACCGGCGGCGTAGAATCGTTCAATGAGGGCCGGGTCGCGTGCGAAGATATGCACAGGCACGGACCAGGAAGCGTCCTTGCCGCTGACTATGGCAGGCGGTTGATGATCGCCCGAAACGACGAGAAAAGCGTCACGCGGCGCGCGCTTCTCGAGGAATCCCTGAATCAATTGCAGATCGTAGCGGATCGTTCGCAAATAGCCGGCAGTGATATCATTCCAGTCCGGTTTAAGCTGCAGTGCCGCTTCCAGTGGCGCCGGATCGAAAGGCTGTGTCGAGGTCATTCGCTCCCAGTTCGGCTGGTAGGGTGGGGTCGGGCCGAACGGCATATGGCTCATGATCGATGCGAACTGGACGAAAAGCGGTTTGCGATCTTTCTGCGCCATTTCCCACTGATACAGGGTCTCCAAACTGAACTGATCCGGGATCGTCCACCAGCCGAAAGCGGGCCCTTTATATTTGAGAGCACGAGCATCGAGGATACGGTCGAAGCGAAGCGCCGCCCCTTCAGGCCAATCTAGTTGTATCCCCGGCAAAAGGGCGATGGTGCGGTAACCCGCATCGCGAAACCGGTCGACCAAGGTTTCCGGCGGTTTGGTGAGGAACCGCCGATAGTCTGCTTCGCGGGCGATCCAGCGTCCGGACAAGGTTGTCAAATGGGCCAACCAAGACGCGCCGCCGAATGTGGGTGACTCGAGGAAGGCGGAGGCGACATGCCATCCCGAACCATCGACATATGATCGAAGCTTTTCGAAGTCCTCTGCCAGAGCGGTCCGCATGCGGTCGTCCTCGAAGACCCCGGCGCCGTAGGATTCCAGAAAAATCAAGAACGTGTCGGCTCCGCGCAGCGCTTGCAGGTTGGACGGTGTTAAAGGTTCCCTGCCGACAGTGCCGGCTTGTGTCGCTTGGGCAAGAAAACGGACTTGCTCCGCGTAGACAGGTGTTACGGGCAGGGCAAACCATTTCTTCGTCACATCCTGCAAGTTGGCGAGCCCGGTGCCGTAAAGCACGAGCAGGCCGGCGGACAATCCTGCCAGCAGGCGCCGCCCACCGTGATATGTCGCAAATTTTGCCAGAGCATCGACCGATAGTTTGATGCCCAAAACCAGCACCGCGACGGTCAGTAAAATGCCACTGGCGAGGAGCATTACCTCCCACAATGGCCGGCTCTCGACGACCATCTCAACGACGCGAGGAAGATGCGGCGCATCCCAAAATAGATCGACCCGGCGGCCGAAAAGCGCTGGCGCGGTGATATCGGCATAGCGCCCGGCGATCAGCACGAGCAGAACCGCAACCAGCACCAGTTTGACACGCCGGCTTAGCTCGCCTCCCCACCCGATTCCAAATGTCAGGAGCAACAAGATGACGGTGAGCTCGACGGAAATCTCCGTCGTTGGCTGGACCCAAGGTGTCGGCCAGATGTTCTGCAGAGTAAGCAGCGTGTTCAAGAATATTAGGGCAACGATCGCGCCGATTTGCCGGAAAACCGTCATCGTTACAAAATTCCTGGAGTTTGGGAGGCAGGTATTGCGGTTGACGCCATGCACATGATCATCGGAAAGCGGGCGGTTCCAGGTCGAAACGATACCGAGTGTTAGCCGGCACAATAGTTCGAATTTTCGAATTGCGAAATATATTTGATTTCATGGATTTAACGGATTTTTGAACAAATCCTTTTCAACCTGTACTCGAGCAAAATACGAATTCTTGTACGATTGAATCCCAGCCTGTCGTGAGTGACAGAGGGAACGACCATCGATACGCTGAGAGCAGTGACGAAGAGCCACGAATAGTCGGAGAGGTACCCATTGTCACCGGAAGACAACAGAAGCGACGCCGCGCGAGAGGACCAAGGCACCGAGCCTAAATTGGCGATATCGGCCTCACGACAGTTCAATGCGTGGATGGCCGAACAACGGATCAGCATCGGTTTCACGCCATATCAGGCTGGCAAACTATTTCTTATTGGCCATTGTCGTGGTTCTGGGCCTAGTGTACTGGCTGCGTGATTATCACGCGCTGGCCTATGGCATGATCGCCGCGTCCTGCGTAACGATCACTTTCAGCTATACCATGT
>CAJWOT010000141.1 GCA_913044215.1 uncultured Rhodospirillaceae bacterium | reverse complement strand
GCCGGTTATCCCCCTATCGTCCAGCTTTATCCCCAGACGGGAGATGGAACCATTCGAGTACATCTGCATCTTGTATCCGACGCGACCGGCGAGACAATCCACAGTGTCGCACGCGCCTGCCTTGCACAGTTCGAGGGCGTCGATGCGGAGGAACACAATTGGACCTTGGTGCGCACGCCGGGCCAGGTCGAGAAGATTTTGGTGAATATCGCGGACAATCCAGGGATCGTTATGTTCACCCTGGTCAGTGACAGTCTGCGACGTACCCTGCAGGATGGTTGCCGGGAATTGCAGATCCCTTGCATTCCCGTACTCGATCCGGTCATGGCGGCGCTCGGCAGTCACCTCGGCATACAGAGCCGCGGCCAGCCAGGGCGGCAGCACGAACTGGATTCGGAATATTTCGAACGTATCGACGCCATGACGTTTGCGCTGAACCATGATGACGGTCAGGCGGTATGGGACCTGCACAATGCCGATGTTATTTTGCTCGGTGTATCCCGGACCTCGAAGACGCCGACCTGCATCTATCTCGCCAATCGCGGCGTAAAGGCAGGCAACATCCCCATTGTGCCCAGCGTGCCGCTGCCGCAGGAAGTGTTTCAAATGGATAAGGCGGGTCCACTGATCGTTGGGCTGACCAAAGAAGTCGAAAGTTTGGTGCAGATCCGTCGCAATCGGTTGCGGTTGCTCAGCGAGGACCATGAGACCGATTATATCGATCCCGAAACGGTTCGCGAAGAAGTCGCGATGGCGCGCCGGCTTTGTGCTGAAAATGGCTGGCCGATTATCGATGTCACCCGCCGGTCGATCGAGGAATCAGCGGCGGCGATCATGCAGATGATGGAAAAGCGCGTACAGGCGACGGAAACCAACTAGCGGCGTAATATATTGATATGAAAACGGTTGTTGTCCTGGCTTCGGCAAGTCAATCGCGTGGCGCGTTGCTGTGCAACGCAGGTATCGAGGTTATTCGGGATCCTGCGGCGATCGACGAAGACAGCGTAAAAGAATCATTTCGAAATCGGGATGAACCTGCAAGCCAGACGGCAATGGCGCTCGCAGAGCTTAAGGCGCAACGGGTCTCCCAGCGGCACAAAGATGCATTGGTTATCGGTGCCGACCAGATGCTGCAATGTGGCGGAATCTGGTTCGATAAGCCGCCTGATCTGGATCATGCCCGGGGCCACCTGATCGCCTTACGCGGCAAAACACACGAACTCCTGTCGGCGGTCTGCGTGGTTCGGGACGGCGAAGTCCTGTGGCGCCACCTGGAGAGCGCGCAGCTGACCATGCGGCCGTTTAGCGATGCTTTTATCGACGAGTATCTGGCAGCGGCCGGTGATGCGGTGTGCGCTTCGGTTGGCGCCTATCAGCTTGAAGGGCGCGGGGCACAGCTCTTCAGCCGCATTGAGGGCGATTATTTCACGATTCTGGGGCTGCCGCTGTTGCCTCTGCTCGGCTTTCTCGTCAATCACGGAGTGGTCACCGCATGAGTCTCACCGGAAACGCAGCGCTCGCCGGCGTCATGGGTTGGCCTATCAGCCACTCGCGGTCACCCCGGTTGCACGGCTATTGGCTTGAGCAATATGGCATCGACGGCGCCTACGTGCCGCTTGCCGTTGCGCCCGACCGCTTTGGTGATGCGTTGAAGGGATTGCAGGCGGCGGGTTTTCGCGGCGTCAATGTGACCGTGCCGCACAAGGAAGCTGCCTTCCGCGCTTGCGACACGATCGATCCGGATGCGAAACGTATTGGCGCGATCAATACGATTTTGTTTGGGGATGACGGATCGGTACAGGGCAGCAACACAGACGCGTTCGGGTTTATCGAGAATATCCGCCAGACCGCCGACTGGCCGGGTGGCGTGGCGGTAGTGCTGGGCGCCGGGGGGGCGGCCCGGGCGATCTGTGTCGCCCTGATCGATGCCGGTGCGACGGAAATACGCCTGATCAATAGAACCAAAAGCCGCGCCGAGGACCTATCCCATGAGTTCGGCAACATAATTAGGGTTTATGACTGGGAAAATAGGTCTGACGCCCAAATAGATGCCAGCCTCTTGGTGAATTCGACGAGTTTGGGGATGACCGGACAGCCTCCGCTCGACATAGATCTCGACCACCTGCCGGCCTCGGCCATCGTCAACGATATCGTCTATGCGCCGTTGGAAACGCCGTTGCTGGCGGCGGCCCGCAAACGGGGCAACATCATTGTTGATGGGCTGGGCATGCTGTTGCACCAAGCCCGCCCGGGATTCGAGGCGTGGTTCGGGACCGCGCCGGCGGTCACGGACGCGCTGCGCAATTTTGTTTTAGAGCCGAAATAAAAATTCCCCCGCCGCGCGTTGTTGTCGCGTCTTTAACTGTCGGTGTCGACGCGAATCCGTTATCGTTGACGTACTGTGACACCCTAATCCCGGCGGAACCATGCGCGAAATCGTTCTCGATACCGAAACCACGGGCCTCGATCCCAATACCGGCGACCGCATTATCGAAATCGGCTGCGTCGAACTGATCAACCACATGCCGTCCGGCGAGACCTATCAGCAATATATCAATCCGGAACGGGACATGCCGGCCGAGTCCTTCCGTATTCACGGTCTTTCCGAGGCGTTCCTCGCCGATTATCCGGTATTTGCGGAAGTCGTCGATGGATTCCTCGATTTCATCGGCGACGCCAAATTGGTCATCCACAATGCCGCCTTCGACATAAAATTCATCAACGCGGAGCTCGAACGGTTGGGATTTGCCGCGCTGCCGATGACACGCGCAATCGACACAGTGCAGATCGCCCGGACCCGCTATCCAGGTGCGAGCGCCAGTTTGGACGACCTGTGCCGTCGCTTCGGTGTCGATAACACCTCGCGGACGCTGCATGGCGCGCTGTTGGATTCAAGCCTATTGGCTGAAGTCTATATCGATCTGATCGGTGCCAGGGAACCGGGTTTCGACCTCGCTGCCCGGGATACAGGTCCCGTGGTACAGGCACAGCGGCGCGACAAGGTGGTGCGTCCTGCTCGCCCGCATGCGCCTAGCACCGCCGAACTTGCGGCGCACGAGACGCTGGTCACACGGCTCGACGATCCGATCTGGCAGAAGACCTAGCGGTCTATTCCGCGATATTGCCCTCGGCAACCGACGACTTGATGTGCTCCTGGTAGAGCTTGTTGAAGTCGATCGGGCTCAGGAGTAGCGGTGGGAATCCGCCGTCGCGGATTGCGTCGGCGATAACGGCGCGTGCAAACGGGAAAAGCTGCCGCGGGACTTCGATCATCAGCGCCTGCCGCGTAACGTTCTGCGTCGCGCCCTTGACTTGACAGATGCCGGCATAGGCCAATTCGGCGACGAAAACGGGTTCATCGTCGATTTCGGCATTGATCTCGATGGACAGAACAACTTCATGAAGGTCTTCGCCAAGTTCGTTCGCGGCCACGTCGAAATTCGCATTCACGTTGGGCTGCTTCATCTGGCTCATGAAGATCTTCGGCGAGGACGGGCTCTCGAACGACAGGTCTTTCACATATTGTTGCGCGATACCCAGAGAGGCTGTGCCCGGCGGGGGCGTGGTATCTGCGTTGCTCGTATCGGACATGCCGGTGTTCCTTTCGGGTAAAATCGCGAGCGGCTGGCTAACACACATCCGTGTCGGACACAACCGTGCCCCCGCCAGGGTGCTCGGCCGATGGATCGAACCGTAAAACGGTGCAATTGCCGACCCGGTGCCCGGTCAACGTGCGGATGAAACCCCAATGGGATACAACAGCGGTGCCCTGCCAATCGCCGCTATCATGCATGCGCGTGCGAAATGCCTGCCCGCGCAGGTCCAGCGCCGTCTCGCTTTCCTCCATCTTGGGCCACCAGGTTTCTTCGATATGATCGAGTTGCAGGTGCGGCCATGCAGTCTGCAGCGCCGAACGCGGTGTTCCGATGTCGCAGGTAAAGGCCGCCCGCTCGCCGATATGCGGATCGACCGTGACCGACAGGTCGAGCGCCTCTGCGATGATGGTGGCGGTCTGAAGCGCCCGCGTGTAAGGGCTGCTTACGATGCGGTGGACGCCCAGTTCACGGACGGTTTCTGCTGCCGCGCGTGCCTGGCGGTGGCCCAATTCGGTCAGCTTGGGGTCACGAATGCCCGGATCGATGCGCGTTTTGCCGTAGACGACGTTAAATTCGGATTGGCCATGCCGGATCAGTATCACGGATTTTTGTTCCAGGGGCTGTTGGGGTTAGGCGGCCCCGGGGGCAATTCGATTTCCGGTGGCGCGGGTTTCTCTTGGGTTTCGTATTCGCCATCGATGACCGTGTCACGCGGTCCCATCGGCTGACCGTTTACCCATACCTTCGGTCCGTCTCCGCGCTCAATCGCACGTTTGATAAGATGGGCGATGACCTGCCGCACGGCCGGCACGAACAGCGCAAACCCAATGGCGTCGGTCAGAAATCCTGGCGTCAGCAGCAAGGCGCCTGCCGCGATCAGGCAAAGCCCGGCAAACACTTCATTGACCGGAAAAACGCCGCGCTGCAGGCTTTCGGCGGCGCGGCGCCAGGTCGTAAAGCCCTGCCAGCGCAGCAAACCGGTACCGATGACCGCTGTCAGAACCACGGCACCCAGGGTCGGCCACAGACCAAATCGCTCACCCGCTTCGATGAATATGGCGATCTCGATGATCGGCGTCGCGATGAATGCGATGAGGAGAAGAAGGCCCATGCTTGCTCTTTTGCGGGAGAACGCCTATCTAACTCTTGGAGGCGCGGAATTCCGGGCGAAACACGATTCCTTAAGAGTATCGCGCCATCCTTTGTGTTAAGGTAAGGTTCCTGACCTCTCCAGGCAACCGCGCCCGTATCGGCCAAGCGATGTTCAGGGCGATACGCGACTGACGGAGCTTAAGATTCTATGGGCGGCGGATTCGGTATATTCGACATCATCCTTTTTGCGATGCTGGCGGCCTTTCTCGTCTATAGGTTGCGGAGCGTGCTTGGCAAACGCACCGGGCATGAACATCGCCGTTCCGAGTCCTCCGATTCCTTCCCCGCTTCCGAAAACGCGTCGGAAACCGGGAACGACAACGTCATCGCCTTGCCGGATCGGGGTCCCGAAGTGGTGGAACCGGAATTAGAACCGGATTCGCCGCTGGCCGCCGGTTTGACGCAGGTGAAGATCGCTGATCCTTCTTTCGAAGTGGGCCCGTTCCTGCAGGGCGCGCAAGCCGCGTTCGAAATGATTATCAACGCCTACGCGACCGGTGACGGAAAGACGCTCAACACGCTGTTGTCGGCGGAGGTGTATGAGAACTTCGCCAGCGCCATCCGGTCGCGCGAATTGGCGAACAACGCCCAGGAATCGACACTTGTTGGTATTGACAGTGCCGAGCTGCTTGAGGTCGAAATGCAGGGCGACGACGCCATGGTCACGGTCAAGTTCGTCAGCGACCAGATCAATGCGACCATCGACGATAATGGCGAAGTCGTGGATGGTGACCGCAACGCCGTCGTGACGGTTACGGATATCTGGACCTTCGCGCGCGACACGCGGACGTCCGATCCGAACTGGAAGCTGGTCGCAACCCGTAGCCCGTCCTGACCCGCAATCGATGAAGGCCTGGTCGATATGCCGCCTTTGGGTGGTCATGTCGCTTATGGTGCTGGCCGCGTGCACCAAGCCGCCGCCAAAATCCGATTTTGCGCTCGACGCTGTTTCCTTCACCGACCTACCGGGCTGGCAGGAAGACCGGCATGGCGAAGCCCTCATCGCGTTCCGCCGGTCCTGCGCCAAACCGCTATCGTCAAAACCGCCCATCATCGTCACAAGGGCCGACTGGGCGGCGCCCTGCGATGCTGCGGCAAAAATCACCCGGGGAGACGCTGCCGCGGCCCGCACCTTCTTCGAAACATGGTTTAAGCCCTTCGCGGTTACCGGCAGCGCCGGGGCGGAGGGGCTGTTCACCGGTTACTTCGAAGCGGAACTGCGCGGTGCGCGCCAAAAGGACGACCGATACGCCCACCCGATTTATCGGCTGCCGGACGATCACGTTGCGGTCGATCTCGGTCAGTTCGACACGAAATTGACCGGTCGTCACATTGTCGGCCGGGTCGATGGCGGCAAGCTGCGGCCCTATCACCCCCGCGGTGCGATCGACTCCGGTGTCCTGGCGAAACGAGACCTGGAACTGTTGTGGATCGATGACGCGATCGACGCTTTCGTGCTGCACGTGCAGGGTTCGGGACGGGTCATTTTGCCCGACGGTTCCGTTGTGCGGGTTGGTTTCGCCGGCCATAACGGCTTGCCTTACCGATCGATCGGCCGTGCCTTGATCGACCGCGGAGCGCTGCTGCGCGGTAAGGCGAACTGGAACGACATCCGCGGCTGGATCGAGGCCAACCCGGACAAGGCCGCGGCACTGCTCGCGGTCAATCCGCGCTACATCTTCTTCCGCGAACTCAAGGGGGACGGCCCGATCGGCGGCGCCGGTGTGGCGTTGACACCACGCCGCAGCCTGGCGGTCGACCGCCGCTTCCTTCCCTATGGTGCGCCGGTCTGGCTCGAGACCACCTGGCCGAACGAACCGGCCCGGCCGTTGCGCCGGCTGATGGTGGCGCAGGATACCGGCGCCGCGATCCGCGGTGCCGTGCGCGGCGACTTCTTCTGGGGCTACGGGCCCAAGGCGCTGGCCTTTGCCGGGAAAATGAAAAGTCGCGGCCGGTATTTTCTGCTATTACCGCGGGATGCGGCCGCGCGCCGCCGGGGGAGTTAGGCGCATAGGAAGTCACATGTCGGAATCCCGTCCCCATGTTGGGCTCTTCGTAACCTGTCTGGTCGATCTGTTCCGGCCGTCGGTCGGCTTCGCCGCCGTGGCGTTGCTGGAACGGGCCGGATGCAACGTGGCCGTGCCCGCCGCGCAAACGTGCTGCGGCCAGCCCGCCTTCAACAGCGGCGACCGAGCCGATGCCCGGGCAATCGCCGCGCAGGTCATCGAAGCGTTCGACGGTTTCGACTACATCGTCGCGCCGTCAGGGTCTTGCAGCGGCATGCTCTCCAAGCATTATCCCGAACTGTTCGCGGACGACCCGGCGATGCGGGCGCGAGCCGAGGCCTTCGCCGCCCGCACCCACGAGCTGATCTCGTTTCTCGTCGATATCCGCGGCATGGACGCGGTCGAGGCGCACTACGATGGCCGGGTGGCCTATCACGATTCATGCTCCAGCCTGCGCGAGATGAAGGTCCGGGCGCAGCCCCGTGCTCTCCTCGACACGGTTGCAGGACTTGCGCGCGAAGAACTGGCTTTCTCGGAGACCTGCTGCGGTTTTGGCGGCACTTTCTGCGTCAAATATCCCGACATCTCCAACAAGATGGTCGGGGACAAATGTGATGACATCGCGGCCACGGGTGCGGACACGGTGCTGGCGGGCGATATGGGTTGCCTGATGAACATCGCCGGCAAGCTGAAGCGCCGCGGCTCGGCGATCCAGGCGCGGCACGTGGCGGAAGTTCTGGCCGGAATGACCGACACGCCCGCCATCGGCGAGCCGGAGGGCTGAACGGTGCAGGAAAGCCGGACCCGCAATTTCATCGGCAACGCGCGCGAAGCGCTCGACGACGGCAATCTGCAGCAGGCGCTGGACAAGATGAAAAGCGGCTTCGTCGAACGCCGCCTGGAGGCCCGCGCGCGGCTTCCGGAATTCGACGATATCCGCGACCAGGCGCGTGAGATCAAGAACCATACCTTGGCGAATCTCGACTACTATCTGGAGCGCTTTGAACGCAAGGTCACGGAGGAGGGCGGCCAGGTCCATTGGTGCGCCACGCCGGAAGACGCCCGCCAGGCGATCCTGAAAATCTGCCGCGATCTCGACGCCAAGACCGTGACCAAGGGCAAGTCGATGATCGGCGAGGAGATCGGCCTCAACGATTTCTTCGAGGAAAACGGCATCGAGCCGATCGAAACGGATTTGGGCGAATATATCATCCAGCTGCGCCGCGAAGCGCCGAGCCACATCATCGCACCGGCGATCCATGTCCTGAAGCATCAGGTGGCGGAAGCCTTCTATGAAACGCACGACCAATTCGATCCGGACCGGCCGTTGGAAGAGCCGCGCGCCCTGCTCGACGAGGCGCGCGAGGTGCTTCGGCAGAAATTCATCGATGCCGATGTCGGCATCACCGGCGCCAATTTTCTGATCGCTGAGACCGGCACCTCCGTCATCGTCACCAACGAGGGCAATGGCGACCTGACCCAAACCATCCCGAAGGCGCATGTGGTCATCGCCAGTCTGGAGAAGGTGGTACCGACCTTGGAGGATGCGACGACGATCAGCCGCGTGCTGGCGCGTTCTGCGACAGGGCAGGAATATTCCGTTTACACCACCTTCTCGACGGGGCCGCGGCGGCCGGAGGATCCGGACGGGCCGGAGCAGTATCACGTCATCCTGCTCGACAATGGCCGCAGCAAGATGGTCGGCAGCGAATATCAGGAGATGCTGCGCTGCATCCGTTGCGGCGCGTGCCTGAACCATTGCCCGGTCTATGGCAGCATCGGCGGGCATGCCTATGGCTGGGTCTATCCCGGGCCGATGGGCTCGGTGCTGACCCCGTCTCTGATCGGCGTCGACGAGGCGGGCCATCTGCCGAACGCCTCGAGCTTCTGCGGCCGGTGCGAAGAGGTCTGCCCGATGCGCATTCCGCTGCCGAAAATGATGCGGCATTTGCGCGAACGCGAGTTCGACGGCAAGACCGGTCCGGCGACGATGCGCACCGGCATCAAGATGTGGGCCTTCTACGCCAAGCGGCCCTGGCTGTATCACGCCCTGGCGAAGCTGAAGTTCCGTGTGTTGGGCGCGTTCGGGCGACGCAAGGGGCGCTTCCGGCGACTGCCGGGGGGTGCCGGCTGGACGGCGCATCGTGACTTTCCGGCACCGCAAGCGGGCGGCACTTTCCAGGCGCAATGGTCGGCGCGCGGCGGCAAGCGGAGCGTCGACGCATGAGCGGCCGCGAGAGCATTCTGGGCGCGATCCGTCAGGGCCTCGGCCGCGGCGCGTTGGGGACGGCGGAGAAGGACGCGCTGGAAGACCGGATCGCCGGTCACGCCCGGGGTATTCGTCCCAGCCGCATCGACACGGCGGATCTGAAACAGATGTTCGTCGATTACGCCGCAAAGGTGGATGTCACGGTTGATCGGGTCGCGTCGCTCGACGATGTACCGGACAAGGTCGCGGATTATTTGGCGCAGGAAAACCTGCCGGCGGAACTTCGTGTCGCGCCCGACCCCGCGCTCGACACGGTGCCCTGGGACAAACGTCCTACGCTTACCGTCAGCAAGGGTGCCAGCGACGGTACGCATGAGGTCGGGCTGACCGCCGCCTTCGCCGGCATCGCCGAGACCGGGACCCTGATGATGAAGTCGGGGCCGGCCCATCCGACGACGCTGAATTTTCTGCCGGACACCCATCTCGTCGTCCTGCGCGCGAGCCAGATCGTCGGGTCCTACGAGGATGCCTGGGACCGGTTGCGTGCGGGTGAGGCGATGCCGCGCACAGTGAATTTCATCACCGGCCCGTCCCGAACCGGCGATATCGAACAGACGATCTTTCTCGGTGCGCACGGGCCCCGGCGCATGCATATCGTGCTGGTCGAGGATGACTAGAAATGGTGAAGGGGCGCGACGACGATAGCGCGGTCTGGCGTTCGGTGACCGCGGATGTGAAACCGCTGCGCGGGCGCAACAGGCTGAAAGCCGCCACGCCGCCCGCTCCTGCGCCGGGAGTGAAACCGCAAACCGTATCGACAGCGCCGGCCCCTGTGCGCAAGCCGCCAGAACCCCTTAAGCTGGGTCACGCTGCCGGCGTCGACAAACGCACCGCGGAACGGCTGCGGCGCGGTCAGATGTCCATCGAGGCGCGTCTCGATCTGCATGGTCATACCCGCGAGTCCGCGCACCGTGCCTTGAGTGGCTTTCTCGCCGCCGCCTGGGAGTCGGGCCGCCGGACCGTGTTGATCGTCACCGGCAAGGGCCAGGGTATTCTCAAGGACGCGGTGCCGCGCTGGCTGAACGAAAGCCCCAATCGCGGCCGTATCCTGCTGGTCGCGCAGGCGCAGCCGAAAGACGGCGGCGGCGGCGCCCTATACGTCCTGCTGCGGCGCCGGCGATGACCCCGTTCGGCCTCAGGGTGCGGGAATTGCGCACGGCGAAAGGCGTTACCCTGAAGGAGATGGCGCTGGCGCTTGAGGTGTCGTCCGCCTACCTGTCCGCACTGGAGCATGGCCGCCGCGGCCGCCCGACCCGCTATCAGGTGCAGCGCATCTGCGAATATTTCAATATCATCTGGGATGACGCCGAGGAGCTTGAGCGGCTGGCCGCGCTCAGCCATCCGAGGGTAACCGTCGATACAGCAGGCCTTGGCGCCGACGCCACGGAACTCGCCAACCGCCTGGCCCAGACGATCCGCAAGCTACCGCCGGAAAAGATCGAACGGCTGCTGGCGACGCTGCGGGAAGGGTAGGTCCGTTACAGGATGAACTTGCTGAGGTCTGCGTTCTTGGCCAGATCCTCGACCTGGTCGCGGACTTCCGTGTCGGTGATGCGGATCGTTTCCCCGCCGCGGTCGGCGGCGGTGAAGCTGATTTCCTCGAGCAGGCGTTCCAGCACCGTGTGCAGGCGGCGGGCGCCGATATTCTCGACGTTCTGATTGATTTCCGCGGCCAGCTTGGCCAACGCGTCGATCGCCGCCTCATCGAATTCCAAGGCCACCTCTTCGGTCGCCATGAGCGCGATATATTGCCGGATCAGGCTGTTCTCCGGCTCGCGCAGGATGCGGCCAAAATCTTCCTCGGTCAGCGCCTGCAGCTCGACCCGGATTGGCAAGCGGCCTTGCAGCTCTGGCAGCAGGTCGGCCGGCTTCGCCTGGTGGAACGCGCCTGACGCGATGAACAGAACGAAGTCGGTCTTTACCGGCCCGTGCTTGGTGGAAACCGTGGTGCCTTCGATCAGCGGCAGCAGGTCGCGCTGGACGCCCTCGCGGCTGACATCGGCGCCGTGCCGGTCGGCTCGCGCGCAGATCTTGTCGATCTCGTCGAGGAAAACGATACCGTCCTGTTCAACCGTCTCGATCGCATCTTTCACGATCGCTTCCTCGTCGAGCAGCTTGTCGCTCTCGTCGCCGATCAGCACGTCGTAGGATTCCGCGACCGTCATCTTGCGCGGCTTGGTGCGCTGGCCGAATGCCTTGCCCAGCATGTCGTTGAGGTTGAGCATGCTCATCTGCGCGCCGGGCATGCCGGGAATGTCGAAGCTCGGCATGCCGCCGCCGTGATCGGCGACTTCCAATTCGATCTCGCGGTCGTCCAGCTCACCCTCGCGCAGCTTCTTGCGGAAGGTCTGGCGCGTGCTGTCGCTGGCGTTTTCGCCGACCAGCGCGTCGAGCACCCGTTCCTCGGCGGCGAGTTCCGCCTTGGCGACGACGCTTTTGCGCTGTTGTTCGCGGATCATGTGGATCGCCGTTTCGACCAGGTCGCGGATGATCTGTTCCACATCGCGGCCGACATAGCCGACCTCCGTGAACTTGGTCGCCTCGACCTTGATGAAGGGGGCGTTTG
>CAJWOT010000140.1 GCA_913044215.1 uncultured Rhodospirillaceae bacterium | reverse complement strand
GTATGTCGCATCATCGTGCGTGGACCAGTTGTACGCCGCCCTCTGGACCAATTTTGCTCCACCGTTGAAACCCTTTGGTTCCGGCCATTTTTTCTCGGGCCTATGTCAGGGTGTGCAGCGTCTTCGCCTTGATCATCTCGAAATCGATCTGCGCGCCCAGCCCCGGTTCCATGGGCACGTGCACCAAGCCGTCGGCATCGACCACGATATCCTCTATCAGACCGTATTTCTGCGCCCCGTCCGGCAGCAAGACCTCGAAGAACTCGCAATTGGCGATTGCGGCCGAAACATGCAGGTTGGCCACATTGTTGAGCGAGTTGCCGCCATGGTGGATTTCGAAGTTCATGCCGAATCCTTCGGCCAGGTGCGCCGCTTTCACGCAGGCGGTAATACCGCCCTTCACCGCCACATCGCCCCGCAGATAGTCCGTCGCCTGCTGCAGAATCCAGGGCGCATAGCCGAGGAACCCGCCCGGTGAGTACTCCGTCGCCAGGATGGGGATCTCCAGCAGGTTTCGGAGCTTGATGTAGTTGTACAGATCCTGTTCGGCGAGCGGGTCCTCGTACCAGTAGTAGCCCATCTCCTGGATCGCCTGACCGACCCGCAGCGCCTGGGGAAAATCGTACGCCCAGGTCGAATCGAGCATCAGCGTGTAGTCGTCGCCGACCGCTTTGCGCACGGCTTCGCACACGGCGATATCGGTTTTCCATTCGGTCGGCGGGTGAATCTTGTAGGCGGCCCAGCCAGCGCTCTTGATGGAGAGGGCTTCCTCCACATAGGCGTCCGCCGACCCCAGCGTCGGGGAGCTGGCATAGGCAGGCAGGCTGGCACGCGCGCTGCCCAGAAGCTGATGGATCGGCAGATTGGCGATCTTGCCGGCAATGTCCCAAAGCGCGATATCCATCGCCCCGATCGCGCGCAGGGTCGTCGCCCGGGAGCGTTTATGCATCTCTCGGTTCAGCCGCTCGCGGTCGAGCGGATTTTGTCCCATCAGCTGCGGCTTCAGGTGATCGATCAGCGAATGGGCGTCCAGATGGCCGCCCCGGCTCGACGCGCCGAGAAAGGCGTTTCCCTCGACGCCATCGTCGGTCCGAATCGTCACCAGTCCAAGCTGGCTCTGCCCGGAAAACTTGCCGGTATGTTGGCCGTATTGCGTGGCCGGGATCCCGTCCCAGGCGAATAAGGTCAGTGTGATATCGTCGATCTTCATCGCGAAACGCCTCCCCGTTATGTGCGGGGATAGCAAATCACACCGGGTGGGCTGGGTCCAACCGCCCCCCGATTGTTCCAACTGCCGGACACTGCTATAGAGGCATCGCGGGCCCGTAGTTCAGTTGGTTAGAACGAACCGCTCATAACGGTTATGTCGCAGGTTCGAGTCCTGCCGGGCCCACCATCCTTCCCCCGAACTGTGATCAGGGGTTCGGGCGGCAGGCCACCCGGAGATCGCTAGTCGAGCGGCAGTCCCGCTGCCTTCAGTTCGGCCTCATCGAAACCAAGCTGGTCGATCAGGACGTCGCGGTTACTCGATCCCAGTTTCGGTCCGGCATGGCGAATCTCGCCCGGTGTCCGCGAGAGTTTCCCGACCACGTTCTGCATGCGGATCGGTTCGCCCAGCTCGTCATCCGCGACCGCGACGATGTTCTCGCGCGCCTTGAAGTGTTCATCGTCGAAAATCTCGGCGATGCTGTTGCACGGCGCGACGGCGGCGCCGAATTCGTCGAACAGGGCGATCAGCGCGTCGCGGTCGAATTTCTCGATCGCGGCCTGCAGCGCGTCGTCGAGCGCGACGGCATTCTGGATGCGCAGTCGATTGTCGAGGAAGCGCGGATCGTTGACGAGCTCCGGAACCTCGAGCGCCTCGCACATCCGCTCGAAGGTGGATTGCGCGCTGCCGGACATCGAGACCCACTTACCGTCCTTCGTCCGGTAGGTGTTGCGCGGGGCGGTGAAGGGCAGGCGGCTGCCGTTGCGTTCCTGGACCAGTCCGAGCTGATCGAAATCTACGACCTGCGGACCCAGCAGGGTGAACAACGGCTCATAGATCGCCATGTCGATGACCTGACCCTTGCCGGACCGGTTCTTCTCCTGCAGCGCGACCAGGGCCAGGAAGGCGCCCATCAAGCCGGCGCTGTCGTCTGCCAACCCGAAGCCGGGCAGTAATGGCGGCCGATCCGGGTAGCCGGATATATAGGCGTAGCCGGAATACCCTTCCGCCAAGGTGCCGAAGCCCGGCCGGTGGCTGTTTGGCCCGGTCTGTCCGAAACCGGTTACCCGCAGCATGATCAGGCCCGGATTGATCGCGCTTAGCACGTCGTAGCCGAGGCCCCAGCGCTCCAGGGTCCCTTTGCGGTAATTTTCGACGACGATATCGGCATCCGCGACGAGGCGCTTGACGATCTCGACCCCGAGCGGCGTCCGCAGGTCGGCGGTGACCGAATGTTTGTTCCGGTTGACCATCTTATACATCAGGCCGACGCCGTTCTTATCGTTGCCCCAAAACCGCAATTCATCGCCAGTGTCCGGGCGTTCGACCTTGGTGACCTCGGCGCCGAAATCGGCCAAAAACATGGAGGCGATGGGGCCGGCGAGGAAGTTCGCGATATCGACGACCTTGACGCCGGCCAGCGGTTGCGGGGAATCGGTCATTCTATGGCTCTCGGTTTGACGTTCATTCGATAGGTTTCGGCGGCGCTTCCACCGCCGGCGACACTACCGTCCCACAGCGATTTTACATATCGATCCCCAAAGGTGATATCGACGTACAAGCGTGACGTTGATCAAACAGGAACAAATGAGGCAGGCGGATGGCTGACGAGAAATATGTTGTTTCGAGCGCTGAAATTTCGGCCATGGAAGGGCTAGCGAAGACGCATTTTCTCAACCCGAATAGCAAACGGATCAACAAGTCGCTTGGTGATATGGTGGGTCTCATCGGATTCGGGTTTCACATCATCGAAGTCGCCCCGGAGGGCGAGACCACGGAGCATCACGTCCATCATCACGAGGACGAATGCGTCTATATTTTGGATGGCACGGCGACGGCTTATGTCGGTGAGGACGCTATCCCGGTGGGCGCTGGCGATTTCATTGGCTACCGTAAGGGCGGCCTGGCCCATTCGATCAAGAATACGGGCAGCGAAACTTTGCGCTGTATCGTTGTCGGAGAACGGCTCGCGCACGATGTCGGGGACTATCCGCGTCAAGGGAAACGGATCTACCGGAACGATGGTTTGGCGTGGAACCTGGTCGATCACGGCGCCATCGAGGAACCTGTTGCTGGCGCAAAGAAATAGCGGATCGCGGCGGCCCGCGTTGTCCGGTTGGGTGGCCAGGGTCGCCGTTGGGCTGCCGTCTAACCGGATCGTGACCGTTTGAGTCATTCTTAGGGCTGGGAATTTCCGTAGAAAATCTATAAAACCCCTTTGCTTTCAAGGGAGGTAAGCGGTTTGTCCGCCATGATCGAACTCGATCGGTTGACCAAAAGGTTCGGCGCGCTGGTGGCTGTCGACGATGTCAGCATGACGGTTGCGCGCGGCGAAGTGCTCGGATTCCTCGGCCCGAACGGGGCGGGGAAATCGACGACGATGAAGATTGTCGCCGGATTTCTTGAGCCGACCTCCGGCAGCGCGACGGTATGCGGGCACAATGTGATGGCCGAACCGGTCGCGGTGAAGCGGCGCATCGGCTATCTGCCGGAAGGCGCACCGACCTACGGCGATATGACGCCCGCTTCCTATCTCGGTTTCATCGCGGAAATTCGCGGTTTCAACGGGGCGGAGAAACAAAAGCGCGTCGCCACGGCCGTCGAGAAGCTGGGTCTGGAGCGGGTGCTGCGCCAGCCTATCGAGACGCTTTCCAAGGGGTATAAACGGCGGGTCGGTTTTGCGCAGGCCATCCTGCACGATCCGGAAGTGCTGATCATGGACGAGCCGACCGATGGCCTCGATCCGAACCAAAAGCGCCTGGTCCGCGATTTGATCCGCGATATGGCGGCAGAGAAGGCGATCGTTATCTCGACCCACATTCTGGAAGAGGTCGACGCGGTCTGTAACCGCGTGGTGATGATCGCCGGTGGCCGCTTGCTGGCCGATGGGACCCCCGCTTCGATGCGCGCCCGGGCGCGCGACCACAACGCGCTGCTGTTGCGGGTCGTGCCCGATAAGCTGGAACCGGCCCGTGCTAAGATTCAATCAATCGACGGCGTGGATTCGGTCGAGACCGTGACCCGACGCGACGGCACCGTCCTGATGCGCGTACCGGCCGAGGCGCGGACCAAGGCGGCGGAAATCGTCGCGGCGTTGGGCGCGGACGGGATCGTGGTCGAGGAGCTGATCAACGAAGTCGGCATGCTGGACGACGTGTTCTACGACATCACCGCCCATGTCGCGCATCGGGAGACACCCTATGCGTAATATCTGGATCATCGTGAAGCGGGAGACGGTCAGCTATTTCGCGACGCCGCTGGCCTATGTGTTCATTGTGATCTTTCTCGCGCTCAGCGGGGCGCTGGCCTTTTTTATCGGCCGATTCATGTCGCGCGAACAGGCGGACCTGATCCCGTTCTTCGACTACCATCCCTGGCTTTACCTGTTGCTGATCCCGGCGATCGCAATGCGGCTATGGGCGGAGGAGCGCAAGACCGGCACGATAGAGAATCTGATGACCCTGCCGGTTTCCACCGTCGAAGCGGTGATCGGAAAGTTCCTCGCCGCCTGGGGTTTCGCCGGACTGGCGCTGGCGCTGACCTTTCCGATGTGGATCTCGGTCAACGTGCTGGGTGACCCGGACAATGGCGTGATTTTCGCCAGCTATGTCGGCAGCCTGTTCATGGCCGGCGCCTTTCTGGCGATCGGTTCCTGCATTTCGGCGCTGACCAAGAACCAGGTTATCGCCTTCATCATCAGCGCGACGGTGTGTTTCCTGTTCACCATGGCGGGGCTCGAGCTGGTGTTGAACTTCTTCCGTTTGTGGACGCCCGATCTACTGGTCGACACCATCGCGTCACTCAGCTTCCTGACTCACTTCACGGCCGTCACCAAAGGTGTGATCGAGCTCCGTGACATCATCTATTTCGCGTCGATGATCGCGGTGTGGCTGTTCGCCAATGTGGTCGTGGTCGATTTGCGGAAGGCGGCTTAGTTATGCTCGGCAAGCTGAACGCGACCGACCGCTCCAGCCGCGCCCTCATCGGGCTCGGTCTCGCCGTAATCCTGTTCTTCGCGGTCAATATCTTCTCCAACACCGCGTTCAAGTCGATGCAGCTGGACCTCACCGACGACAAGCTGTTTACCCTGTCGGAGGGCACCAAGCGGGTGCTGGCGTCGCTCGACGAGCCGGTCGACATCCGGCTGTATTTCTCGCGTGCGCTGGGCGAACGCAGCCCCGACAACGCGCGCTACCACACGCGCGTGCGCGAGCTGCTGCTGCAATATGCCGAGATCGCCGACGGCAAAATCCGCCTAACCTTCGAGAATCCAGAGCCGTTCTCGAGCAGCGAGGACCGTGCGGTCGCCTTTGGGCTGGAAGGCATTCCGGTCAACGAAGCGGGCGATCAGGGATTCTTCGGGCTGGCCGCGACGAACAGCACGGACGACCAGGTCATTATCCCCTTCTTCGCGACCGAGCGAGAAACCTTTCTGGAATATGATCTCACCAAGATGGTGCAGCGTCTGGTGAACCCAACGCAGAAGACCGTCGGGTTGCTGAGCACGATACCCGTCGCCGGCGGCTACGTGCCCGAGTTCGGTACGACGCAGCGCTGGCCGGTGGTCGAGCGGATCATGGAATTCTTCCTGATCATGCCGTTGCCGACGGAGGTCCGTGAGATCCCGGAGGAGGTCGACATTCTGATGCTGGTGCATCCGGTGGGCCTCAACCCGCACACCATGTACGCGATCGACCAGTACATGATGCGTGGCGGCAAGGCGCTGGCCTTCGTCGACCCGGTGGCGGAAGCCGAAGCCGCGAGCACACGCAAGCAAGGTTTTCGCCCGCGTGGTTCCGATTTCAACAAAATCCTGGAACGCTGGGGCGTGCGCATGGTGCCGGGAAAGGTCGCGGCCGATCTTGATGCGGCGCGGCGTGTCAATGTTCGCCAGGGTGCGCAAATCAAAGTCGCCGACTACATTGCCTGGCTGTCGCTGACCGAGCCGAATTTCGATACCGGTGATGTCGTTACCAGCGATATGAGCCTGCTGAATGTTGCCTCGGCGGGGGTCCTGGAGCCGGCGAAGGACTCGGCCGTGGCGCTGACGCCTCTGGTCACGTCAGGCCAACGGGCGCAAAAAATCGATGCGCTGAAGATCCGCAACGGCGCCGATGTCATGGCGCTGTTCCGCGAGTTCAAGCCGGAAGAACAGGACCTGATTTTGGCCGCCCGGGTCACGGGAAAAGGGACCAGCGCGTTTCCGGACGGGCCGCCGCCGGACAAGGCGGCACCAGGCCCGCGCGCGGCGGCAGCGCAACAGAAGACCGACCATCTCAAAGACGGGAAGGATCCGTTGACGGCGATCGTCGTCGCCGATGTGGACATGCTGCATCAGCGTTTCTGGCTCGAGGTGAATGAATCGATGGGCCAGAGGGTCATGGTCCCCAACGCCAACAATGGCGATTTCGTCGTCAACGCGCTGGATTATCTGAGCGGCAGCGACGCGCTGATCGGGCTGCGCGCGCGCGGCAAATCGACCCGTCCGTTCACCCTGGTGCAGGAAATCCGCAAGGATGCCGAGCAGCGCTTCAGCGACAAGGAGGCACAGCTGCAGGAGAAACTTGTCGGGGCGCAGAACCGGTTGAACGAACTGATGAGCCGCGAGGCCGATCAGTCGGACACGATCCTGCAGAACAATCAAAAGCGCGCGCTCGAGGAATCGCGCACCGAAATCGTCGGGATCCGCACCGAACTTCGAGATGTGCAGCATGAACTGCGCAAGGATATAGAGCGGCTGGAAAGCTGGATGAAGTTCTTCAACATCGCAGCGGTTCCCCTGCTGCTCGGCGTTGCGACGCTGGTCTTTACGGTCGTCGGCCGGATGCGGCGGCGCGCTCGGGTCATGGCGACCCGCCTGGTCTCCGAGACCGAGGGCGCCCGATGAGCGTCCGGACGATCCTGATCCTGGCTGTCCTCGCGGCGGTCGCGGTCGTCGCGGCGGCGATCGCGCTCGGGACTGATCAGAGCGCCGATCAGAATCCGCGAATCGGGACGCTGGTCTTTCCGGATCTGAACGACCGGGCGAATGACGTGGCGACCCTCAAGGTGGAGAGCGGCCACGGTACGCTGACCTTGCAGCGTGCGGACGGTGCCTGGACCTTGAAGGAAAGCGACGGCTATCCGGTTGTTCCGGTGAAGGCCAACGGCTCGGTCCTCGATCTTGCGACACTGCGCTTCCACGAACCGAAGACGGAACGGCCGGAAAAATACGCCAAGCTCAACCTGCTCGACTTCGATGCGCCGGGCTCGGGTTCCACGCGGGTGACCGTTCAGGATAGCGCTGGCGCAATGCTGGCCGAGCTTCTCCTGGGCAATAGCAAGTTCAATCTGCCTGGTACGAAAACCGGGGGCATCTATCTGCGGCTGCCTGGCGAACAGCGGGCGTGGCTCGCGGCGGGCGGGTTGAACCTGAGCGGCCTTCCCGGCGACTGGCTGGAGCCGACAGTGCTGCATGTGGCCGGCGCCCGGATCAAACGGACCGAGATTCGCCGGCCGCAGGGCCCGCCGGTCGTGATCACCAAGCGCAATCCCAAGACCCTCGTCTACACTCTCGACGGCGTACCGGCCGGCTACAAGGTGCGCTATGACGAGGAACCGAAACTGATCGCTACCAACCTCGAAGCCTTCGAGCTCGAAGATGCGCGCCGCCGCGGCGCCATCGAATTCGATCCGGCCCGGACCACGCGCACCCTGTTCGAAACTTTCGACGGGTTGCAGGTCGTCGCGGAAACGACCGCGATCGATGGCAAGTACTGGACCCGCTTTTCGGCTTCGGCTTCGGCGGGCAGCCAGGCCGGTGGCGAGGCGGACGCGATCAACGAGGCCACGAAGGGCTGGGTCTTCCGGGTCGCCGACTATCGCGGTGAGCGCCTGACCAAACGCTTCGAAGAAATGCTCGCGCCCGGCAACTAGCGCCTTTCGCGGCTTTTTCTCAAGATATGGCGGCAGCGGCGGGGCCGACGGCGTATTCGATGCCCAGCTCGCCGATGAACTTCAGCTGCTCGTCGGTTTGGACATCCATGGCGACCATGCGGACATGGGCGGTGCGCCAGACTTCGAGCAGTTGCGGCAGCAGACCGAATCCGTCGGCGCTGCTGCACAGGCGCTGCAGATAGCTCGTCGTGACTTCAATATAGGCGCCGTCGAGGGTGGAGCCCGTCACCGCCGAGGCGAACCGCGTCAGCCAGACGGGGTGCCCCCGCTCCAAAAGTTCCAGCAAACCGAGATAGCTGGGCGAGGACTGTCTTGTGAGGTCGAGCGCCAGGGTGCGGAACCCGATCGAGCTGGCCGCGACCCCGAACTCCTCAAAGAGGGCGGCGATGGCGGGCGCGAATTCCGGCTCGCCGAGTGACGAGGCGTTTACGTCGATGACGATCGGGTCGATCGGTGTGCCGGCGGCGGCGCTGACCTGCCGGGCGGCTTCCCGGGTCATTGCGGTGTCGTGGTGCAGAGTCAGGCCCGGATAGTCGCCCATGATCAGCTTGCGGCTCGCTTCCACCGCAACCCCTTCGATCAGCAGCCGGCCATGCACCAGATAAATGGCTGGATCGCCGCTCGCCAGGGCGATGACCGGGTAGCGCAGGAGCTCCAGAGTGCCTTCGTCCGACGCGGCAACGATGCGCGCCTTGCTGATTTCGATCTCGGCGACGACACCGCTCAGGCTGATCGGCCCATCGCCGCCGATCATCGAGTCCTCATCGTCGTCGTCATCTTCCAGGAACGAGCGGCGGATGTGCGACAGGGCGCCCTACATCTGTTCCGCATCGGTGCCTTTGTCGAGGGTGACCGCCTGGGTGCGCGCGCCAAGTTCCGCAGCGCTGACGCCGAATTCACTGGTCTCCTGTCCGACATCGACGACGATTTCGTCGGATTTGGCATCGGCGTCCGTGACGATGGTGTAGCTGTTGTCGTCGAGGCGCCCGACCTGGCCGTTAAGCGATTTGCTGTTCAAGGTCGATTCGATGGCGGCGCGCATATCTTCCACGCCGTCCTCGCCGAGCTTTTCCGTCAGGCCGGGATCGGCCAGCGCCTCGAAACTCAGCATCATCAGCTCGATCGGTTTGTCGTCCGGTGCCTGGTCGATCAGGTAGCTGACGGAATCGAAGAAATCGACCCATATGACGGTCGGTTCGGCGGGGGGCGGCGCATCGGGCGCCGTGTCGAGAACCTTGTCGGATTCCACGAAATCGAACCACCACAGGACCGCGCCGTCCGGCTTGACGGTCAGGTGGAACAGGCGTTCCGTGCTGGAGGAGGTGAGAACGGCGATATCGCTGATCCGCCCCTCCGTATTGTTTGTCACGCTGTCGAGTATCTTCGAGACGAGGGTGTGGCCCGCCTCGGGAAAGAAATCGTAGATGCTGCCATTCTTGATGTCTTCGGGAAGGCGCGCCCGAATGACGCCGATATTGCGTTCCGCCCGGAACAGTTGCCCAGTCTTGTCGATCAGAACCCTGAACGAATCGGCTATCTTCCGCGCCCCCGCGTCACCCCCACCTGGGGATGATTATGCACGGTCGCGCCGAAATATACCAACCGAAGCAGCTACATATAGAGCCGCTCGCCCTTCATATCCTTGTACAGATCGGCCACGAACTCGCCATATCCATTGAAAAGGAGAGTCGGAACGCGCTCATTCGTGCCCAGGACGCGTTCGGTCGCCTGGCTCCAGCGGGGATGGTCCACTTTGGGGTTCACATTCGCCCAAAAGCCGTATTCCTTCCCGATGAGTGTCTCCCAAAAGCTAACCGGTCTTTCGTCCGTGAAATGGAAACGGACGATCGATTTCAGTGATTTGAAACCATATTTCCATGGCACCGCCAGCCGCAGCGGCGCGCCGCTCTGTTTCGGAATTGGTTTGCCATACAGGCCGGTTGCGATGAAGGCCAATTCGTTGGTCGCTTCGGCCAGGGTCAGCCCTTCGGTATAAGGCCAGGGATACCAAGTCTGGATCAGCCCAGGCATCGTATCGGGATCGGCTTGCGTTTCCATGCGGAGATACTTCGCCGAACCCAACGGTTTTGCGAAATCAACCAGCGCCTTCAGCGCAAAGCCGCTCCAGGGTACCGCCATCGACCAGGCTTCCACGCAGCGATGCCGGTAGACACGCTCCTCCAACGGCATGCGCCGGATCAGGTCGTCGAAGCCGACCGTCATCTCCTTCTCGACCATACCGTCGATTCGGACCTCCCAAGGCCGAAGCTTCAACGCTTGCGCTTCTTTGGCGATCCCTTTGTGGCTGCCGAACTCGAAGAAATTATTGTAGGTCGTGGCGTGTTTTTCGTCGGTGATCGGCCGGTCGAGACGGTAACGCAAGTTGCGCTGGACGGGATACAGGTCAGCCGTCGGGTCGGATGCAGCTCGCGCCGGCAGGGCGCTGCCCGCCAACAACATGGTTCCGGCACCCAATCCTTTCAGCAAGGTCCGGCGGCTGCGATAGATCGTCTCATCCGTCGCGGTGCTGTCCGGCAGTGCCCAAGCCTTCTTACGGATCACCTGCATCTCGATTCCTCCGTCATAACCCGATGTCGCACGACCGCCTTAACGCGGTTAAGGCATCGCGCAAATTAAACTTTCGTTGATTGAAGAGAGCGTCAAGCGGTGAAAGATACTTCGACCTGGCCGAGCGCGCCGAAATCCGCAGTCGCGGTGCTGCCCGGCGGTGCGGGGCAGATGCCTATCGTGCTGCCCGTGGTCACCCAGTCGCCGGCCTTCAGCCCCTTGCCCCGGACGCGCAGAAAGTTGGCCATCCAGACCAGCGACTGGCGCGGATCGCCCAAAACTTCGCTGCCGACCCCGGTGACTTTGTGCTCGCCATTTACCGAGAGCGCCATCTTGTGGCCGGCCAGATCCAGGCGGCGCCAGTCTGTCGTGCCCTCGCCATGGATGAAGGCCGCGTTGCCGCAATGGTCGGCGATAACCGCCAGCGCGCCATGCTTCGCCCGGTCCGCCAGCCGCGAGTCAACGACCTCGATCGCGGGATGTAGCGATGCTGCCGCCGCCAGGACTTCTTCCGCGGTGTAGGCTTCGTTGCGCGTCGGTAAATGACCGCCCATGCGAAAGGCGAACTCGCACTCCAGTCCCAGCCCAGCCTCGGCCGGCAGGTTGAGCAGTTGGGGGCTTGTCATGATATAGGGCTGAAAGAGCGGCCCGACGGCCGGCGCGTCGGTGTTCATCCTTTGCATCGCCGCCTAATTGGTGAGCGCCACTTTCCAGCCGCCGACAGCGACGCCGAACTGCGTCGCGATATTGTCGAGCGCGGCGTAGCCTTCCGCGAGATCGGCCGGATAGGTGCCGCCGGGGAAGGTTTCGAGAACGGTGTGGTTGAGCCGCGCCTAGATCAGTGCCGCGGCCGCGGTGGCCGCATCGATCATTCGGCTTCCCTGCGCGCCTC
>CAJWOT010000139.1 GCA_913044215.1 uncultured Rhodospirillaceae bacterium | reverse complement strand
TGGCGCGCCCGGGAGGACTCGAACCCCCAACCTCCTGATCCGTAGTCAGGCACTCTATCCAATTGAGCTACGGGCGCGAAGCGCCGGCACTGTCCGGCGGCGAGGGAACCTACTCAATGCAGGTCTGCGTCGCAAGACCCAATTGCTGCGGTTTTGCAACGGGCGCTGCCGGCGTCGGGAAATGCGGCTTGTGGACCCGATAACGCTCCATTAATATCCATGTAATAATAAAGCCAAAAGTCTGTATTTTTGCTAAAAGCAAGCAGTTGCTCACTGGACTTTTGGACTTGATCGGTAGAATTACAGGGTTTTCGGGGCAAAGTATTCGAATGAAATTTCGCGAATATTCCATGATTCTGTTCGGAGCCGCATTGCTCGCCGGATGCAGCGGTACCGAAGACACGTTGTGGCCCTCCCTGTCCGGGTCCGATCCTGCGGGGCCGCCGAAACCGGCCACGGCCGTTGCCCCCGCGCAAGCGACGCCGCCAACGCGCATCGACATTCCCGCACCGAAGGAACCGACCTTCACGGCGCCGGCGCCGCAACAGGCGGCCGCGCCCGCCCCGGCACCCGGTCAACCCTCCGGGACCTTTGTCGGCCGCAAGGTCACGCAGATGCGGACCGATCTCGGCAAGCTGCAGCGTTCGGTCGGGGACCTGAACAAGCGGATGACGCAGATATCGTCGCAGAACATCGCCTCTTCCCGGCGCTATCACGAGGTCGTGGCTGCGATGAATTCCAAGCTGCAGGTTGGCACGACCCCGGGCAATCCGGTGTTGGTCAAACAATGGAACGAGGCGCAGCAAAAGCTGGAAGGGATCGCCGAGAGCCTCGGTCGTATGGACAAGCTGTCGAACGACGCGGCAGGCGAGGCCGGACTTGCGGCCTGGCTGCTGGACAGCGTCCGCGCAACCTACGCGTTGAGCGGCGCCGTTGACGCGGATCACCAGCAATTGCGCGTGCTGGAAGACGAGGTCAACCGTACCGTCGTGCTAATCGACCGGCTGTTGAATGAGCTTAGCGAGGACGTTTCGCGGCAGACCACCTATGTGGCGAATGAACGGCGCAATCTGACAACGATGTCGCTGGCGGTGAAGAATGGCGAGTTGTACGGCACCAGCCTGGTCAACCGCGCCTTCGCGCAGAGCCAGGCGCTGGCCAGTGCGGCGGCACAGCAGTCGGCCGGGCCCGCGCTCGGCGAGCGGCCGCTCGTCGTGATCCGCTTCGACCGGCCGAACATCCAGTTCCAACAGGCGCTGTACAACGCGGTCAGCCGCGCGCTGGAGCGTAAGCCGAACGCGTCCTTTGATCTCGTCGCCGTCAGCCCGAAGCGGGGCAGCCCCGCACAGGCGGCATTGAGCAGCACACAGAGCAAGCGAAACGCGGAAAGCGTCTTGCGGACGCTGGCCGATATGGGTTTGCCGGCGAACCGGGTAAAACTGTCCTCGCGCGCCAGCCAGGATGTCGAGTCGAACGAAGTCCAAATTTACGTACGCTGACGTAGCGGCAGAGGACGGCCGATGCGGGTGAAAGCCATTGCCCTCGTTTTGGTACTTCTGCTGCCGGGATTTGCGGCACAGGCCGATGAGTCCCGCCGCGCCGGTATTCTCGAAATAATTGGTGCACAGCTCGAAGCCTTCCAGCGTGACGACGCGCCGGCCGCTTTCGCTTTCGCAAGTCCGGATATCCAGGCGATGTTCGGAACGCCGGACAAGTTTCTGAAGATGGTGGCGGAAGCCTATCAGCCGGTCTACCGGCCGCGCGCGGTTACCTATCTCGACCTGATCGAAAAGAACGGTCGCCACGTGCAGCGGGTGCTGTTCACCGGGCCGGACGGTAAGCAGGTATTGGCGCTCTACATGATGGCGCGCCAACCGGATGGATCCTGGCGGATTGCCGGTTGCGTGCTGGTCGACTCGACAGGGCAGGCCGCATGACGTCGCCGAAGGAGTTTCCGGTATCCTGGGAGGAGTTGCACCGCAACGCGCGAGCGCTCGCTTGGCGGCTGCTCGATATCGGTCCGTTCGACGGCATCGTCGCCGTAACCCGCGGCGGCCTCGTCCCCGCCGCGATTGTCGCCCGCGAGCTCGAGGTTCGCTTGGTGGATACGGTCTGCATTGCCTCCTATGACCATAAGGATCAGGGCGGCATCAATGTTCTCAAACCCGTGGATGGGGATGGGGCCGGCTGGCTGATCGTCGACGATCTGGTGGATACGGGGCGGACGGCGCAGGTAGTGCGCAAAATGCTGCCAGAGGCTCATTTCGCGACGATCTACGCCAAACCGGCGGGCCGCCCGCTGGTCGATACCTTCGTGACGGAGGTCAGTCAGGACACGTGGATCCTGTTCCCCTGGGACGTGGAGCTGGCCTATGCGGCGCCGATCCGCGATCGCAGTTAACGAAATAGAGCGGATTCTCGGGTTCCGACGAAACCGGTGACGGATTTCTCGAACCGCGACCTGGTCTAACCGACCGCCACGTTGTCAATCAGCCGCGTGCGGCCGAGATGGGCGGCGGCGAGCACGCGGGCAGGGCGGTCGGCGGTTTCGAGCGGCTCGAGCGAGCTCGCATCGCAGACCTCGATATAGTCGATCGGTCCGAATCCGGCCGCCTCCAACACCGTACGACCCTCCGCGATGGCCGCCGCGCTGGTTTGACCCGCGCTCAGTTTGGCCGCGATATCGCACAGCACCTTGTAGAGGGCGGGGGCGGCAGCCCGCTCTTCCGGCGACAGGTACCAGTTGCGCGAGGACATCGCCAATCCGTCCGCCTCGCGGACCGTCGGCACGCCGACGATTTCCACCGGAATGTCCAAATCGCGGGCCATCCGGGTGACGACCTGTAGCTGCTGGTAGTCTTTTTCGCCGAAGAACGCCTTGTCCGGCAATGCCTGCAGCAAAAGCTTGCTGACCACGGTGGCGACGCCGCCGAAGAAATGCGGGCGAGTCGCGCCACACAGCCCTTCGGTCAGGCCGGAGACGGCGACGCTTGTCGAAAACCCGTCCGCATACATCTCCTCGACCGGCGGGACGAATGCGACGTCGGCGGATAGCGCCTGCAATTTAGAAAGGTCGTCCGCTTCGTCGCGCGGATAGGCTTCGAAATCCTCATTCGGGGCGAATTGGGTCGGGTTGACGAAAATAGTCGTCACCGCATGATCGCAGGAGTCCAAGGCGGCCTTGACCAAGGCCAAATGACCGTCATGCAACGCGCCCATCGTCGGAATCAGCCCGACGGTCTCATCCTGCCGGCGCCATTCGCGCACCTTGGCGCGCAAGCTTGCCACGTCACGCACGACTTCCAAGGTTTTCGCCCCGTCACCGGTTCGCACGGCATTCACCCTTACGAATTGCACCACCGAAGGTGCGGCCGATTGTCAAGATAGTGACCTGCCGCCTCCGGGCGGTCGGCACAATACAGTTTATGCTGCAGAGCACAATATCCAACCTTCGCGACACTTTACGGTGGGGTTTGCGCAACTTCTTCCGTAATCTCCCGCCATGCATCCGATCGTCAAACTATTGCCCGGCCGGCATAAGCGGCTGAAGTCGGGCCATCCCTGGATATTTTCGAACGAGGTCGCGAAGGGTGACGGCGCACCGATCGATCCCGGCGCTACCGTTACGATCGTTGGCGACAATGGCGAAACCTACGGAACGGCTCTATACAACCCGCATTCGTTGGTTGCCGGCCGCTTGATCGACCGGTCCGCGGATGTCGAACTCGACACGGCTTTTTTCTCAGATCGGATTGCCCGCGCCGTGGCGCTGCGGGACCGCCTGTTCGCGGAACCCTACTATCGTCTGATCCATGCCGAGGCGGATGGATTGCCCGGGCTGATCGTCGACCGGTACGGCGATACGGTCGTCATCCAATGCAATGTTGCGGGGATGGATGTCCGGCGGGATGCGATACTTGACGCGCTTGACCGGGCGGTGTTTCCGAATAGGGTGATCTTGCGTAATGACTCCCGGGGCCGTGTTCAGGAAGGGTTGCCGCTGGAAGTCGCAACCTTGCGCGGCAATGACGAAGAACCGGTCGTGCTGCAGGAAAATGGCGCGACATTTGCGGTTCATCCGGCGCAAGGTCAAAAGACAGGTTGGTTTTTCGATCAGCGGCAGAACCGGTCCTTCGTTGCGGCACTCGCACGGGGCGGCCGGCTAGTCGACTTTTATAGTTACGGCGGTGGCTTCTCGATTCAGGCCTTGAAGTCAGGCGCGACGGAAGCGGTCATGGTCGACCGGTCCGCGTCGGCCATGGCGGTGGCCGCGGACGCAGCATCCTTGAACGGGGTCGCCGAGGGGTGCCGGTTCGTAAAGCAGGACAGCTTTGATGAAATGGAACGATTGTCCCGCGAAGGGGAACGCTTTGACGTGGTGGTCGCCGACCCACCGGCCTTCGTGAAGTCGAAGAAGGATGCCCGCCGCGGCAGCCGAGTCTATCGCAAGATGACGCGTCTCGCCGCTAGGCTGGTCGCACCAGGGGGCATCCTGTTCGTGGCTTCCTGCTCACACAATGTGGCGCCGGACCTGTTCGCTGATTTGGTGAAACAGGGGCTTGGCGATGCGGGGCGGTCAGGTCGTATCCTGCGATCCGCCGGTGCCGGGCCCGATCATCCGGTGCATCACGCGCTGCCGGAGACGGCCTATCTGAAAAGCCTGACACTGCAGCTCGACTAGAATTATCGAGGCGAAAAGTTGCGGGCGGTTGCCGGAACTTGGAAGGGAATTCCTTGTACTGGCGACCGCCCGCGGCCGTTCGGGGGTAAACCTAATGTAGGGAGCGCAGGCGCCGGAAAAGCGATTTTTCACCCCGATGTGAACAGGTGTGTACGGTGCGAATTTTGCTCTATGACGCCGGCAGCGTCAGGCGGAACTCGGTGCCGTTTTCGCTTGAGTCAACCAGCGAAAGGCCGCCATGATTGCGCGCCAACTCCCGCGCGATCGCCAGACCCAGGCCGGTGCCGCCGGCGCGGACCGAGCCTTCGAAGGGGCGAAACAGTTTCTCGCGCGCCCGCGCGGGCAAGCCGGGGCCGTCGTCACGAATTGCGATTTCGACCATATCGCCTTGGGTTTTCGCGGTGACGCAGACGTGATCCGCACCCGCTTCAGCCGCGTTGCGGGTCAGATTGGTCATGACTCGGAACAGCTGATCCCGGTCTCCGTTTACTTCCAGGCCATTATTGACCTGGTTCTGGATTTCGGTCTCGGCCCCGCCGCTTCCCGCTACGCCGTCAGCGACATCCGCAACGAGCGGCGCCAGGGCAACTCTCTCCCGCCGCAACGTGATTTCTTCTTGCCGGACATAGTCCAGCGTATCGCTGCACAGGCCGACGGCGCGATCGATCGCGGACACCAGGGTCGGCTTGACCCGCCGGACGTCGGGATCCTCGCTGCCTTCGAGCCTGTCGGAGACGACAAGCGCGGAAGACAAGATGCCGCGCAGATCGTGATTGATCTTGGCAACCGCGGTTCCCAGTGCGGCCAGATGCGCCTTCTGTTGCAATGCTGCGCGCAGAGCGCCTTTCATATTAGTCAGTTCACGCTGTGCGACGCCGATTTCATCGGTACGATGGGAGGGTTTGAATATCCGCTGCGCGTCTTCGGGATCTTCCCGAAACGCCGTCATGCTGTCGGTAATCCGTCGCATCGGGCGGACCAGCATCCACTGTAGCGTCAGAAAGACGAGCGTCGCGGTAACCAAGGAAATAAGCAGGGACAGTACGAAGATTCGCCCCGCGAAATCGACGACGGCAAGACGAAGGGGCCGCTCTTCCAAAACGATCTCGATGACGATATTCGGGTCCATAAGCGACGAACCCGAGACACGCAGTACCCGATCCTCGGTCCGCGTCAGAACCGCCATCGCATCCATGATCAACCTAGACCAAGAACGATCGCTCAGATCGACCGCGCCGTGCACCGCTGGCGGTGCTTCTCGGGACAGGATCAGCTTCGCGCCGCCCCGGCGTACATTGATTCCATATACCCCCACATGGGCCAACAGCTCTTCGCGCAGCCGGTCGCTCACCATTTCGTCGGGGGCAACGTCGAGCGTGCGCACGGCAAGGTACGCCGCGCTGAGCTTTTCGTTGAGCTAGGATTCGCGAAAGCGCGCGACCGATGGGACGAAGATCATGACCTCCGCCAGCATGACGAAGAAGATCGTGAGAACGAGCAGACGTGCCGAAAGGCTGCGCATGGCCGTGTTACCGCGAATACGCGCCTGTAATTTGAACCGGACTGGTGAATCGCAGCGTCATAATCGCTCTCCCCGCGTGCGCTGGAATTCTCACGAAGCGTTACGTTCCTTGAACTTCTTATACAGGATCGGCAACAGGGATAATATCGCCAACCCGACGAGTGCCAGAACGACATCGGGGGTCAGAATACCGGCGGCCGTGAATTCCTCGCCGCTATCGAAGATGCTGCCGAGTCCGGCGCCAACCTGGATGTAGACGACCGAGCCGGGAATGATGCCGAACAGGGTGGCCAGGAAGTACGTCTTCAGGCGCACGCCCAGGAAGGCCGGTACCAGATTGACGACGAAGAACGGAAAAATCGGAATGAGGCGCATTGCGAGAAGATAGTTGAACGCGTTTTCCTGGAAACCTTGCTCCATCTTCTGCAGCCAGGGACCCATGCGCGCTTTCAAGGCGTCGCCGATCGTGGTTTTCGCAACGAGAAACAAAGCCGTCGCGCCGATTGTTGCCGAAACGACGACAAATACCGTGCCAAGCGCCAGCCCGAACAGAAATCCGCCGACAATCGTCAGGACGGCCCCTCCCGGCAGAGAAAAAGCGACCACGACGATATAGATCGCCATGAAGGCCAGCGCCGTGACGAGCGTGTTGTTCTCAACCTGGTTGAGCAGCCAGCTGCGATGTTCGCGCAACGCTTCGAAGGTGATGTATTGGTCGAGTCCGGTCACGAAGAACAGGACGAACCCTGCAACCAATATCGCAAGCGGCCACAGCCGCTTCATGCTGAATGGCTGCCCGCTCTCTAAGGTTTTTTCTGCTTGACCTTTGCTCACGCCATCCTCGCTGCGGCTGGACAGTGCTTCACGTCGCTCTATGCCCCATAGATTGCCATCTATTACACACGAGCGACACGCGCCAGTCACCTTAGCGTGACTTCTCATGATACCGTGGCGCCGACAATGGCAGATCGCGGCAAGACGCAGGTCAATTGACTTGCCGTATCGCACCTTTTATACAGCGCCATCCTTACGAAATCCGTAACCGGAGAGTCGTTGTGAAACGTACATTTCAGCCCAGCCGGATCGTCAGAAAGCGGCGCCACGGGTTTCGCAGCCGAATGGCGACAAAAGCCGGCCGCCGGGTCCTTGCCCGCCGCCGTGCCCGCGGTCGCAAGCGGTTGTCCGCTTAGTCTCACCGAAAAGCCATGCAAACGGCATTCGAGCGTCTAACCCGGCGCGCGGAGTTCCGTCGTTTGACCCGGGCGCGCCGGCGCTGGGCTACACCCGGCTTGGTGTTGCAGGCGCTGGGGCGTCCCGGCGACGATGGTGCGCCGCGGGTCGGTTTGACGGCCAGCCGGCGGGTGGGTAATGCCGTGCGCCGCAATCGTGCAAGGCGGCGCTTGCGCGCGTTGGCGGAGAGGGTTATCCCTCTGCATGCCATGTGCGGCCATGACTACGTCCTGATCGCACGTACGGCGACCGTTGACAGGCCCTTTACGGCGCTTGTCGAAGACCTTGAAACCGCGATGAAGCGGCTCAACGTATGGCGGGACCAGTGAAAGGGCGTTCGATGTCTCCGGCGGCGGCCGTATTGCGGCTATCGATCCGCGTCTATCAAGCCGCGATATCCCCGTTTTTTCCGGCGCATTGCCGATATTGGCCCAGCTGTTCGGCTTACGCGGCGGAAGCGGTCCGGACACACGGCGCCATGACAGGCGGCTGGCTTGCCGTGCGGCGGATCGCGCGGTGCCACCCCTGGGGCGGGTCGGGTTACGACCCGGTGCCGGGATGCGCCTGCGGGCCTGAACATTTGCCTAAAAAGACGACGGTGAGCGAAGGAATGGAACAGGGCGCATGATGGAACACAAGAACCTGCTTGTCGCCGTTGTTCTGTCCGCCGTTATCCTGTTCGGCTGGCAGTATTTTTACGAAGGGCCGCGCCTGGAGAAACAGCAGGCGCTGATCGAGCAACAGCGCCTGGAAGAAGAGGCGCAGCAGAAGGCGGCGGGCGGCGGGCCTGCGGTGCCGGGCGACAGTACCGCACCGCAACAATCCTCCGTTGGATCACCATCCACCAGCCTTGGTCCCAATCTCGGTGCGGCTGGCCTATCCGCGGGGGCCACCTCCTCGGAAACGCGCGAGGCGGCGATCGCCAAATCGCCGCGCGTAAAGATTCAGTCGGACCGGATCGACGGGTCGATCTCCCTGGTCGGCGGCAGGGTCGACGATATCGTCCTGCTCGAATATCGCGAAACACTGGACCCGGACAGCGACAATATTATCCTGCTGCACCCGACCCAGGTGGAACGGCCCTATTATGCCGAATTCGGTTGGATCGGCCGGGACGTCAAGCTGCCGAAAGGCGATACGCTGTGGACGGCGAACGGCACGACATTGTCGCCGGAGAAACCCGTCACCCTGTCTTGGGACAATGGCGAGGGGCTGATCTTCGAGCAGACCTTCGCGCTCGACGAAAATTACATGATCACGCTGACCCAGCGGGTGAAGAATCAAACGGCGTCGAATCTGACCTTGACGCCGTACGGGTTGCTGTCGCGCACCGGGACGCCAGATATTCTTGGCTTCTACATTCTGCATGAAGGTCTGATCGGCGTGCAGAATGAGGTTTTGGAAGAGGTCGATTACGAAGATTTGCTCGACGGCAAGCCGGTGGAATACACCTCGATCGGCGGGTGGCTCGGCATCACCGATAAATACTGGCTCGCGGCCCTTATTCCCGATCAGGGCGAGTCGACGAAATCGCGCTTCGTTGCGGGCAAGCGGGGTCCTCTCAACCTGTACCAGTCCGACTATCTCGCGCAGCCCCGAAACGTCCCTGCCGGCGGGGCGGCGACCTACACGACCCACCTGTTTGCGGGCGCCAAGGAAGTGGGGCTTCTGGACAAGTATGAAAGCGAGCTGTCGATTCCGGCCTTCGACAAGGCGGTCGATTTCGGCTGGTTCTATTGGCTGACCAAGCCGATCTTCTACGCGATTCACTGGCTCAACGAGTATCTCGGCAATTTCGGCTTGGCGATCCTGGCACTGACGGTCGGCATCAAGCTGGTCTTCTTCCCACTCGCCAACAAGTCATACAAATCCATGAGCAAGATGAAGTTGCTGCAGCCGAAAATGGTCGAGCTGCGCGACAAGTATGGCGAGGACAAACAGCGTCTCAATCAGGAGATGATGGCGCTGTACAAAAAGGAAGGCGCCAATCCGGCAGCCGGCTGTTTGCCGATCTTGATCCAGATCCCGGTATTTTTCGCGCTGTACAAAGTGCTGTTCGTCAGCATCGAGATGCGCCAGGCGCCGTTCTATGGCTGGATTCACGATCTCTCGGCCCCCGATCCGTTGGGTATCCTGACCGTTTTCGGCTTCATTCCCTGGGATGTCCCGGCGAGCCTCGCGATCGTCAATATCGGCATCTGGCCGTTGATCATGGGCTTCACCATGTATCTGCAGCAGAAGCTCAACCCGGCGCCAACCGATCCGATTCAGGCCAAGGTCTTCATGTTCATGCCGATCATCTTCACCTTCCTGCTGGCGCAGTTCCCGGCTGGTCTGGTGATTTATTGGGCCTGGAACAACGTGCTCTCGATCGCCCAGCAATGGACGATCATGAAACGGCAGGGGGTTAGCACCAGCGGCGGACCCGCGGCGGGTGCGGCAGGCGGGTCGAGCGGGGGAAAGACAACCTGACGCAGGAATTCACGCCCGAAGAGCTCGAAGCAGGGCGCCATCTATTCGCGCAGCAATGCGAGTTTGTCCTGGGGGCGACGAACCTGTCGCACCTGCCACCGGACAATTTGCCCGAGATCGCCTTCGCCGGCCGATCCAATGTCGGCAAGTCGAGCCTGGTCAACGCGTTGACGGGCCGTAAGACGTTAGCGCGGACGAGCCATACGCCGGGCCGAACGCAGCAGCTCAATTTCTTCGATCTCGGCCAGAGGCTGATGCTGGTGGATTTGCCGGGTTACGGCTACGCGCGCGCCTCTAAGAAAGACGTAAATGCGTGGACCGCATTGGTGCGCGATTACTTGCGCGGCCGTGTCGGGCTCCGGCGCATCTGTCTGCTTCTCGACGGCCGGCGCGGGGCGACGAAGAACGATCTGGAGATCATGGACATGCTGGACAAGGCTGCCGTCGTGTACCAGGTCGTGCTGACCAAGGCCGACAAGGTAAAACAGGCCGCCCTCGAATCCTGCCTCGCCGATCTTGAGAATATCTTGAAAACCCGGGCCGCGGCCCTGCCGGAGATTTTGGTCACCAGCGCCCGGAAAGGACGCGGTGTCGCCGAGTTGCGGGCTACGTTGCACGGTCTGGCGAACCCAAAAACTTTGAGCTAAAGTCGCGCGCCTTCGGGACAAGGATAATGAGATGAGTGACGACGCACACGATCAGCGCGCGGAATGGCTGGCCAAAGCCGATATCCTAACGGAAGCTCTGCCTTATATGCGGCAGCATGCCGGCAAGGTGATCGTGGTGAAGTATGGCGGTCACGCGATGGGCGACGCTGCGCTGTCGGAGGCTTTCGCGCGCGATATCGTGCTGTTGAAACAGGTCGGGTTGAACCCCGTGGTCGTGCATGGCGGTGGCCCGCAGATCGGGTCCATGCTCAAGCGGCTAGCCATCGAGAGCGAGTTTGTTGACGGGTTGCGGGTGACCGATGCGGCGACCGTCGAGATTGTCGAGATGGTGTTGTCCGGCCGTATCAACAAGGGCATCGTCGCCGCGATAACCGCGGCGGGCGGCAAGGCGGTCGGGCTGTCCGGCAAGGATGGCGGATTGATCGCCGCGCGCAAGCTGACGCGCGTAAAGAAGGATCCGGGTTCAAATATCGAGAAAGTCCTGGATCTGGGGTTTGTCGGGGAGCCGACCCGGGTCGACCCGCAAGTGCTCGAAGTATTTACCCAGTCCGACTTCATCCCGGTCATCGCCCCAATCGGTTTAGGAGAAGACGGCGAAACCTACAATATCAATGCCGATACGGTGGCCGGTGCCGTCGCCGTGGCAGCGCAGGCGACGCGCCTGCTGTTGCTGACCGATGTCGAGGGCGTGCTCGACAAGAGTGGAACGCTCATCAAGGAGATGTCAGTCGCCGACGCAAACAACCGAATGGCGGACGGAACGCTGACCGGCGGCATGATCCCGAAGGTAGAAACCTGTATCCAGGCGATCGATGGGGGCGTCGGTGCGGCGGTGATTGTCGACGGGCGAGCGCTGCATGCGACCTTGCTGGAGATCTTCACCGCGCACGGATCGGGTACAATGATCCGAGAGGCCCGCTAGGGTGCGACGGGATGGCGCTGCCGCACCGAGATACCCAAGCTGAGGTGAGTGCTCTCCGATAGGTCTATCGAACGATGACGCGGACCCGGCCCGGCGGCACTGTGGCCGGTTTTTGACCGCTGCCTCTGATC
>CAJWOT010000138.1 GCA_913044215.1 uncultured Rhodospirillaceae bacterium | reverse complement strand
ACGAAAGGTTTACCGCACGACGGGGCGTTACACCGCGGACTCCTGGCAGCGCGCGATGAGCCGGCGGGCAAAATCTTCGCCGGCGGCCACCTGCTCCAGGGTGATGAACTCGTTCGGCTTGTGCGCCTGTTCGATGCTGCCAGGGCCGCACACGACGGCCGGCAGACCGGCTTCCTGGAACTGCCCCCCTTCGGTGGCATAGGACACCGCATGGGTCGCATTCGTACCGGTCAACGCGAAGGCAAGCTGCTCGGCCGGCGAGCCGGGCTCCGGACCGAGCGCCGGCACGGTCAGTTTCGACACGGTCTCGATCCCGGTTTCCGGTGCAATCTTGCGCATCGCCGGCACGAGTTCCCGTTCGCAGAATTCGTTCAGCCGGGCAACCGTCTCGGCCGGATCGTCGCCAGGCAGGGCGCGGATTTCCCATTTGAACTCGCACAGGCGGGAGACGATGTTGAGCGCCGTGCCACCCTCAACGGTACCCACATGGATTGTCGAATAGGGCGGATCGAAGCGGCTGCCGGGCTCCGGATTGGCCGCCTTTTCCGCCGCCAGGTCGCCGAGGAACGCGATAAGCCGGCCGGCGGTCATCACCGCGTTCACACCGTGATGAGTGAGGCTGGAATGCGCTTCGTGTCCGGTCACCGTGGTAACGAAGGAGTTGATGCCCTTGTGCGCATCGACAACCTGCATCTCGGTCGGCTCACCGATGATGACCGCACCGGGCCGCGGCAAATTCTCGACCACATCCTTGATCAGCCGCGGCGCGCCGACGCAACCGACCTCCTCATCGTGGGTCAGCGCGAAATGGATCGGGCGCTGCAGGGGCCGGGACAGCATCTCCGGCACCAGCGACAGCGCAATCGCGATATAGCTCTTCATATCCGCCGTGCCGCGGCCATACAGCCGGTCGTCTTTCTCGACGATCTCGAACGGATCGCTATCCCAGGGCTGGCCGTCGACGGGTACCACGTCCGTGTGCCCGCTGATGACCACGCCGCCGGGGCCATCCGGCCCCACGGTCGCCCACAAATTCGCCTTCGTGCCGTCTTCACTGAGCACGTAACGGGAATCGACCCCGTAATCCGCCAGATAGTCGCGCACGAAGTCGATCAGAGGCAGGTTCGATTTGACCGAAGTGGTGTCGAAACCGACCAGCGCGCGGATCATCTCAACAGGTGTCAGTTTTTTAGGTGCCATAGCGTCAGTTCCGCCAGAAAGAGGGAAGAAGAAGGACCAGGACGGTAAACAGCTCAAGCCGCCCCAGCAACATGCCCAACGAGAGCAACCATTTCGCCGCGTCGGGCAGATTGGCGAAGGTGCTCGACGGCCCGATAACCGGGCCGAGGCCCGGGCCGACATTGGAGATCGCGGTCGCCGCTCCGGACGCCGCCGTCAGGAAATCGAGGCCGAGCATGCCCAACCCGACCGCGATGAAACCGAACGCGATGACGTAGAGGAAAAAGAACCCCATCACTGATGTGGTGACTTCCTCTGGTATCGGCCGTTTGTTGTAGTACGGGATGAAAACGCCGTGCGGCTGCAACAGACGCCGCATCTGGCACCGCGCCGTGGCGTACAACACCTGGAACCGGAACACTTTGACGCCGCAGGTCGTCGAACCGGCACAGCCGCCCACGAACATCAGGAAGAACAGAAGGGCCAAGGGAAAGGCCCCCCAGGCGCTGAAATCCACCGTCGAATAACCCGTGCCGGTGATCACAGAGACCACATTGAACGCCGCGAGTTGTGCTGCCGCGGGCAGATCGTTGTGGTCGGCGCGCAGCAGCCACAGCGTTACGGACCCCACCGCAAGCGCCGCGATGACCAGGAACCAGCGCACCTGACTGTCGCGCAACAGGCCACCGGGTCGGCCGCGGACCGCCTGCAGATAAAGCACGAACGGCAGGCTGCCGATCAGCATGAAACAGGTCGCGGTCCAATCGATGCGCGCATCGCCGAAAAATCCGAGCGACGCATCGTGGGTCGAAAACCCGCCGGTTGCGATCGTCGTCATCGCATGCGCCATCGCGTCGAACCCGGTCATATCGAACAGCCAATAGATCAACGCGCACAGCAAGGTCAGCACGACATAGATCACCGCGATCGCCGTCACGATCTGGGCTGCGCGCGGCATCACCTTGTCGGAGGTGTCGGAGGATTCCATGCGGAACAGCTGCATCCCACCAACCTGCAGCAACGGCAGGATCGAAATCGCCATGGCGATGATGCCGATACCGCCAAGCCATTGCAGCAGCGCGCGCCACAGCAGGATTCCCGGCTTGGTTTGGTCGAGCCCGATAATGACCGTCGACCCGGTCGTGGTAAGACCGCTCATCGCTTCGAAAAACCCGTCCGTATAGGACAGGCCGAGATCGGCGAAGACAAAGGGCAAAGCGGCGACCGCCGGCATCAGCACCCAGCTCAACGTCGTCAGGATGAAGGCCTGCCGCAGGGACAGGTTGCGCACATTGCTGCGCGTCGTCAGGACCAACATGACGCCGATAAACAGGGTCAGCGCAGCCCCGGTCGCAAAGACCTGCCATTCATCGTTGCCCACCGCAAGATCGGCCGCAGCCGGCACGAACATCGCGACAGCCAAGGTCGACATCAAGATGCCAATGATGAAGAGAACGGGACGAAAGTCGATCAACGGGCGAACCGGTCAGTGGAATCCGTGCGAATCGGCATTCAGGAGACGACAGTATTCCTACCGCTTTTCCGATTTGTCCAGCATTAGCGCGTTTCGGTATCGGTCGCTATCGGGCCGTAGCCGGATCGCCGGAATCGATTTCAGCAACCGCCGAACCGCTTTTTAGGTCGCTACTGCCCCGACGGGTTCGGCGATCCGATGATCGACAAGAATTCGCGCCTTGTCGTCGGATCGTCACGCAAGACCCCCAACATGCGGCTGGTCACCATGCCGACACCGGACTTGTGCACACCGCGCGTCGTCATGCATTGGTGGCTCGCTTCGACGACAACGGCCACCCCCTTCGGCTTCAAGACTTCGTCGATGGCGTTGGCGATCTGGGCCGTCATCTTCTCCTGAATCTGCAGGCGTTTTGCGAAAGCGTCGACAACGCGGGCCAGCTTGCTGATACCGATCACCCTCTTGTCCGGCAGGTAGCCGATATGGGCGCAGCCGATGATAGGCACCATGTGGTGCTCGCAATGCGACTCGAAGCGGATTTCGCGCAGCACGATCAGTTCGTCGTAACCGTCCGTTTCCTCGAAGGTGCGCGACAGCAATTCCGTCGGATCGAGCTGATAGCCGGCGTAAAATTCCTCGAACGACCGCACGACCCGGGCGGGCGTGTCGAGCAACCCCTCGCGCGCCGGGTCGTCGCCGGCCCAGCGGATCAAGGTCTGAACCGCAGCTTCTGCTTCCGCACGGCTCGGCCGTTTCATGTCCTCGTCGCCGACCGCTTGTCCAGGGCCGGCACCATCAGGTGCGTTCAATTCGCTCTCCCCAAAATTCCGTAACTGTTCGGCTGGGATCAGTTCAGCTGAACCGGCTGATGCGGGCTATCGAGCGAGAACGCCGGGATCGCCACGTCGAACATCCGCCCATCGGCGCCTTCCATCTCATAGCTGCCGACCATGATGCCGGACGCCGTACTTAACGGCGCGCCGCTGGTATATTGGAAAGAGTCGCCCGGTTCCAGCACCGGCTGCTCACCGACCACACCCGGTCCCTGGACCTCTTCGATCTGGCCGACCGCATTGGTAATGCGCCAAAACCGGTTGCGCAGTTGCACCGTCTCACCGCCGAGATTCTCGATCGAGATCTGATAGGCCCAGACGTAGTGGTTTTCATCCGGCGCCGACTGGTCTTCCAGGAAATACGGCGTAACCGATACCTTGATATCATCGGTAACAGCTTCGTACATGGGCCATCCCCTTGAAGGTAAATTCGGGCAGCAATCATACCCGATTGCCTCTGCTTCCCGCCTGCGCGGCGACCCTACCACCCGACAACCGGTTGGAACAACAATTCGACCCGCCGGTTTTGCGGTTCTGCGACACCGTCACCCGTCATGACTCGAAGCCGATTTTCACCAACCGCCGCGACGCCGACGCGGTCGGACGGCACGCCGGCCGCAACCAAAGCCTGTTCCACCACATCGGCCCGGCGCAGCGACAGCGCTAAGTTGTGGTCTTCGTTCCCCGTGCTGTCGGCATGACCGACGATCGTGATCCGCGGCACACCAAGCCGCATGGCACGGGCCGCCAATTTTTCAATACGCTGCCGTGCCGATTGGGAGAGGCCATCCGCATCCAGTTCAAAGAAGACGCTATGGGGATAGTCGTCGCGCTGCTCAAGATCGCTCACCGAGGATACGAAGACCTTTCGGCAATTTTCGATATCGCCGGGTTGAAAACCTTCTTCCTGTTGCTCGATCCAGCAGTCGAACCCGACCTGCGCCTTCGCAGCCAGACTCGGGGCTGCCTTATCGGGCCGGTTGGCAAGCGCCGCCGCCAAACGGTTCCGCGCCGATTGCAGGCTGACAACGGCCTTCTCCTCGACATCCCAGTCTGCAACCACTTCAGGTACCGGCTCGCCACCTCGCGCTGCATCGAGTCCCTTTCTGGCGAAATAATCGCCATCCTTCAGATCCACCATCTCGGTCACTTCGACCTTGGCGAAATCCGCATAGGCGCCAGCCAGCGCCTGAGAAACGGCCGTGCCTTTGGGCGTGGACTCCTGCAATTGGGTAAGCGGTGTCGAACTGCAGCCGGCCAGCGCGCCGGCGCACAGCAATGCCGCGGCAAAATGAATACGCATCTCATCCTCCTAACGTCGTGCCGGTCAGGAAGTAGCGGTCAAATTGGGACGAAATAGGGCTGCGCTGCGGCGATACCGCGGAAAAAGCGGTTACGACGCCTTTTTGCCGAGCCTTAGTAGATATTTTTGCTCGCCTTCCATGACCAGTTCGCCGCGCTGATTGTGGATCGTGGAGCGGACGGTCAGCACGCCGGTGCTGCGCTGTGGCGTCAATTCGGTCACCGTCAACAGCGGATACAGCGTGTCGCCCATATAGACCGGCTTCAGGAATTTGGAGGATTGCTCTAGAAATCCGATCAGCGATCCCCCAACGACGAAGGGGAACATCCCCGCGCCAGCCGCCGACTGAATGACGACCTGGAACCCGTGCGCCAGCAAATTCTCATGTCCGTGCCGGCGGCAATATTCGACGTCGTAGTGGATCGGGTGATTGTCGCCGGAAGCCGACTGAAAGGCCGCGAACAGCCCGCCCGTCATGGTCCGCGACGGGATATAGAATTCCTGACCGACTTCGAGTTCCTCGAAAGTCAGGGCGAGGCCGGGATCGTGTTTTTCCGGCGAGAAGGCGGTGTCGGACATAGTGAACTCCATTCAGTCGCTGAGTTTGGTGACGCCCCGTGACGCCAGCGCTTCGATATCGGCATCCGAATAGCCGAGCCGCGTGAGAATTTCACGGCTGTGCGCGCCGGCCAGCGGCGCTTCGAACTTGGGATCGCCATCGCGTGGCGGCGTTGTGCCGGGCAAATGGACAATCGGCATGGGTCCGGCCTGCGGCTGCGACACCATGGGGGCGAGATCGCTCGCCAGGACCTGCGGGTCTTCCAGCCAGGCGCCCATATCGTTGATTGGGTTGGACAGCACGTCATTCTCGCGAAAGATTCCCGACCACTCGGCGGTCGTCCGTGCCGCGAAGACCGGACGGATCAGCGCCAGAAGCGCGTCCAGATTCTCCGCCCGTTTCGCAAAGGAGTCGAAGCGCGGATCGGTCGCCAGTTCATCCCGCTCCAGGCAGCGGCAGATATTGGCCCAATGCGCTTCCTTGATCAGCGTGATCGCGATCCAGCCGTCCTGCGTCTGATAGCTGCCGGCGGGCGCGTTGGTGATGCTCTGTTCGCCCGGTTCGATAGTGTGTTCGATGAGTTTGGGTGCCAGCAGCCCCGCCATACTCGACATCAGGCTGACATCGATGAAACGGCCTTCATCGCTGCCCTGTCTGGCATAAAGTGCCGCGGCGACGGACTGAAAGGCGTAGAGGCCGGTCGTATGGTCGGCGACGATCACGCCCACCCGGTGCGGCATGCCGTCGCTCGTGCCCTTGTTCACCGACATCAGGCCGGAGAAGCTTTGCATGACCGTGTCGGTCGCCGGCCGGTCGATATAGGGGCCGGTCTGGCCGAAGCCGCTGACCGAAATGTAGATGACGCGCGGGTTGTCCGGCTTGATCTGCTCATAACCGAGGCCCAATTTCGCGGTGACGCCCGGCCGGCCGGCTTCCACGATGACATCCGCTTCCACCGCGAGACGCCGCGCGATCGCCTTGCCTTCGTCGGACTTGAGATCGAGCGCCAGATTTTTCTTGCCGAGATTGGGAACGATCGAGAGCGAGGAATGGTCGCCGGTGGACTTTCCCACGCCGCGCACCCAGTCGCCGTGCGGCGGCTCGATCTTCACCACCTCCGCACCGTACTGGGCCAACATCATGGCGCAATAGGGCGCCGCGTAGCCCTGGCTTATCTCCAGGACCTTGAGACCTTCATAGGGATGTTCGTAGCTCATGACCTTCAGAATAGGACGTCAGGATTGCCGTGCAACCCGCCTATCCCTGCTAGCCCGCCTCCAGCGATGTCTCGTACACTTCCATCCCCTCGATCTCGCAGACCCAAGGCTGTGCCGAGCGGGTCCAGATCTGATTGACCGGTTTCAGCTGCGCGCTCTGCGTGACCGTACCGCCGCGGATACCTATGATTTTCGGGCCTTCGCCGACACTGGTCCCATAAATCTGCGTGCCGCAATTCTCGCAGAACCCCATCGCCCGCGGCGTGCCGTTCTCCGACGTCTTGACGTAGATTTTCGGCTCTCCGGTCAACATCTTGAAATTGTCCTCGTGCGCGCGGATGACCGTCCGAAACGCCGTACCGGACATCTTTTGGCAGTCGGTACAGTGGCAGATCGTCATCGTATCGGGATCGATTTCCGCCTCATAGGTCAAGGCACCGCAATGGCAGCCGCCGTCGATTTTCATCGTCCCGTCCTCCTCATTGATGCAACTGCCGCAGAGGGTAACAGGATGCCAACGAATGCGAAACGAAAGGGTCGCAGCGCGCTACTTGCAGGCGAAGTGCGTCTTCAATGTCGCCATTAGCCCTTCGACGGCGGGCTGGTCCCGGTCGCCGAAATTCTCGTGCGCCCAGCGAATCTCGTCGGCCTGGTTCTGCTCAGAAACTTCGAAAAAACCGTATTGATCCGGATCAATGCCGCCCGGATCTGCGCGCTTTAAGCTGGAAACAGTCGAGAATTGCGCGGGAGCCCGTGACCGCCATGCCTGTGAAGCCACAACGACCCGAAATCATCACGGCAGATGTCCGGCCGACCGTATGTCATGACGTCATTCCCATGGTACGGCAGCTGTCCTTTGCCGCCGGGAACAGGATCACCGTTGGTGGACCAAAGCCGGGCACCATTGCGACCCTTGCCTTAGGTACGACGCGGGTGGAATCGATCCTCGGGGACGGCCGCCGGCAGGTGTTGGGGTTTCACCTCAAGGGTGAGCAACTGCTTCAACCGCTGCCCCAGTTGGAAATGCGCCACATCGCCCTGACCGCCGGCGTGGTGTAACTGGCCAACCGTTCCGACCTGAATCGGTGCGGCAATTGCCAATTCGAAGCGGACGGGTCACCGGATAGCGCCTTGCGCCGCCAGCTTCAGCGCATGACCACACAGATTACACTGCTCGGGCGGTGTACCGCGATGGAGCGCGTCGCCGCGTTCCTGGTCGACATGTCCTATCGGGTGGGTTTTCCAGGGAAGACGGGAACCGTCATCGGACTGCCGATGAAACGGGAGGACATCGCAGACTATCTGAGGCTGAATTCCGAAACCATCAGCCGCCTTTTCAGCAAGCTCAAAACAAGACGCGTTATCGATATGCCGAAACCCGGTCGCGTGATCCTGCTCGACCAGCAAGTCCTAACCGGCCTATCGCCCGTCACGGCTGGCACTCTGGCCTGCCAATTCGACGCGGCGTGAACCGGTCAGTCCGCGTTGACGCTACACGATCCGCCACCGAGAACGCAGAATTTCGCGCAGTGCGGATGGTTCAATTTGACCGGCTCGGCGGCGGATTCGAGGGTTGTCCCGAAATCGAACGATGGGTCATAGGGTAATAGGGTGCAGGGTACGACGACGGGTGCCGACGCCCCCTTGCGTTTGACCACCATGCGCGATGTCGCGCACATCATCGCGGTCGGCGCGACGTTGAGGATATCCCAGCAGCTTTCGGTAATCTCCGGCACGTCCTGCGTTTCGTCCATCTCCGGAAACAGGACCAGTTGCTCTGGGTTCTGCGGATCGATCGAAATCGCCTGGGCTTCGAAAAGCCGCCCAAAGCCTTGCCGCATCGAGTCCTCGCTTTCGCCCCAGCAAGTCCGGCCGGCGACATTGATCGACACGCCGGTTTCCGCGAGCCAGCGCAAACCCAGCAAGGTTTTCTCCCAGCTGCGCTCGCCACGCAGCATATCGTGCAGCGTCTCGGTGTAGTGGTCGAGCGAGACCCGGACGGTCAACCGGTCGCCGAAGCGCTGTTGAAGGTCCGCAATTCGATCAGTGCATTTCATCATCGGCCGCATGGCATTGGTGAGCAACAGGCAGCGGAAGCCGCCTTCCAGCACTGCTTCGAGGGTGTCCATGATCTCCGGATTCATGAACGGTTCGCCGCCGGTGAAGGCGATCTCTCGCGTTGGCAGCTGCAGTGCCGCGATTTCCGTCAGATAGGTCCGGACTTCGGCGGCCGAGATATAGACGAGGCGATCATTTTTCGGGCTCGACTCGATGTAACAGTTCGAACAGGTCAGATTGCACAAGGTGCCGGTGTTGAACCATAGGGTCTCGAGCGACTCGAGATGGACCAATGCCCGGCGTTCGCCGGTCGCGGTCACATCGGGGTCGCGGAACTTCGCAGGATCCAGGGCGGGGCTGGACACCGGCGTGGTTACGTTCATGAAAGCCTCGCTCGTCGCGACCGAAATGGTTAACAAACGCGGAATTTCGCCATGATGTAGAAGGGCGGACCAACCCGTACAATAAAAAAGACGTGATCGGCCCGCTCTTGAAATCTCTGAAACCGCTGTTTTCCGCAGTGTCTGCATACCATAGAGCCCCGGCATATGGGGCGGCGCTGGCTAAAATGTGACCACGGACGGCGATTGGACCAGCTAAAGCCCTTGAAGTGGGCCTTTTTATTTTCCGTTTATTTACCTAATCTCCGGTCCGCTTCGACACCCAGCGACCGCGTCACCGACAGGTACCACGATGGCCAGGCGATCCACGGCAGCGCATCTCGCCGCCCTCTCCCTCGACTCGGCGGCGGAAACGCCGCTATACCGACAGCTCTATTTCGCCATCCGTGACGCGATCCTGACCGGGCGTCTGCAGCCCGGCACACGCCTACCGTCGACCCGGACCTTGGCCAACGATCTGTCCCTCTCGCGCAACACAGCGGTGTCCGCCTATGAGCAATTGCTCACCGAGGGTTATCTCGATGGCCGCGTCGGCGCCGGCTCCTACGTCTCCGCCGTTCTGCCGGAAGCATTGCTGCACGCGCGCCGCACACCACCACAAGAGGTCCGCGAACCCAGCAGCGAGCCTAAACTGTCGCGGCGCGGCGCGATGCTGGCGCAGCTACAGGCCGCGCAAGGCACGCCGCCGCAACCCTTCTCACTCGGCCTGCCGGAAATCGACAGTTTTCCCTTCGACGACTGGGCCCGGCTGCTGGCTCGCCGCTGGCGGAGGCCGCCAACGGATTTCCTGGTCGGCGTCGACCCGATGGGCTACCCGCCCCTGCGCGAGGCGCTGGCGCGCTATCTCGGCGCGGCGCGGGCGGTGTCCTGTCACCCCGACCAGATCCTCATCGTCTCCGGCGCGCAGCAGGCGCTCGACCTGGTCGCCCGCGCCCTGATCGATCCCGGCGACCGGGTCTGGGTCGAGGAGCCGGGCTTCAGCGGCACCTGGAGCGCCCTGCTTGCCGCCGGCGCAAACCTGACGCCGGTTCCGGTTGACGATGACGGCATCGACGTGGTCGAGGGACGGCGCATCTCGCCGGACGCGCGGATGATCTGTGTCTCGCCGTCGCATCAATATCCGCTCGGCCGGACCATGGCGTTGCGCCGCCGGCTGGAGTTGCTGGACTGGGCGCAGGCCGCCGACGCATTCGTGCTGGAAGACGATTACGACAGCGAATACCGCTACGCCGGCCGGCCGCTCGCCGCCCTGCAGGGGTTGGATGAGAACGGCCGGGTCATCTATGTGGGTTCCTTCAGCAAGGTCATGTTCCCGGGTCTGCGGATCGGCTATCTGGTGGCGCCCGAAGGGCTGATCGAACCGCTCTGCGCGATACGCCGCCTTCTGGATTCGCACCCTTCCTCGATCGCGCAGGCCGCGCTCGCCGATTTCATCACCGACGGCTATCTGACATCGCATATCCGGCGGATGCGCGCGCTTTACGAGGAACGGCAAGCCTTCTTCATCGAGACGGTCCGCGAGATTCTGGGCGACAAGCTGCGGATCGCACCGGACGAAGCCGGCATGCATTTGGTCGGTCACCTGCCGGACGATGCGGATGACGCCGAACTGTCGAAGCGCGCCCGCGCCGCCGGGGTCGTCGCCCTGCCGCTTTCCGCCTTCTACCGCGAGACGCCACATCAAAAGGGTCTGCTGTTCGGCTATGCCGGGGTCCCCGCCGCGGAAACGCGCCGCGCGATCGAACGATTGGCGACCGTGTTCGCCGGTGATTGAACGCCGGTCGGGCTTGCCTGTACAATGAGGGTCGATGCGGGTATAGCTCAACGGTAGAGCAGGAGCTTCCCAGCTCACTTTTTCTTATTTATTACGTTAATTAATTGGTTTTATTGATTTTTATATATCGACAATGGCCATCATAACAGCCATCACCTCTACTTATTGACGTTATGTCCACCAAATTGGCCATCAAAATCGACGTTCCGCAAGGCAAGTGTTTGAACTACGCCCTCGCGGCACCCCACAGGAAAAAAAACGCCTCCTTAGCGTCGATATACTATTCCGCTAGCCGCACAGCGACCCAATAACAAAGCGTCTATAAACATAAAGCTCGTGACGCTGACGATGCTTGGGTCTGATCGCACGGATTGGGCTTTGATCGAGAGCTATAAACCGGGGGTGGAAGGTTCTACTCAACACCCTGTGCATACACGTTCACGATCATTGGACAGTAAGAAATAGCTCCTGCCGACTATGATCTGATTTTTCTACTGCCAGAGGTTAAAAGGGTGGACAGCGATATCCAACGTATTGGTCCTGTGAAGGGTATATGAATCCAACCCGTCATTTCGCCTATCAAATAAAAAGGGAGAACCGCCGATTGGCTGGGTGGAGGTATAAGGAGACCAAGCGGCGGCTCTCTTGCAGGGACACGATTGATCTTCCCGTGAGGGGATGGGAAGGAGGTTCGACCAACCGTCCTATAACGCTAGAGGGCAATATTGGCTGGAATGGTCTCAAAAAGTGTCAAAAGAAAGGTATCTTCAATAAAAAGGCTGTGGTCTTCACCCCTCTCTCGGCTCTCTACAACAGGTGTCTAAAGCCAAGCCTGCTCTCCTGCGTGGCAATACATAATCGACCTGCGGCAGGTACTGCACTCCACGTGGTCGCGGT
>CAJWOT010000137.1 GCA_913044215.1 uncultured Rhodospirillaceae bacterium | reverse complement strand
ACCGACCCGTCCATCTCGGTGTTGGAGGGCATCGCGGCGCTGCTCGACCGCAACGATGTCGCGATGGAACAAATCGAGGTGATCGCCCACGGCACCACCTTGGTCACCAATGCCGTCATCGAACGGCGCGGCGCTAGGACCGGCATGCTCGTCACCGCGGGGTTCATGGATATCCCCGACATGCGGCTGGAACAGCGTTACGACCTGTTCGACCTGCGGATAGTCTTCCCATCTTCCCTCGTCGCGCGGCCGGCGCGGCGCGAAATCGCCGAACGGGTCGCCTTCGATGGCAGCGTCTCGGCGGCGCTGGATGTAGACCAAGCGCGCGCGGCTATCGCCGACCTGATCGAAGCCGAGACGATAGAGGCGCTGGCCATCTGTTTCCTGCATGCCTATGCCAACCCGGCGCACGAACAGGCGGTCGCCGAATTGGCGCGGGCCGAGTTCCCCGACCTCTACGTCACCGCGTCCGCTGATGTGGTTCCGACGATGCGCGAGTATGAGCGCTGGACGACGGCCTGCATCAACGCCTACACGCAGCCAATGTTTGACCGCTATCTCGGCCGTCTGGAAGACGGTCTGGCGGCGCAGGGATTCGCCGGCAAGCTGTTCATCATGACGTCGAGCGGCGGCGTCCTGGCGCCGGATGCGGCGCGGCAGTTCCCCGTGCGCATGCTCGAATCCGGCCCGGCGGCCGGTGTCCTGATGTCCGCCCTGCACGGCCGAACTTTGGACCTGCCCGAACTGCTGTCTTTCGATATGGGCGGCACGACCGCGAAGGGCGCCCTGGTGCGCGGCGGCGCGCCGTTGCGTAAATACGACATGGAAGTCGCGCGCGTGCACGACTTCAAGCGCGGCAGCGGCCTGCCCGTCATCACGCCGGCCATCGACATGATCGAGATCGGCGCGGGCGGCGGTTCCATTGCGGAGATCGACGAACGCGGCCTGCTGCGCGTGGGGCCGCGCAGCGCGGGCGCGGATCCCGGCCCGGCCTGTTACGGCGCTGGCGGCAAAAGCGCGACCCTGACGGACGCCAACCTGGTGCTCGGCTATCTAGACCCGGATCATTTCCTGGGTGGCGAGATGGCGCTCGATGTCGAGGCAGCGAAGTGCGCGATCGCGGAAACCGTCGCCGAGCCGCTGGAACTGGACCTGACACGTGCCGCCTGGGGCATCCACGAAATCATCAATGAGGATGTCGCCCGCGCCTTCCGCATCCACGCCTCGGAACGGGGCTTCGATTACCGCCAGTCGAGCATGGTCGCATTCGGCGGCTCCGGCCCGCTGCATGCCATGGCGGTCGCCCGGATATTGAAGATCCCACGGGTCGTTTTTCCCATCGGCGCCGGGGTGATGTCTGCGCTCGGCTTGCTGGCGAGCCCGCTTGCCTTCGAGCTGAGCCGTTCATGGCTCTCTGTCATCGACGATCTCGACCGGGAAGGGTTCACAGCCACCTTCGCGCCGTTGATTGAGGAGGCGGCGGGCTTCCTGCGGCGCGCCGGCATCGATGCCGCGGACATGTCGGTCCGTTGCAGCCTGGACATGCGGTATTACGGTCAGGGCCGCGAGATCGAGATCATATTACCCGACGGTGACCCCGCCGCCGCATTCGACCGGCTGACCGCCCTGTTCGAGGCGCGCTATTCCCTTCTTTTTTCGGTCAGCACCCCGGGGGCGCCGCTTGAAATCGTGAACTGGAAGGTCGAGGCAACCGGTCCCGACACCGGTTTGCAAAGCGGCTACCGGATGGTCGGAAATGTCCCCTCGGCGGACACGGCGCGCAAGGACACGCGCCGCGCCTGGTTCGGCGAAACGGCCCACGACTGCCCGGTCTACGACCGCTACGCGCTGGCCGCCGGCACGGCAATCGAGGGACCCGCGCTGGTCGAGGAGCGCGAATCGACTTGCGTGATCGGCCCGGGCGAAACGGCAAGAGTCGATGACGCCGGTAATCTGATAGCGGAACTGGAGACAGCCTGACATGACCCAGCCCACCTATGACGCCGTAAGCCTTGCCATTATGTGGGACCGGTTGATCTCGGTTACCGACGAGATCGTCTCGACCCTGGTGCGGACTTCCTTCTCGACCATCGTACGCGAGAGCTACGATCTGTCCGTCGTGCTGCTCGACGCGGAAGGCAAGCTAATGGCTCAAGGCTCCTTCAGCGTACCGGTCTTCATCGGCACGGCGCCGCGTACTCTGCGCTACATGCTGGAGAAGTTCCCACCGGAGACGCTCAAACCCGGCGATGTCATCGCCACCAACGATCCGTGGATGGGAACCGGCCACATCTTCGACATCTCCGTGATGCGGCCGGTCTTCCGCGACGGCCGGCTAATCGGCTACACGATGAGTATCACACACCTGCCGGATATCGGCGGACTCGGCTTTGGTGCTGCGGCCACCGAAGTGTTCCACGAAGGGCTGCGCCTGCCGATATGCAAGCTCGCCTCCGAAGGCACGCTCGACCCTTTCATACTGGAGTTGGTCGAGACAAACGTCCGGGTGCCCGACCAGACGGTCGGCGATCTGCTGGCCAACGTCACCTGCAACGAGGTCGGCGGACGCCAGCTGCTCGACTTCATGGACGAATACGGACTCGACGAACTCGGCCCCCTATCGGAGGCGATCCGCAGCCAGTCCGAAAGCGCGATGCGCGACAAGATCGCTGAGATGGCGAACGGCACCTACGCGCACGAAATCCAGATCGAGGGAGTCGAGGGGCCGAGCACACTGGCCTGCACGGTCGAGGTCAAGGACGAGTCGATCCATGCCGATTTCACCGGCACCAGCGGCTGCGTGCGGCACGGCATCAATGTGCCGCTGTGCTACACCAACGCGATGACCCTCTACGCGATCAAATGCATGACCGCGGCGACCATCCCGAACAATGAGGGCTTTACCCGACCGGTTACGGTGAGCGCGCCGGAAGGCTGCCTGCTGCACGCCCAGCCCCCCTCGCCCACCGGCGGACGGCATATCATCGGGCATTTCGTGCCCTCGCTCATCTTCGGCGCGCTGGCGGAGTCCGCGCCGGACAAGGTGCAGGCGGATTGCGGCATGATGGATCTGATGACGATCCAGGGCACGGCGCCGAACGGCCGCGGCATCTCGACGATTTATTTCTCTTCCGGCGGCTTCGGCGCGCTGGCGGGACAGGATGGCGGCGACACGGTGCCGGGTCCGTCCAACATGGCCGTCGTCCCGGTCGAGACTTGGGAAGCGATCACTGGCATGACGGTGCTGGAAAAACGCTTCCTCCCCGACAGCGGTGGCCCCGGCGCAGCCCGCGGCGGCGTCGGCCAGGCGGTGCATCTGCGTAACGACAGCGGCCACCCGATGACCGTATTCTGCATGGCCAACCGCACCGAATTCCCGCCCGTCGGGTTCGACGGCGGCCAGAACGGTCAGATGCGCGAACACCGTGTCAACGGCGAAATCGTCCATCCGAAGGGCAGCTACGTCCTGCAGAACGGCGACACGATCACCCTGACCCAGGCCGGCGGCGGCGGCATCGGCGACCCGAAGGCGCGCGACCGGGCGAAGGTTTTGGCGGATGTGCGGGACGGCTTCGTAACCGCCGAAGGGGCTGAGAGAGACTATTTCGTAACGTTTTAGTCATAAGCTCCCAGTCTGAACGATGCCCCCTTGCGAAGGATCGCGACTTCGATGAGACAGAGCCTACACAAGCGAACCGTTTCGCTCATTGCCGCGTGCGCGTTCATCGTCGTCCCCGTCGCCGCGCAAGACAATAAGTCGGTCGCGCTGCCGGTAAACTGGGCCGTCGGCGAGAAGCATCGGATCGAATTGATCAAGGACAAAGAACGCTTCCGCGGCGACCAGAAAACCACCTCCCGCATGGCTGTGCCGATCTATATTGAGGTGCTGCGCCGCCGCAATGATGGCTACGCTGTCCGATGGACCTACGGCAAAGCGATCTTGACCGGCACGGGCACGAACCCGATCGCGGAGCGGATCGTCAATCTATCCCAAGGTATGCGTATAAACCTGCGCACCGACGCTTTGGGCAGCGTCGTCGGACTTGAGAACACGACAGAGCTGCAGGCGCACTTTAAGCGGGCCGACGACACTATGATGGACTGGAAGCGCGGACAGAATCTTCCGCCGGAGGCGCTTTCGAAATTCGAAGGTGCCCTTGCGCAGATGAGCACGCCGCAAGCGATCGAAGCAGCGGCGCTGCGCTCGCCTGGCCTGTTCTATATGGAATTCGGTGGGACTTATCGTTTGGGAGAAGACATCGTCATCGACGATTTGATCGCCAACCCCTTCGGTCAGGCCCCCTTCCCGACCAAGGCCTGTCTCACGCTGCGTAAGCTAGATTCGAAGGCCGGCACGGCATCTATCGGATGGACACAGAACTTCGACCGCGAAAAAGCCGGCCCCGCGCTGGAGCAGACATTGCGGGCGATCGGCCTTCCCGTTCCCGCGGACGGCAGCCTGTTCACTGGTCTCGCGATCAAAGACGATGGGCTGTGGATTTTCGATACCCGAACCGGCTGGACGCAGACCGGTAGATGACTGCGTTCGACCGTAATCAGCGGCAACCTGGTCGGCGTGGAACGCATCAAGTTCCGAACGCTTAAATGAACGGCACCGCGCGCGACCGCAACGCCAGGCCTAGATCAAGTCCCCCCGCGCCCAGGTCGCATGGAAGCCTTCGGGCACGCGGCAGGGCAGGATCAGCTTGCAGACCGGGCCATCCGCGAAATTCCGCGCATCGATGATGTGCACTTCCGACTGCTCGCGGTCCGCGTTGCGTACGAAACAGACCACGTAGCCGTCATCCTCCGACGTCCCGCCGGTCGCAGGCGCGAAAGGCGCCTCGCTGTAGGTGTAGCCCGACCCTTCGGAGAAATACTCGCTGGCGCCCGTCTCCAGGTCGTATTTGATGAGGCCCGGGAAAGTGATCACCGGTTCGTATTCGATATGGGCACAATAGGCATACCGCATGCGATCGCCCATCGCGGCATTCTTCCAGGTCGGGAATTCGGCGTTCCAACGGTCGTCAAGCGGACCTTCCTTGGTCGCGCCGGTCGCCAGGTTGACCGACCATTTGTAAAGCCGCGCACGCAGCTTGTGCCGGCCCATGATGGTGACGATCGATTGCAGGTCGGGTTTGCCTTGCGCGTCCTCGAAGGGATGGATGCGGCAACCAGTCATGTGCAGCCAGTCGCCGTCCTCCCAGGCGTTGATCGTGTGCAGGATGTAACAGGGCTGGAACTCGACCCATCTGATGTCGGTGCCGGCGCTGTGGCGCGCCAGAACGCCGAAGCGGGTCGGCCAGTCCGCCTCGAAGCGCAGCTTTACCCGCCCTTGCGCGTAGGCCGCCTCGTCATAGATCAGCGGCAGATCGTGCAGAATCGTATGCTTGTGGGTCATCCACATATCGTGCGGTAGGCGCGGTCCCGGCAGTTCAACCGGGGTGAAGGCGGTCAGGTCGCCTTCACCATCGAGGACGCCGTGATGCATGTAGGGCGCTTGGCGGCCGTAGGCGAAGAAGACGAACTCGCCGGTATTCTCGTCGGTCTTCGAGTGGGCCGAAATCTTGGTCGTCCGCTTGCCGTTGAAATCCGCCTTGCCGAGCGACTCGAGGCTTACAGGATCGACCAGATAGGGATCGCCTGCCATGTACCACATGGTCACCAGCTTGCCGCCATGCAGGACGACGTCCGTATTGGCGGTATCTTTAAGGGGCATGTCCGGCCGGTCGGCGCGGCGGGGGTCCAGCATGCCGCCCCATAGCGCCCTGCCCGCCGCTGTTTCCTCCATCAGGGCTTCGGTCTCCACCCATTTCCGGCGGTAGGTGGCGCGGCCGTCGTTAAACTGCACCGCGTGCAGCATGGCGTCGCCGTCATAGCGGTGATAGTTGCCAAGCGGTGCGTGACGGATGTTCGGCCCGTTGCGCACATAGATCCCGTCGAGATCGGCCGGCACTTCGCCCTCCACCGTCATTTCTTCAAGCCCAATCACGGCTTCGTCGGGAACCGGCGCGTAGACGCCTTCCAGATATTTGTTCGCCGGATAGACCGGTTTAGCGGCACGGGTCATGACAGTTTGGCCTTATTTGAACTCTTCGCGGCCCCGTTTGCTGGGCCAACATGGCCATATTACATGAAATCATCGGCTGCCAGCGCATCGCGTTGAATTCGCCGCTGAAGGTGAGCTACGGGTTTTCCCCCACCCCAACCCGCTCCCGGAGGGAGAGGGAGTTCGGGCCGCATTATTCCCCCTCTCCTTGGGGAGAGGGTTGGGGTGAGGGGATGACTGCGGTACGGTCTTGCCGATTGATCAACCCTGCCAAGGATATCGCCATGCGTGCCGTACTCGTCGACCCCTCCGCTCCTGGTCATCTCGCGCTCACCGATGCGCCGGGCCCCACCCCTTTTTCCAGTCAGGCCCTGGTAGCGGTGAAAGCGATCTCGCTCAATCTGGGAGAGGTCAAACGCGCACGACGCAGCCCACCCGGGACACTGCTGGGGTGGGACGTAGCCGGCGAAGTGCTGGAGCAGGCGGCGGATGGTTCGGGCCCAACGCCGGGGACCCGCGTCGTCGGTGTGATGAACACGGGAGCCTGGGCAGAACGCGCGGCAATCGAGACCGCCTGGATGGCCCCGCTGCCGGACAGCGTTTCCTACGAGACCGCCGCGACCTTGCCGGTCGCCGGATTGACCGCGCTTTATGCCCTGGAACAGGCCGGACAGCTGCTTGGCCGGCGCGTGCTGGTCACCGGTGCCTCGGGCGGCGTCGGTCAATATGCGGTGCAACTCGCGAAACTGTCGGGCGCGACGGTGACGGCGCTGGTGCGGCGGGCAGAGACCGCGGACGCGCTGCGCGCCATAGGCGCCGACCATGTCGTCGTCGGCGAGGACGGCAAGGGCGTGGTCGAGAATTCGTCCTACCACTGCATCCTCGATTCCGTCGGCGGACAAGTGCTGGCCGACTGCCTCAATCTGGTCGCGCGCGGCGGCACCTTGGTCAGCTACGGCATCTCCGCCGGCACCGAAGTCACAATCAATGCGGGCGAATATTTCCGCACCGGCCGCTCGAACTATTACGGTCTTTACCTGTTCACCGAATTCGGCCGCCGTCCGGCGCGCGACGGGCTGCGCGTCCTGGCCGGACTTCTGGCCGATAGCAAGCTGTCGGTTCACATCGATGCTACGGGGACCCTAGCGGAACTCGGTGACCTCGCCGAAAGGCTGTTTAATCGAGAGATCACCGGCAAGGCTGTCGTGCTTGTTGATTAGCCACGGACCGGGTTAGCGCAGCCCTAACGACGACGGAGACAGGCATGACAATCGAGACTCTGAAACTGAAGAAACTGGCCGATGCGCCGCGCGTCGAGTTCGGGCCGTTGGCGCATTACAATCCATTGGTCGCCGACGGCGACACGCCGGTCCGCACCGGCATCCAGACGTCGGCGCCCGGCTATGTCGCGCCGATGCATTGGCATCCTTATGTGGAGATCCTGCATATTCTGGAAGGCGAGATGGAGGCATGGCTGGAAGGCGGCGAGGACGCGCCTGTCCGGCTTGGTCCCGGCGACTCCGTGGCCTTGCCGGCGAAGGTACCGCACAGCTTCCGCACCGTGGGCGATAAGACCATGAAGCTGCTTGGTATCCATTCCAGTTCGGACCGGACGGTCAACTATCTCGACCGGGAAACCGATGATGACGGCTACCCGATCCTCTATGCGGAAACCAAACCGGCTTGACATGCTGACCGCCGAACAGCGTAACTTTTTGCAGGCGCAACGTACCGCTACCCTGGCGACCGCGGGCGCCGAGGGCGCACCGCATGCCCTGCCGGTCTGCTTTCTGACCGACGTCGGCAGTGTCTATATCGCCATCGACCAGAAACCCAAATCCGGTGACCCGCGCGCCCTGAAGCGCTTGCGCAACATCGCCGAGAACCCGCAGGTCGCCCTGGTCGCCGACCGTTACGATGATGCGGACTGGTCGCGCCTCGGCTGGGTCATGGTGCGCGGCCGGGCCGAGATACTGGAGGATGGGGTGGAGTATACAGACGCTCAGGCGCGGCTAACGGCGCGCTACACCCAGTATCAGGCTATGGACCTGGAGGGGTTGCCGATCATCGCCATCCGGATCAAGAAGGTCACAAGCTGGGGCGCTTTGACAGCCTCTTAAGCGGCCCGCCAAGGCGTATCCGAAAACCGGCTGTCCGGCGGCGCGAACATCTCCACAAGACGGTGACCGTCACGCCGCGCCTCCGGATTGTTAAGCCAAAGCCGCAGCAGATGCCGCTTGCGATCCGTCGCATCCTCATAATCCGTGCGGGAATGCAGAATCACGCAGTTGTTGATGACCTGCAGATCGCCCTTGCGAAGGTCCATCGACAGCGCGAAACCGGGGCAGGCGACGATCGCGTCGACCAGGGCCAGGGCCTCGCGATCGGTGTCGGACAGGTCCGCTCCTTCCTTCGCGGCCCACTCCATGTTGTTTCGGTTGAAGCGGCAATGCAGTAAGTTCTGGCTGAAGCTGAAAACGGGTATCCGCTCCGCCGAGATCGGCGTATGCCCTGGCGGATGATCGCCCTGCCGGTGATGGTGATAGCCGCGCCGCAAGGCCGGCATTAGGTCGGGATGTGTCGCAGCGATTTCGTTGTAGAGCGACGTCGCGCTGGCGATGGCGCTAAGCCCGCCACTCTGCGCCGTCTCCAGGCACAGCAGGCCGGTATAGTGCAGCATCTCCGGCTCGCCCTTGGTGCCGTCCGTATGAAAAGGCAGCAACGCGGTGCCGCTATACCCGCGCGACCGGTGACTGTATTCACGCCCGATATCGGTGACATCGACCATGCGCTCGCCAACACCGTTCTGCACGATCGGGTGGCCCCAATAGCTGCACAGCCCGGCATACGCCCTGCGTACGTCCTCCAAGGTGAGCCGGTCGACGGGAAAACCAGACAGTACGGTGAAGCCGCGGCCCGATTCCAGGTCGCTGCGCGCTTCGGCCAACAGTGGTTTCGTGCACGGCAGCGGAAAGCAATTTGGCGTCAATGTCCAGAATTCGCGGCCGGCAACCGCTGCGGTCGCGGCCACGATCTCATCGGCCATCGCCGGCGTCAGGGCACGCACCCAGCTTCGCGGCGTTTCGAAGTCGCTGCCGCGCCATGCGGTGTTGTCGTCTATGGAATCCATGCGGGTCTCGTTTTCTTGTCAGCAACCCATGTTCCGAATTCGGCGTCCATCGATCAAGCTGACCACAATCTGTTGATTGGCCAGCGACCGCAAAACCCGGTTACCGTCGTAGCAACCGCACATAACCGACAGGGAGGATCCCACCTTACTCACTACCCTTGCCGCCGGCGCGCTGTTGGTGCTGCCGGCTGCGGGTCAGATGAACGACGTCAAGATCAAGGCTACCAAGCTAGCCGACGGCATCCACATGCTGACCGGCAAGGGCGGCAATATCGGCGTGCTGACCGGGCCGGACGGCACCTTCATGATCGACGACCAGTTCGCCCCGCTGACGGCGCGGATCATGGTCGCGGTGAAGAACATCGGCGGCGACACGCCGCGCTTCCTGATCAACACGCACTATCATTTCGACCACACGGGCGGGAACGAGAATCTCGGTAACGCGGGCGTCACGATCGTGAGCCACGACAATGTCCGCAAGAAACTGGCCAAAGGTACGACGATCGTCGCCTTCAACCGGGTCATGCCGCCGGCGCCGAAGGCGGCTGTTCCTGTCATCACCTTCACGCGCGAGATGACGTTTCACCTGAATGGCGAGACCGTCCACGCCATACACAGCCCGAACGCGCACACCGACGGCGACACCATCATCCATTTTGAGAAGGCCAACGTGATCCACGCCGGTGACCTGTTTTTCAACGGCTTCTACCCGTTCATCGACACCGGTGCCGGCGGAACGGTGCAGGGCGTCATCGCCGCTGTTGATACGATGCTGGCGCTGGCCGACGACAACACCAAAATCATTCCGGGGCACGGACCTTTGGCCGACAAGAAGGCGTTGATGGCCTACCGCACGATGCTGGAAACCGCGCAGGTCCGTCTGTCCAAACTGAAGCGCGAGGGCAAGAGCGCGTCGGAAGCGGTCGCGGCAAAACCGTTGTCCGACCTGGAAACCGAGTGGGGCGGCGGATTCCTGCCCACGGACAAGTGGATTTCCATTGTCTATGACGGCGTCTAGCCCGCTGACCGTCACGCAAACAAAAACCGCCTCGGTTCTCACCGGGGCGGCCTGCGTCGCGTTGCTACCTTATTCCCATCACAACACTACTGTTATCTGAGACCGTATATGGGGAGTGTTACCGAATTATTAACCCTAGAAGTTAATTTTTTCGCTCCTCTCAGCATATGACCCATATGGCACTGACCCGGCGGTCCGCTCTAGGATAGGCGCCCCACAACCGGAGACCGCCGCCATGATGCCACGATCGCAATTCCTCGACGTCATCTACACCCACACGGAGGGGGAGCCGACCTGCATCATTCATAGCGGAATCCCCTACCCGCACGGCCTCGACATTCTCGGCAAGCGTCAGTATCTGCAGGACAATTTTGATCATGTCCGGACCGCGCTGATGCGCGAACCGCGCGGCCATAACGACATGTTCGGCGTCTTCCTGACCCCGCCTTCGCAACCGGACATGGATGCCGGCATGCTGTGGATCGACGGCGAACGGTTCGTGGAGATGTGCGGGCACGGCACCATCGCGCTGGGGATGGTCATGGTCTCGCACGGCATGGTCGCCAAACCGGAGGCGCCCTCGACCTTCATCAATTTCGAAACACCGGCGGGCCCGGTGCGCGCCGAGGTGCATAGTGAGAACGGCGCGGCGCAATGGACCCGCTTTCAGAATGTGCCCGCCTTCGTCTTTGCCCAGGATGTGCCCATCGAACTGCCGGACTACGGCGCGTTGACCGCCGACATCTCCTTCGGGGGCAACTTTTTCGCCATCGTGAAATGGCCGGACGCGGAACGGCCGATCGGGCCCGAAAACGGCAAGCTGCTGTCGGAAATGGGCTGCCTTGTGAAGGACCAGATCAACGAAAAGATAACCGTGCAACACCCGGTGGAAACCCACATCAAGGGACTGCATTTCTGCACCTTCTGGCAGGAGGGCGACCGGCCGGACAGCCTGTACAAGAACGTCCATGTGTTCAGCGACGGCAAGCTGGACCGCTCCCCCGGTGGCACCGGGACGAGCATGATGATGGCCGCCTTCGAAGCGCGCGGAAAAATGAAGATCGGCGAGCCGATCAAGTCGGAAGGCCTTTTGGGCAGCGGCCAGTTCGAGGGCGAGCTGATCGGCGAGACCACGATCGGCAACTACCGCGCCGTCATCCCAACCGTGAAGGGCACGGCCAAGGTCACCGGCTATGCCAAATGGTTGCTCGACCCGGACGATCCTGTGAGCCAGGGTTTCGTGATCCGATGACCGAGGGCCGCAAACACATTTACGCAATCGACATGGTCTGGACCGGGGCCGAGGACGGTCCGGCGAAAGACTATCGCGGCTATTCGCGCGAACACCGCTTCACCGCACCGGGTAAGTCAGCCCTTCCGGGTTCCGCCAACCCGGCCTTCCGCGGCGATGCCAGGCTTTACAATCTGGAGGAACTGCTGCTCGCCGCGCTCTCCGGTTGCCACATGCTGTGGTACCTGCATATCTGCACCGCCAATAAAATCACGGTGATCGCCTAATCGGACCATGCCGATGGGGTTATGACCGAAGAACCC
>CAJWOT010000136.1 GCA_913044215.1 uncultured Rhodospirillaceae bacterium | reverse complement strand
GCCGGTGCTCGATCTGCGTGCCCGGCGGCAGGCCGCGATGGGGCGAGTACTTCTCCGGCTCGTCGCTCACGACGACGACTTTCTTAACGCCCTCCGCATGCACCTGCAGGGCGATCGCCTGCGGCGTCAGCGGGCCGTCCAGCGGCTGGCCGCCGGTCATGGCGACCGCGTCGTTGAACAGGATCTTGAAGGTGATGTTGCTCTTCGCCGCGACGCAGGCGCGGATCGCCAGAAGGCCGGAATGGTAATAGGTGCCGTCGCCCATATTCTGGAAGATATGGTCGGTTTCCACGAAGGGTTCCTGGCCGACCCAGTTCAGACCCTCGCCGCCCATATGGCAGTGGGTCATGTTGTTGCGGTCCATATAGGTCGCCATGTAGTGGCAACCGACGCCGCCCATGGCGCGGCTGCCCTCCGGCACCCGGGTCGAGGTGTTGTGCGGACAGCCGGAACAGAAATAGGGCAGGCGGTTGACGCTAAGCGGCTTGCGCGCGTCATTCGCCTTGGCGCGCGCTTCGAGGAATTCGACCCGCGCCGTGGCCTGGTCGCTTCTATGGAAATGCGCGATACGCTTGGCCAGCGCGCGGGTGACGTCGTCCGGCGAGTATTCCGGAAAGACCGGCAGGATGGCTTGGCCGCTCTCGTCGTTGCGGCCGATGATCTTGGGCCGCCGCCCATCGGGCAGCCCGTACAGCGCGCTCTTCAACTGGCCTTCGGCAAGCTGGTGTTTTTCCTCGACGACCAGCACCTCCTCTAGCCCGTCGGCGAAGCTGCGGAACAGTTCGTCGTCGGCGGGGTAGGGCATGCCGATCTTGAGCACCGTAATTCCCAGGTCCGCTGCCTTCGCCCGGTCGATGCCGAGCTCGCGCAGCGCCTGGCTGACATCGGTCCAGGCCTTGCCGGTGGCGACGATCCCGTAGCGCGGAGTGTCGCTGCGATGGGTCACCCGGTTGATCTCGTTGGCGCGACCGAAGCCGATCGCGGCGGGGATCTTGTAGCGTTCGATCCGTTCCTCGTATTCCTTCCAAGAATCCGGGAATCGCAGCCCCAGCCCGCCCGCGGGGATATCCACATCGTTCGGCGTGACGATCGACAGGCGCTGCGGATCGCCCAGGATCGACGCCGTCGTGTCGACCGTGTCGGGGATCAGCTTGTAGCCGACCCAGCTTCCGGTGAAGCGCGACATCGCCCAGCCATAGAGTGCGTAGTCGACGACCTCCTGCACGTTGGCGGGATAGAGCACGGGCATCCGCATGTCGGCGAACAGGGTCTCGTGCGCCGCGGGCGAGTCGGTCGAGGACAGCGGATGATCATCGCCGACGACGCAGAGCACGCCGCCATGCTGCGCCGCGCCGGCTCCATGGGCGTGGCGGATCGCGTCGATGCTGCGGTCGATGCCGGGCCCCTTGCCGTACCACATCGAATAGACGCCGTCATATTTCGCATCGCCGAAGATACCGACCTGCTGCGTCCCCCAGATCGCCGTCGCCGCCAAATCTTCGTTCACGGCGGGCAGGAAGCGGATATCGGCACTGGGCAGGAACCGCTCGGCGGCCCACAGCTCCTTGTCCAGATTGTGCATCGGCGAGCCACGATAGCCGGAGATGAAGCAGGCGGTCTTCAGCCCCGCCGCCTCGTCGCGCAGATGCTGCTCCACTGCCGCGCGCACCAGCGCCTGCGTGCCGGTGATGTACACCTGCCCGTCCATCAATTGGTATTTATCGTCGAGCGAAACCGTTCGCATAGAACCCGCACCCTCAATCTCTGGTCCGGACAAATGGTAACCGGACGGGCCGCAATTTCATAATCTGCGTTGGTTGTGGATTAGCGATCCTTCTCTCACCCCAAGGAGACTTCTGCAAAATTTCGAACTGGGACGCCGTCCACCCCCATCCTATCCTTCCCCCCTCAAGGGGGAAGGGATAACACGCTGATCTGTAATATTTTCTTCCTCCCCCTCGAAGGGGAAGGAACGAGGAGGGGGTGGACGGCGACAACCGCTGACCCTGTTGCAGAAGCCTCCCAAGGAGTGGGCTGGGTGACGGGAGGATGGTTATATAATTCGCTCCGTTTGGCGCTATTCCGGCTCTTGCGGTACACTCGCGGCGGTTTTCAGGAGGATTGCACGATGCATGATCTGGTCATTCGCGGCGGGACGATTGTCGATGGGACGGGGGCGGATGCCTATGCCGGGGATCTGGCGATCGACGGTGGCACCATCGCCGCGGTCGGCGGCAAGGTCGGGCCGGGCAAGCGCGAGATCAATGCGGCGGGCGCCCTGGTGCAGCCGGGCTGGGTCGATGTGCACACTCATTACGACGGTCAGGTGACGTGGGATCCGCTGATCGGGCCGTCCTGCTGGCATGGGGTGACGACTATCGTCATGGGCAATTGCGGCGTCGGCTTCGCGCCGGTGCGGCCGGACATGCACACCGATCTGATCGAACTGATGGAGGGGGTCGAGGACATCCCTGGCGCCGCGCTGCATGAAGGGGTCGACTGGCGCTGGGAGAGTTTTCCGGAGTTCATGGACGCGCTGGGCGCGATGAACCACGCCATCGATATCGGCGTGCAGGTGCCGCACAGCCCGCTGCGCGCTTATGTGATGGGCGACGCGGCGTCGGGCGAGCGACCTGCAACCGAGGACGAGATGGCGCAGATGGCCACTCTGGTCGAGGAAGGGCTGGCCTCCGGCGCCCTCGGATTCACCACCTCCAAGACGAAGTTCCACCGCACCTCGAAGAACGAGCATGTGCCCAGCTACACCGCCGATCTGCGCGAGCTGCAGACCATCGTCCGGGCGATGAAGAAGCGCGGTGAAGGGCTGATCGGTGTGCTGAGCGATTTCGACGCGCCGGAAGAGGACATGGCCGGGCTACGTCAGCTCTCCGCCGAGTCGGGACGGCCGCTCTACTATCTGCTGGTCCAGTTCGACGACAAGCCGGACAAGTGGCGGCGCCTGCTGGAGCTGTCGCGGCCGAATGGCGACGGCGCGCAAATCCGCCCGCAGGTCTGCCCGCGGCCGGTCGGCTTCTTCCTCGGCCTGGAATGTTCGCTGCATCCCTTCATGAGCAAGGCGGCTTATAAGGAGATACGCGATCTGTCGCTCGCCGACCGCGTCGCCAGGATGCGCGATCCCGACTTCAAGCAGCGGGTCATCTCGGAACAGCGCCAGCACAAATCGCACATCATGCAAGAGGTCACCGGCGCCTTCGACAAGATGTTCCGGCTCGGCGATCCGCCGAACTACGAACCGTCGGAGGATCAGAGCATCGCCGCCATGGCCGCGCGCGAGGGCCGGCCGCCGGCGGAGGTCGCCTACGACATTCTGCTGGAGCGCGACGGCAAGGAGCTCATCTTCTTGCCCTTCACCAACTACACCTCGCGCAATCACGACACGATCCGCGAGATGATGACCGACGATCAGGCCCTGTTCGGGCTCGGCGACGGCGGGGCGCATTGCGGCTTGATCTGCGACGCCAGCATCCCGACCTATCTGCTGACCCACTGGGTGCGCGACCGCGCGCGCGGCGACCGTCTGCCGCTGGAATGGATCGTCCACCGCCAGACCCAGGCGAACGCCAAATTCTTCGGCCTGAACGACCGCGGCGCGCTGGCGCCGGGCATGAAGGCCGACGTCAACGTGATCGATTTCGACGGGCTGCAGTTGCGCCCTCCGCACATCGTGCGCGACCTGCCGGCCGGCGGCCGCCGCCTGATCCAGGAAGCGCAGGGCTACATCGCCACGGTGCAGACGGGTGCGGTGACCTTCGAGCATGGCGAGCACAGCGGCGCCCTGCCGGGCGGTGTCATTCGCGGCCAGCAGAAGGGGCCGACGGCGGCGTAGATTTGTTTCTGCCGTGCCGCCCCGAACTTTGATCCGGGGCCCAGCCCCTGTGCCAAGCGCGCCGTATCCCTGGGTCCCTGTCTGTGCGTTTTATGCACAGTAAGAACGGGCGGGAGACCGTTGGGTCCCAAATTTGCGTACAAATTGGGAGCTGACGCGAGCGACGATGCCTAAGTTGCCGTAAACCCTGCGACCACCTGATCCCAACTCTGCTCGAGCAAGGCGCCGTCCAACGCGACGGCTTGCCGCGCGACCGCGCCCAATTTCGGATAGACCGGGTCGCAGATGCCGTCGATCTTGGCCAGGATTTCCTCCCGGGTGAAGGGGCGGTCGGGGCCGCCGCGGGCGCTCAGCACTTCGGTTTCCATAGTTTCGCCGCCGACCAGCGACAGCGTGACCCGCGACGGCCGGTCGTTCGGCCAGTCGGGGATGTCGGGATAGGCGGCGATATCGACCTTGTGGCGCAGCGCGTCGATGCGTGGGTCGTCCAGGCTCTCCGCGGCGAAGGCGGGCGCACCCGCATGGCCCAGCACGGCGACCGCGGCTGCGGCATGCGGCAGCGAGAATTTCGCGCCCAAAGTGGTCGGCGGGCGCGTGCCGGACAGCCGCTCGCCGCGCGGATGGGTGGCGATGGCAATGGACTCGATCCGCTCGGCCGGCAAGGAACCGCCGCACTGTTCCTGCAGGTCGAGCATCGCCTCGACGGTGCTGTGCAGAAACTGGCAGCAGGCGTGCAGCTTCTGGAAGTTCTGTGTGATCGCCCAGACGCCGCCGAGATCGGCCGACATCTCCGCCGGCCGGCAATCCGCCTTCAGTCCTGTTGCGTAGACGTCATGCGCGGACCCGGCCAGCCCGGCGATGCCGCAGACCGCCCAATCTACGGCGCGCATGCCGTTCGTCGCCCCCGCCGCCGGCCAAACATTGCGCACCAGCGCGCCCGCGCCGGTGTGGCCGGACGGGCCCGGCGCCACCATGGTCGCGGCATTGCAGAGCGCCGCGCGGAACGTCTCCGCGTCGAGACCCCGCGCCAGCCCGATCGCCGCCGCAGCGCCAACCGCCGAATAGGCGGCGTGCGGGTGGAAGGTTTGCGTGATCGTCGGGAAGGTGCGGGCGAACCGGGTCACGGTCTCGTACGCCGTGACCAGCACGCGCAGCACCTCGCGGGTCGGCATCGATGTCGCTTCGGCCTCGGCCAGCAGCGCCGGCAGGACGTAGATGCCCGCATGGCAGCTGGTGACGCGATAGCCTTCGTCGAGTTCGCACCAGTCGCTTGCGGCGCCGTTCGCCGTCGCCACGGTGAGGCGATCGTGCCGCGGCCGGCCGCCCCGGAAGATCGTTGCCTCCGCCTTGCCCGCCCGGTCAAGCAGCTGGTCCTGCAGCCGCGCCAGCTCCGGTTCGGCGCGCGCGGCGACCATGGCGCCGATATCGTCGAATAGCACCAGCGCGGCGCTTGCCAGAACCTCTTCCGGGATGTCGTCACAGCCGACGTCGACGACCCAGTCGCACAGCGTCTTCAGCCCGGCCGCGACGGCCTGGCGTTCTTCGGATCCTTGGTCTAAATCATGCATTGTGGCTCTTCTCGATCTTCATCGCGATATGTTCCCCGGCGGTGATGGTCGGGTAAAGCGGTGCCTCCCCCGCGCCGAGGCAGGTCGGGAAACACTCGATCTTGGCATCGTAGTTGGGATGCATGAAATAGCCGATCGACTGCCGTCGGCTCATCGCGTCCGCCAGATCCGGCGGATTCACCACGCGATGCAGGGTGGAGACCCAGCGGTCGTTGGTCCAGCGCGCCATCATGTCGCCGAGATTGACCACCAACTCGTCCGGCGCGGCCATCACGCCGGCCCAGCTGCCGTCCGGCATGTGTACTTCCAGCCCGCCCTTTGCCTGGGTCATGGCTAGGATGGTCATGGCGCCGAAATCGGTGTGCGCCCCGGTGCGCAGCTGGTTTGGTAAGGGCGGTTCGGTCAGCGCCGGGTAGTGGTGGCAGCTCAGAATCGAGAAATGCCGGTCGATCTTGTCGGCGAAGTGATCTTCCGGCATGGCGAGCGCCAGGGCGAAGATGCGCAGCAGATCGGCGGACAGTCGCTCGAAGCCGCGATAGAGCCGGATCACGGCATCGTCGACCCCCGCTGGCTCGGTCGGGATCGTGTTCGGCCAGTAGGAAAGCTCCGCTTCGGGCAGGTCCGTATAGTCCGGCCGGAAATCGTCGACCGGGCCGAGGAACACCGTCTCGCGCAGATCGCGCGGAACCTTGGCGTCAAGGGTATTGGCGAGGCCGCGGGATTCGAAGGCGTGGTAGCCGCGCTGCTTCGATGGTCCGGTCGGGTGCCAGCGGTCCTTGGCCGCCTGCGGCAGGTCGAAGAAGTCGCGGGTCAGGTCGAAAGTCCGCTTCAGGTCTTCGGCCGGAAGACCGTGTCCGGCGATCACCAGAAACCCGATATCACGGCAAGCGGCGCGCACCGCCTCCACGGTCTGTCGCTTCCCGTCCGCATCGCCGGACAGGAAAGGGGCGATGTCGATGGCGGGGACCTGAAGGGTCATGATTGTGTCTCCTCATCGAAGGCGTTCGACAGACCGGCGTCGACGAGCAGTTCATAGGGCGGGTCGGAGGCGATCAAACCGCCCGAGATCAGCGCAGCCTTCAGCCGGGTGAAGGCTTCCGCCGGCAGCGCCGGAGTGCGAGCCCACAGGCCGGAATCGCGATAGCCTTTGATCATCCGGGCCAGCGCCGCTTTCTTGAAATCCGGGAAGAAGCTGCCGATCTGGCTGGCGATTTGGCCCGGCGTTTCGCTGTGCAATGCAGCCTGCGCCCGCACGATGCCGCGCACCAGCGCTTTGCAAGTCTTGCGGTTGCGGCGCGCGAATTTTCGCGTCGTGTAGAAGCTGGTATAGGCGATGTCGCCGCGCGTCGCGAAGCGGTGCCAGATATGGCCCTTGCCGGACTGCACCAACGCGTCGGCATAGGGCTCGAAGACCTGTACCACGTCGAGCCGCCCGCGCCGGAACAGCGCGACGTTCTCCGCCATTGGCCGGTCCTTCAGACGGCGCAGGCTGTGCGGGTCGATCCCCGCGCGGCCGACATCGTCCTGGAAGGTCAGCCAGGGGGTCGGCGCCTCGATGGCGACGGCGAGGCGCTGCCCGATCAGGTCGGCGAACCGGAAGTTTCGCTTGCGGGTCCGGCCGACCAGGATGAACGGATCGCCGGCGACGACCTGTCCGAAACAGATCAGCGGGCTTTTCGGGTCGGCGTCGTGATAGGTCATGACCCGCATCGGTCCGCCCCAGGACACGTCGGCGCGGCCGTCGAGCAGGGCGGCGGCCGTCTGGTTCATGGCCGGCGAGGTTTCGACCCGGACGTCGATCCCCTCGCGGACCCAGTCGCCGCGCGCGATCGCCAGATAGAACGGCGTGTAGGGCACGGCGCGCAGATTTTCGAACAGGGTGATCGGTCTGGGCATCGCGCTTTCGCCTTGTCGGTTCTACACTCCGATAGAGCTTAACACAGGGAGGGAAGCATGGGCCCCATCGGTATCGCGTTTTCCGGCGGACCGTCGCCGGCGGAGATCGCCGACTGCGCGGTGCTCGCCGAGGAGCTCGGCTACGAATCCGTCTGGGTTGCGGAGGGGCATGGCGGCGATCAGTTCGCGACCCTGTCGGCCTGTGCGGTGCGGACGAGCCGGGTGCAGCTCGGCACGGCGATCACCAGCATCTATGTGCGCTCGATCCCGACCATCGCCATGGCGGCGGCGTCGGTCGACGATCTGTCGGGCGGCCGTTTCATCCTCGGCATCGGGTCGAGCCACAAGGTCCAGGTCGTCCCCGAACATGGCGTGCCCTTCGGCAAGCCGCTGACCAAGACCCGCGAGACCGTGGAGGTCGTCCGCGCGCTGCTGCGCGACGGCGCCGTGCAATATGACGGCGAGACGGTGCGGATCGAGAATTTCGATTTCTGGTTCACGCCGCACCGGCCGGAAATGCCGATCTATGTGGCGGCCGTGTTCCCGAAGATGACGGCGCTGTGCGGCGAGGTCGCCGACGGCATCATCCTGACCCGCAGCACGCTCAAGACCGGCGCGGCGGTGAGGGCGACCATCGCCGAGGCCGCGGAGAAAGCCGGCCGCGATCCGAAGGACGTCGCGATCACCTCCCTGCTCCCGACCTCGGTGGGCGAGACGCGGGAAGAGGCGTTCGACGCCATGCGGCCGGGGCTCGCTTTCTATTGCGGCTTCTTCCCGCGCTACAACCGCCTGGTCGCCGAGCACGGTTTCGCCGACGAAGCGGCTGCCATCGCCGAGGCGTTCGCCCGCGACGGTCTGGACGCCGCGATCGGCCTGGTGACGGACGCGATGGTCGACGCCACCGGCGTTGCCGGGACGCTAGAGGAATGCCGCGACAAGATCGAAGCCTATCGCGCCTCCGGTATCGACCTGCCGATCATCAGCCCCTTCGCCCGCGGCCCGGGCTCGAAGGCGCGGTTCGAGGCCGCGATCCGCGCCTGTGCGCCGCGATGAAGCTCACCTTGCTTGGGACCGGGTCGCCGGTGCCTTCCGCCCAGAAATGTTCGGCCGGCTACATGGTCAAGATCGGCACTGATTTGATATTGATGGATGTCGGGCCGGGCACGGTCTATCGGCTCGTACAGGCCGGCCGACAGGTCACCGACGTCACGCATGTTTTCCTCTCCCATCTGCATTTCGATCATTGGCTCGATCTGATCCGGCTGGTGCTCAATCGGTGGGATATGGCGGCGCCGGGTCTGCCGCCGCTGAAGATCTACGGGCCCAAGGGGCTCTTGGAGATTGTCGAACGGCTGTTCGGTCCGGACGGCGCCTTGAAGCTCGACCTGACCGCGCGGACCAAGCATCCGCTCAGCATCGGAATTTACGAATCCCGCGGTGGGACCGGTCCGCGGCCCTGGCCGGAACTGGACGTAACCGAACTCCGGGAGAGCGATGTCATCGCGGGGACGGGGTGGACAATGCGGTTCGCCAACGTGCCGCATACGCAACCCTATCTCATCAGTTTTGGCATGCGGTTGGAGGATGATCGGGGGGTCCTGGCTTACTCCAGCGACATTACCTGCGACCCGGAAAAAGGCGCCCCGAAAGGGTTGCGGGACATCGCGCAGGATGCCGATGTCCTCATCCAGTATATCAATGTGTTCGGTGAGGCCTTAGTGCCGCACAGGCGCGAAGACTCCGACAGGCCGGAATTTCACACGATGATCGCGGCAATGGCTCGGGACGCCAGGGTCGATACCATGATCACCTCGCATCACGGGCCGCATCTTGACCGGCCTGGCATTCGCGAGCGGGTCATCGCGGACATCGCTGCGATCTATCCCGGCAAGATCATTTGGGGGGAAGACCTTCAGCAATTCACAATCGGTACGTCCGGTTAACATCGGCATCTCTATAATGTAGCCAAGCCAAACGAGAGAGGCCCGAGCATCATGAAAACCCTCCGCGTCAACGATTACGACATGTCTTACCTGGAACTCGGCGAAGGGCCGCCGCTCGTTTGCGTGCATGGCTCGCTGAACGATTTTCGCGCCTGGTCGGGGGTCCTCGGCGGTCTGTCCGCCGGCCGCCGGTTGATCGTGCCCAGCCTGCGCCACTATTTCCCGGAACGCTGGGACGGGCAGGGCGGCAATTTCAAGATGGCGCAGCATGTCGACGATATGATCGCGTTCCTGGAAGCGCTGGCGCTCGGGCCGGTCGATCTGATCGGTCATTCGCGCGGCGGCCATCTGGCGTTCCGGTTGGCCTCGAAGCGGCCGGATCTGCTGCGCAAGCTGGTCCTGGCGGAACCGGGCGGTGTCCTGGAAGACTCTCTTATTCCCGAAGACGCGAAGGGAGACGGCCCCGCCGCGGGGTCGCGTGAGCATGTGACGCAGGCCTCGGAGAAGATCGCGGCCGGCGACCTGGAGGGCGGGCTGCAGGCCTTCATCGACGGCATCAACGGGCCCGGCGCCTGGGAGACCCTGCCGGCCGCCGAGCGGCAGATGCGCGAGGACAACGCCTACACGCTGATCGCGCAGGTCAATGAAGGCCGCCAGCCCTACCGGCGCGAGGAAGCGGAAGCCTTGTCCCTGCCAACCCTGTTCGTCATCGGCGGCGACACGCCAGGCATGCTGCCGATCATCTCGAGGGTGCTCGCGGGGTTGGTGCCGGGGGCCGAGACGGCGGTGATCCCCCATGCGGGACACAGCATGTTCCGCCAGCAGCCCAAGGCGTTCTGCGCGGCGGTGCTACCATTTTTGGCGTAGATCACAGAAGACCGACACTAACCTGACCATCGCCATCGATCTGTGCGCCCGGCACCTGCCCTTGTTCATGGGCCAGGTCGCGCCGCCGGACGGTCTTGATTTAACGTTCCTGGAAGTCGGCATGGCGCCGCCGCGCCGCCACGGCATCGACCGGCACAAGCGCATGCTGGTCGACCGCGAGTTCGATGCCGCCGAAGTGTCGCTCGCGTCCTATCTGGTGTCCCGCGATCAGGGCATGGAGGATCTGATCGCCTTGCCGATCTTCCCGCGGCGGCTGTTCAGCCAGAACCATATTTTCGTCAGCGACCGCTCGGGGATTTCCCAACCGGGTGATCTGGTGGGGCGCAGGGTGGCGATCTGGGCCTTCCAGGTCACCATGTCGGTGTTGGCGAAAGGCGATCTGAAACGGGACTATGGCGTCGATTGGCGCGACATCCATTGGCTGACCCAGAACCCCGAAGAGATTCGGATGGGCTATGGCGACGACATCAGCATCCAACCCCTACCGGCGGGTCACGACATAGTCGCCGCACTGCGCGATGGGGAGATCGATGCCTATATCAATCCGCACCCGCCGGAAGCGATCATGACGCCGGGCCAGGGGATCAGCCGCCTGTTCCCCGACTGGCGCGACACTACGAGCGCGTATTTTCGCGATCACGGCTATTTCCCGATCATGCATGTGCTCGCGGTGAAACGGGAATTGTTGGCGCGCCATGCCGGTCTTGCCCCCGAACTGAGGCGCATGTTCGACGCGGCATGGCGCCAGGCGCGCGAATATTACGTGGATCCCAACTTCTCCATGATCATGCATGCCCGCAATACGCTGGAGGAAGAAACCGACGCCTACGCCCCGGATGTTTGGCGGTCCGGCCTCGATCCAGTCAACCGCAGGAATTTGGAGGATTTCATCGGATACTGCGTCGATCAGAGGTTGATCGCGACGGCCCCGGATTTGGAGGACGTGTTCTTGAGCCCTTGAAAGAGCACTCCGCGCGGCGGTGCTGCCGTTTCTGGATTCCTAGTCCAGCGTGGGCATCGGAAATGCCGTTCCGGCGTCTCACCGCGTTCCCATTGCCATAGGGACCCGTCCTTCAGCAGGGCGACGCTGCCGCTCTGATCGGCGGCCGCCGCGGCGACGCCGTCCAGGATTTTGACCGGTTCGAACCCGATATCGCGGCCCCAGCGCCAGAGCGAGCCGTCCGCCTTGATCGCCAGACTGTGGCTCGATCCCGTAGCGATGGCCGCAGCATTCTCGAAGATCGCGCCCCAGGAAATTGCCTTGTCGCCGATGCCATGGCGGCCGAGCGGCCCGTAGATGTTGCCGCCGGTCCCCATTACGGTGCCGGTTTTCGTCAAGAGCAGGGCATGCCCGGTATGCGCCTTGACCGCGGCGACCGTTGACGCCACCGCGACGAAACGGTCCATCGGTTCCAGCTTGCCGTCGCCATACTGTCCGCGATGCGCCAGCCCCTTGGCGAACAACGTGCCGTCGCGCCGGACGTAATAGTTGGCGCTGTTGCCGATGCTGGCCGCGATCACGTCGCGGGCGACGGTTACGGGCGGGGCGACCGAACCCTCGCCGAGCCAGCGCTTCGGCCGATCCAGATACAGCAAGGTCCCGTCCTGCTGGCCC
>CAJWOT010000135.1 GCA_913044215.1 uncultured Rhodospirillaceae bacterium | reverse complement strand
AGTTGAACAATGTCTTCGTGCGGTTTACGCGGCATTTCTGGCCGGGACCACGATCGGCGAATCACGGTTCGGCATTTTCACGGCCCGGTGACCGCTCGCGCTTTTTCTTTACCCCTCCCGGCGCCTTGAGCTTTCCGGACAGCCATACACTCTTCTACGAATGGTTCATGGAATATCAACTGGCCGGTGGCGGGACGGAAGTGTTCACCGCGCGGTCCGGACGGAACCGGCTGGTGGTTGGATGTACCCGCGATGATATGCGGCGGTCCCTCGCAGGCCCCTTAACCGCATTCACAGCACTGCTCAGTACGGAAACACCGCACAAGATTGCGCCGGCGCGGGGATTTTCTGTTCCCACACATCTGAACGCCAGCATTCGCAACAATGGATTGGCGTTCGGGATTCCGCCGACTGAAATTCCAACAGCCGCTGGTGTCGATCTTAGCCAGCCGACACTCGCCTTTTATGCGCCGCGTCCGCGTGAAATCGGTGAATCGGTGGCGGACTTCAATCTTGCCATTGGCAATGCGGTTTCAATCGACGGGCCCTACAGCTTCATCGGCCTGGCCTACACAGCGCAATACGAGCCCGGCAGGCGCCCCACCGTTGGGTGTATTCCAACCGATCTCTGGTTCGTGCATGAGGCGGGCTATCACAAACTGGATGGCAGTATGGCGTTAACGGCACCCGACGATAATGGCGTTCGCGGCAGCGCAACGATTACCGGGGCGCCCGATCTGCAGCTCGGTATCTGGCACCCGAGATTTTGGGATCTGCATGTCTGGTTGCCGCCGGACGGGAACCCGCAAAACCCTATTGTCGTGATGAACCGGCCCGGCGGTGTGGGCGGTCTGCAGTTGGACGATGACGCGTTCTTCCGGTCGGAAGTGTTTGAATAGACCGGACGCAGGAATCCCGATTTATGTCGGCGGCAGCGTCTCCTGCAGGGAGCGCCGTTCGCTCATCCGGTCGATCCAGGCGCCCAGGTTCGCGTTGCCGTCGCGCCAGTCGAATATCGTGTTCGGATAACCGTTCGGCCGGTGCAGGGTGCAGGCCAAGGTGAGCTGCGCCAGGTCGAGCGGGCCGTCGAAAGCGCCGTCGGCGATCAGCTGGTTGAACACGCCGGCGAGCCGCAGGGCGCGCCGTGTTTCATGCGCGACGATGTCCGGCGATTGTTCGTTCGCCGGCCGGCGGACCTCGCGGACCCAGACAGCGATACCGTCCAGCATGCTGCGCACCCGTGCCTCCAGATGCTTCGCCTCCCAGCTGTCCAGCGGCGCGAGGGCTGGCGGATTTTCCAGCGAGTCGATGTACTCGCAGATCAGTTTCGTGTCCTCGAGGAAGCGCCCGTCCTCGAACACCAGGGTTGGCACCCGGCCGGACGGGTTATGGTCCAGCACCGGCGTGTCCAGGGTGCGGGTCACCGTGGGCACCAGTTCGATCTTGTCCTCGTAGCCTTTCTCGATGATCAGCGCCCGGGCGATGCGGCCATAGGGCGATGTCAGCGTCGTGAAGAGCCGCATTACAGCACGACTTCGATGAGGTAGGGGCTGGTCGAGGCGAGCCCGGCGGTGAGCGCCTTGGCGAAGCCTTCGCAATCGGTGACCTTCGTCGCCTCGACACCCATGCCGTTCGCCATCTTCACCCAGTCGAGGTCCGGCCGGCCCAGGTCGAGCATATCGAGCGCCTTTCGGCCTGGATTTTCCGCGCCGACATTGGCCAGTTCGCCTTGCAGAATGCGGTAGGCGCGGTTGGCGAAGACGATCGTCGTGACGTCCAGATCGTAGCGCGCTTGGGTCCACAGCGCTTGCAGCGTGTACATGCCGCTGCCGTCGCCTTCCAGGCAGATCACCTTGCGGTCAGGACAGGCCACCGAAGCACCCGTGGCGAGCGGCATGCCGAGTCCGATCGAGCCGCCCATATTGTTCAGCCAATCATGCGGCGGCGCGCCGGCGGTCAGCGGGTAGAAGCCGCGTCCGGTGGTCACGGACTCGTCCGCGATGATCGCGCCCTCCGGCATCAGATTGCCCAGCACGGCCGCGATCGTGTCCGGGTCCAGCGCGCCGCTCGGCATCTCGGGCTTGAAGGCTTCTTGCGTCGCCGCGCTGCCCTCTTTCGCGCCGACCGCGTCCGCGACCCGCTCCAGCGCGTCGATCATGTCCTCGTCCAGCTCGGCCAGCCGGTGGATCTGGCAGCCTTCCGGGTGCAGCTCGCTCGGCTGGTTGGGATAGGCGAAGAAGGCGATCGGCGGCTTGGCCCCGATCAGGATAATGTGCTCGTAAGGAGACAGCACGTCGAGCGCCTGAGGCACCGGATAGGGCACCCGGTTCAGGGGCACGATACCGGCGCCGCGCTGCAGCCGCTGGTTGGAGCCTTGCGCCATCAGTTTCGCGCCTGTCGTCGACGCGATGCGGCCGGCCAGATTCAGCCCGTATTCGTATAGCGACTGCCCGGTCATCATCAGCAAGGTCGGCGCGCCCGACTTTAGGACCGAAACGGCGTTCTCGACCGCTTTTTCGTCGACCTTCGCCCGGCCTGGTGCGGCCGGTGTGTCGGCGACAGCGTCGGCGTCGTCCCACGCGGTGTTGGCCGGCAGGATCAGCGAGGCAATCTGGCCCGGCGGCTGGTTTGCCGCCGCGATCGCCAAAGCGCCGTCGGCAGCGATCGACTTCGCATCCGGGGAGGTCTTGACCCAGTGCGACACCGGGCCTGCGATGCCTTCGATATCGGCGGTCAGCGGCGCGTCATATTCGACATGGTAGGTCGCGTGCTCGCCGATGATGTTGACCATCGGCGAATTGGCCTTCTTGGCGTTGTGCAGATTGGCGACCGCATTGCCGAGACCCGGCCCCAGATGCAGCAGGGTCGAGGCCGGCGTGCCGGTCATCCGCGCGTAACCGTCCGCGGCACCCGAGGCGACGCCTTCGAACAGGCACAGAAAGCAGTTCATGCCGTCGACCTTGTCCAGCGCGGCGACGAAATGCATTTCCGAGGTCCCGGGGTTTGTGAAGCAGACATCGACCCCGCCCTTGACCATCGTCCGCACGAGACTTTCCGCACCGTTCATCTTTTTCGCTCCTTTGAAAATGGCGTGCCGGCCGGCACGGCTAACCAATTGCATCGTGAGCCCTGACGTGTCAAACCGGCAATCCGGATTGTGATGTTTTAGGGAGCCTCGATGGGCGATTGGCTGACGATCCATGTCGGCGCGCTGGTGCTGGTCGCCGCAATTTTCGGCGGCATGTTATTTTTCATGGCGCTGTTCGCGCCGGCCGTGTTTCGATTCTTGCCGCGCGAAACCGCGGCCCCTTTCATGCGCCAGCTGTTCCCCGTCTATTTTCGCGTGATGGGGATCGTGACCGTCCTCCCCACATTGTGCCTGCTGGGCTTTCCGAGCTACCGGCCCGAAGCGCTGACCCTGCTTGCTGTTGCCGCGGTCTTCTTCGCGCAGCGCTACGCTTTGCTGCCGTTGTTGAACCGCCGGCGCGAGGCGGGCGACGAAACGGGCGCCAAGGCGCTGCACAAGCTCAGTGTCGTCATCCATCTGCTGCAATGGGCCGCCGTCGCCGTGACCCTGGTGCGGCTCGCGGCGTGACCGGCCCGGGTCTGATTATCGCCGCGCCGGCCAGCGGTTCCGGCAAGACGATCGTGACCCTCGCGCTGTTGCGCGCTTTTCGCCGGGCCGGTATTGCCGTAGCTTCCGCGAAGGCGGGCCCCGACTATATCGACCCCGCCTTCCATGCGGCGGCGTCCGGAGCGGATTGCATCAATCTCGACTGTTGGGGGATGCGGCCGGAGACCCTGTCGGCGTTGGCCGGTACGCTGAGCGGCGGGGCGGCGCTCGTGCTCTGCGAAGGCGTGATGGGTCTGTTTGACGGGGCGACGGACGGCACCGGATCGACTGCGGACCTGTCTGCGCGAACCGGTTGGCCCGTCCTGCTGGTGCTGGATGTGCGCGGACAGGCGGCGTCGGCCGCCGCCGTCTATGATGGGTTCGCCCGGCATCGCGACGGCGTGAACCTGTTCGGTGTGATCTGCAACCGGGTCGGCGGCGCCGGGCACGAACGGACGCTGCGCGAAGCGTTTGCCGCGCTGGACAGGCCGCCCACTTTCCTCGGCTTCCTGCCCCGCGACCCGACCTTCGTCCTGCCCCAACGGCATCTGGGACTGGTGCAGGCGCGCGAGCACACGGCGCTCGATGAGTTTCTCGAGAACGCCGCGGCGTTTGTCTCAGAAAATCTCGACCTGGCAGCCCTGCGGCGCTGCGCGCGGGCCGGGTCGGGTGCGTCAGAGAATGCCCTGTTGCTGCCGCCGCTCGGCCAACATGTTGCCGTCGCACAGGACGATGCCTTCGCCTTCCATTATCCCGCACTGCTGAAAGGCTGGCGCGCGGCGGGGGCGACGATTTCCTATTTCTCGCCGCTTGCCGACGACCGGCCTTCGGATGCGGCGGATGCGGTCTATCTGCCGGGCGGCTATCCGGAACTGCATGCGGGACGGCTGGCGGCCAACGCGCGATTTCGGGACGGTATGAAAGCGGCGGCGGCGCGCGGTGCCGCAATCTATGGCGAGTGCGGCGGATACATGGCGCTGGGCGCGGGATTGGTCGATGGTGCTGGCGTGCGCCACGCGATGACCGGTCTGCTGCCGCTGGAGACCTCTTTCGCCGACCGGCGATTGCATCTCGGCTATCGCCGTATCGAGGCGCAGGCCGCTACGGTCCTCGGCCCTTCCGGGGCCCGGTTTCGCGGTCACGAATTCCACTACGCCGCCATTGTCGCAGAGGGGCCGGGCAACCCGCTGTTCCGGGCGGTGGATGCGCGCGGCGAAAATGAAAGGGCCTGCGGTTTGGTGTCGGGAACGGTCGCGGGATCCTTCCTGCATCTGATAGATTGCGAAACATGACCGCGGACGTTCCCCCGTTCTGGAAGACCAAGACACTGCGTCAGATGACGCCGTCGGAGTGGGAATCGCTGTGCGATGGCTGCGGGCAATGTTGTATGCATAAGCTGGAAGACGAGGATACCGGCGAAATCGCGCTGACCGACGTGGCGTGCCGTTATCTCGATCTCGAGGGCTGCCACTGCACCGACTACGCAAACCGCAAAAAGAACGTGCCGGATTGTGTGCAGCTTTCGCCGGGCAAGGCGACGCGGCTGCGCTGGCTGCCGGAGACGTGCGCCTACCGGCTCGTGGCGAACGGTGACGATCTCGCCTGGTGGCACCCCCTGGTATCCGGAGATCCGGATACGGTGCACGAGGCGGGCATATCGGTGCGCGGCGGTGCGGTTTCGGAGGACGATGTCGAGGATCTGGAAAAACACGTCGTCGATTGGATCAATGACGGGGCCACGCCGTTCGGCGCGTCGCTGCGCGCCCGGCTGGGAATGAAGCGGTAGATTTGGCGGGACCGACCAAAACCGTAAGTCTGTTGCTCGACGGCCAGACCGTCGACCTTGCCGTCCGGCGCAGCGCCCGGGCGCAAAATATTGCACTCCGGATCGATCCGGCGAAACAGACGCCGGAACTCGTGCTGCCGCCGCGCGCCGCAGAATCCGAGGGCCTCGAATTCGTCCGCAGCCGCGCAGGTTGGCTCTGCGAACGGCTCGCTGCCTTGCCGCCGCACGTGCCGTTCCGCGATGGTGAAAGCCTGCCGTTGCGCGACGTGCCACACCGGATCGTGCACGATCCCGGTGCGCGGGGCGGAGTCTGGCGGGATATGGATCGCATCGTCGTCTCCGGCCGCGCCGAACATCTCGCCCGGCGGTTGCAGGACTGGCTGCGCCGCGAGGCGCGTGCGGCGATCGCACCCGCAGTCCAGGACAAGGCGCGTCTTCTGGGACGCCCCTTCGGCAAGATCACGGTGCGCAACCAGCGCAGCCGTTGGGGCAGCTGTGCGCCGAACGGTAATCTGTCGTTCAATTGGCGCCTGGTCCTCACGCCGGACTGGGTGTTGGATTATGTAGTGGCGCATGAGGTGGCGCATCTCGCGGTGCCGAACCACTCCACCGCCTTCTGGCGTACGGTGGATCAGCTAACGCATCACGCGGACACGGGCCGGGCCTGGCTGCGCCAGAATGGCGACCGGCTGTTTCGCTATGGTTAATTCGACCTGTTCCAAAGAATTTAGTACTGCCCTGTAAAAAAAGGGATTGCGGAAGAATTGGGATCACCGTATGACAGCGCGATGAAAACGATCCGTCCCTTTACGCACGCGGTCGACCGGCTCAACGCCGCCGGCCTGCGCCCGACCCGCCAGCGTCTGGCGCTTGCCCGTCTGCTGTTCGAGGACGGCAACCGGCATATCACCGCAGAACAGCTGCATCGTGAGGCGACGGAAGGCGGCGTGAAGGTTTCGCTGGCGACCGTCTACAACACGCTGAACCAGTTTACCGAGGTCGGCTTGCTGCGCGAGGTCGCGGTCGAAGCGGGCCGTGCCTATTTCGATACCAACGCCACGGCGCATCACCATTTCTTCAACGACGATACCGGCGAGCTACTCGACATTCCCGGTGATTCGGTGGTGCTGTCCTCGTTGCCGGACGTTCCGGAGAACATGGTAATCGGGGCCATCGACGTGGTCGTACATATCCGGAATAAGTGAGAATTATTCTCATTTATCCATAGAGATATTTTCTTTTTTAAAATCATTCTAAATTATTGACTCTGGTCGGTGCCTGCGCCATATAGAGGGCACTGCAGAGAGGGGTGTGAGCGTCCGCTACGGCGTGACCTCATCACCTTTGGCCGGTCTTTGCCCTGGAGCACCGGCCTCATCGAACGAACAGGGTATGGACAGTCCAAAGGAGGGAGAACCCATGTCGCTGAAAGGCAGCAAGACCGAAGAAAACCTTAAGGCCGCGTTTGCCGGCGAGAGCCAGGCCAACCGCCGTTATCTCTATTTCGCGCAAAAGGCCGACGTCGAGGGCTACAACGATGTCGCCACCGTCTTCCGGTCCACCGCCGAGGGCGAGACCGGCCACGCGCACGGCCATCTCGAGTTCCTCGAGGAAACAGGTGACCCGGCGACGGGCGAGCCGATCGGCGGGACGTCGGACAATCTGAAAGCGGCGATCGCCGGTGAGACGCACGAATACACGGACATGTATCCGGGTATGGCGCGCACCGCCCGCGACGAGAATTTCGAAGAGATCGCCGAGTGGTTCGAGACCCTGGCGAAGGCCGAGAAGAGCCACGCCGGCCGTTTCCAGCGTGCGTTGGATACGCTTGACGATTAAGCGTTGATGATCCGCCGCCCGCGATGATCCGTCACGCGGGCGGCCGGGTCTTTATTTCAAGGACAGAGTGATGAGTGAAGGCAGCCTCGAAGCGCCCATACGCCACCCCTTGGCCTGGCAGGATGAAAGTTTCTACGACGAAGCAGCACTCGATGAAGAGATGCGCCGCATTTTCGACATCTGCCATGGCTGCCGGCGTTGCTTTAATTTGTGCGACAGCTTCCCGCGCCTGTTCGACCTGATCGACGAATCCGACAGCGGCGAATTGGATACGGTCGATTCGGCCGATTTCGCGCCGGTCGTCGATGCGTGCACGCTGTGCGACATGTGTTTCATGACCAAATGTCCCTACGTGCCGCCCCATGAATTCAATCTCGACTTCCCGCATCTGATGCTGCGCTATCGGGCGATCGAGCACCGCAAGGGCAACGTCCCTTGGCAGTCCAAACAGATGGCCAAGACCGACCGCAATGGCCGCCTGGCAAAACCCTTGGCGCCGCTGGCCAACTGGGCCCTGGATGAGAAGAACGGCCTGACTCGGGGATTGATGCAGTCCGTGGCCGGTGTCCACAAGGACGCTGCACTGCCGCGCTTCAACAGCCGGACCCTGGAGAACACGGCCGCGCCGGCGGTCACTGCGGATGCGCCGGCTAAGGGCCGCAAGGCCGTGCTGTACGCCACCTGCTACGGCAATTTCAACAACCCGGAAATCGGCGTCGCCGCGCGCGGCATCCTGGCGCGCAACGGCGTCGAGACCGAGGTCGTGCACCCGTCCTGTTGCGGCATGCCGCTGTTGGAGCAAGGCGATATCGCCGCCGTGGCGGAGAGCGCGCGCAAGGTCGCAGCCGAATTCGGTCCCTGGATCGACAAGGGCTACGACATCGTCGCGCTGATGCCGTCCTGCGCCCTGATGCTGAAGTTCGAATGGCCGCTCATCCTGCCGGATGATCCGGCGATCAAAAAATTGAGCGAGGCGACGAAGGACGTCACCGAATACATCGTCGATATCGCCAAGAACGAAGGGCTTGCCGACGGCATGACGGCGCTGGGTGGCAAGGTTGCGGTCCATCTCGCCTGCCACGCGCGGGCGCAGAACATGGGCGCCAAGGCGGCGGAGCTGATGCGGCTGCTGCCTGAATCCGACGTCCAGGTGATTGAACGCTGTTCCGGCCATGGCGGTTCCTGGGGCGTGATGCAGGAAAATTTTGAGACCGCGCTGAAAGTCGGCCGTCCGGTCGCGCGCCAGATCAAGAAGGACGCGCCGAAATATTTTGTCTCGGAATGCCCGCTCGCCGGTATGCACATCGGCCAGGGTGTGGAACGAGCTGACGGCGAAGTGCCGGAAACCGCGGCGCATCCGGTCGTGCTGTTCGCCCGCGCTTACGGCATCGCCGTTTAGGAGTGGATCCGATGAGCAAATGCGAGATTACCCGCGCCGACGTGATGGCGCTTGAGGATTTCGAGAAAATCCGTGCGACGAAGCGCAAGGAAATCGTGGCGCTGAAACGGCCGCGCAGAATCCCGGTCGGTCCCGACGCGGCCTTCTATTTCGAATCCTACGACACGATGTGGTGGCAGATCCACGAGATGCTGTACATCGAGAAAGGCGGCGAAGAACAGATCGCCGACGAGCTGGCGGCATACAACCCGCTAATTCCGAACGGCCGTGAACTGGTCGCCACGGTGATGTTCGAGATCAATGACGAGGAGCGGCGGCGCGCTTTTCTGGCCAAGCTCGGCGGTGTCGAGGAGACAATGTTCCTGCGCTTCGGTGATCACGAGGTACGCGGCGTGCCGGAGGTCGATCTCGACCGGACGACGGCAAGCGGCAAGGCGTCCTCCGTCCAGTTCATCCATTTTCCCTTCACCGACGAGCAGGCCGCGTCATTCCGCGAACAAGGTTGCAAAGCAATTCTCGGATTCGAACATGACGCTTACGGCCATATGACGGTTATCCCGGAGGAATCCCGGGCGACGCTCGCCGGCGACCTCGCCAATTAGAACGTTCGGACGCTACTCGATGACTTCCTTGGTGCGCAGGCCCCACAGCCCGCTCTGCCGTACCCATCCGGAATAGGCGCCGACCTCTACTTCGCACCATTGGCCGTTACAGCTTTCGATCTTAGCTACGATGCCCGGCGCCATCTGCGCGACGGCGGGCGCAGTATCGCTGGCGCTGCGCCGCAATGTCTTCGCCTTTTCGATGATCACGATACTGCGCCGGGCGGACAGCATGGCGCGGTGCACCCAGCCCTCGGCGCCTTCGGAATCGCGGATTTTGCGCCAGCTCTCGAACTCTGCGGTGATCGCGACGGGCAGGCGCTTGCGGACGAAGACCCATTTGACGGGGTAACGGACTCCCGGCCCGGCGCGGACATTGACCTCGTCGGCGCGCAGCGATGCGAACCGGATCGGATCCGACGCTTTGGCATCCTGTGCCAGCACACCGTCATTGAATGGCGCGAGGAGCGCGACGGTCAAAATTGCGAATAGAAACGCACGGGACATGGGCTGCTTCATCGAAATGTGATCGCATTTCAATAAACGTTCGTGAAGGCGATTGGTCAAGGCGCGACATCGCGAAATGGAGCTTGTACAATCGCCGCCTATAAGGACAGGGATCGAACATGACCACGACAAAGCCACTCGTCATCGTGACGCGCAAACTCCCCGATGCGATTGAAACGCGGATGATGGAATTGTTCGAGGTCCGCCTCAATCTGGACGACACGCCGATGTCGCGGGCGGAGATTGCGGCGGCGATGCAGGAAGCCGACGTGCTGGTGCCGACCGTGACGGACCGGATCGATGCTTCGCTGATCAACGAGGCCGGCGATCAGCTGAAGCTGATCGCGACCTTCGGCACGGGGGTCGACAATATCGATCTCGACGCGGCCAACAAGCGCGGGGTCACGGTTACCAATACGCCGGGTGTTCTGACAGAGGATACCGCAGATATGACCATGGCGCTGATCCTGGCGGCGCCGCGGCGCCTGGCGGAAGGCGAGCGGATGGTCCGTGCCGGAGATTGGACCGGCTGGACGCCGACGTTCATGCTCGGTCACCGGATCTGGGGCAAGCGGCTGGGAATCATCGGCATGGGCCGGATCGGCCAGGCCGTGGCGCGGCGCGCCCGCGGTTTCGGCCTGTCGGTGCACTATCACAACCGCCGCCGGGTGCATGAGGAGATCGAGGCCGAGCTGGAGGCGACCTATTGGGAGAGCCTCGATCAGATGTTGGCGCGCATGGACATCGTGTCGGTCAATTGTCCGCACACGCCGGCGACCTTCCATCTGCTGTCGCGCCGTCGCCTGCAGCTGCTGAAGAGCGACGCCTATCTGGTCAATACCAGCCGTGGCGAAGTCGTCGATGAAGGCGCGCTGACCAAACTGTTGACGGACGGGGCGATCGCCGGTGCGGGCCTCGATGTCTACGAGAACGAGCCCGCGATCAATCCCAAGCTCATCGCGCTGGACAATGTTGTTCTGCTGCCGCATATGGGGTCGGCGACGATCGAAGGCAGGATCGATATGGGCGAGAAGGTCATCATCAACATCAAGACCTTCATCGACGGCCACAATCCGCCGGACCGGATCATCGAAACCATGTTTTAGCGGCGCTTCCCGACGGCGCGCCGTCGGGAGTGAACCGCAATGCCCGTGCAAGGCCAGTGGCTGGCGACGCGCCTGCGTCGCCATATCGCGGAGCTGATCCGCCTCGCCGCGCCGGTCGTGGTCACGCGCGCCGGCATCCTGACCATGGCGACCGCGGATGCGGCGATGCTGGGGCGATCGACGGTCGAGCAGGTCGCCTTTCACGGGCTGGCCATCGCGCCGTTCATCGTGATCACCGTGACCGGCATCGGTTTGCTGTTCGGCACCGTTGTGCTGACCAGCCATGCGGTCGGGCGGGAACAGTTCACCGAATGCGGTCCTATCTGGCGCCGGTCCCTACCCTACGCGGCTGCGTTGGGGCTGGGCGCGGCCGTCGTCTGCCAGTTCGGCAGGCCGTTCTTCCTATGGACGGTGCAGCCGCCCGATATCGCGGCGGGTGCGGGGAAGGTCGTATCCATCCTCGGCTGGGGTGCCCCTGGCACATTGCTGTTCTATACGACGGCCTATTTTCTCGAAGGGTTGCGCCGGCCGCTGCCGGCGATGGTCGTGATGATCGTCGCCAATCTGCTCAACATCCTGTTCAACTGGATGTTCATTTTCGGCAATGCCGGGTTCCCGGCGCTGGGTGCGGAAGGCGCGGCGATCGCGACGACATTGGTGCGCAGTGCGATGGCCGTCTTTTTGATCGCCTATGTCTGGTTCATGGCGGACCGCGACCGTTACGCGGTTCGCTATGCGCTCGGCCGCGGCTGGTGGCGCGCTGGCGCGGAACATCGGCGGGTCGGCTACGCTGCGGGAACCAGCTACGGCATTGAATCCATCGCTTTCGGCACGATCAGTTTCTTCGCCGGTATCCTGGGCGCGATGGCCTTGGCCGCCTACACGATGCAGCATATCGTCTTCGCGCTCATCTTCATGA
>CAJWOT010000134.1 GCA_913044215.1 uncultured Rhodospirillaceae bacterium | reverse complement strand
GGCGTCTTCAACAAGCCGACGCCGATCGCGCAGGAAGAGCTCGATCTCGACGATACGGAACTGCGCCGCTATCTGGAGGCTGGCAACCCATCGGAAACCCAAGGCGCCTTGGCAGCGAGCGACCGGGAGATGGCTCGGGTTGTCGAAGATCTGATCGATGTCCTCATCGCAAAAAACCTCATCAACTTCACGGATTTTCCGCCCGAAGCGCAAAAGAAGATGCTTCGCCGTCAGAACCTACGGCGTACCCTCTCCCCCTTGATAGATTTGGTCGGTGACGAGGACGATAACCTGATCCTGTAAGGGTTCAAGTGGCTTTGAAACGCCTTGATCACTGTCGCTACCATTTTCGCGCACCCCAGGGGCGCTTCTGCGCCGCCGGTTACAAGCACGCCGCCGTCCACCCTCCCCTCAATCCGCTGCATCCTCATAGGCTTCGAGCGGCGGGCAGGCACAGACGAAATTTCGGTCGCCGAAGACCTGATCGATGCGGCTGACGGGCGACCAATATTTGTAATCGCGCAGACCCGCCACCGGAAAGGCCGCTTCCTCGCGTGAATAGGGATGGGCCCAGCCATCGTCCAGCACATCCAGTAAGGTATGCGGCGCGTTGCGCAGCGGGTTGTCCTCCGGATCGAACGCTCCGGACCCGACCCGGCGCATCTCGCCATGGATGGCGATCATCGCGTCACAGAACCGATCGATCTCCTCTTTCGATTCACTTTCCGTCGGCTCGATCATCAGAGTATCGGCAACCGGAAACGACATTGTCGGCGCGTGAATGCCGAAATCGACCAACCGCTTGGCGACATCGTCGATACTGATGCCGCCTTCCATCTGCCGCAGATCGACAATGCATTCGTGCGCGACGAGACCGTTCGGCCCGGTATAGAGGACCGGGAAATACGGATCGAGCCGTCGAGCGATGTAGTTGGCATTCAAGATCGCAAGATCCGTTGCGTGGCGCAGACCCGTACCGCCCATCAGCGCAATATAGGCCCAGGAAATAGTCAGGATGCTGGGGCTGCCCCAGCGCGCAGCGGAGATAGCGCCGACCGCGCCTTCGTCATCGCCGCGGCTTGTATGGTGGGTTGGCAGAAACGGCGCCAGATGCGCCCGCACGCCGATCGGCCCCATCCCGGGTCCGCCGCCGCCGTGGGGAATGCAGAACGTCTTGTGCAAATTCATATGGCTGACATCGGCCCCGAAATCGGCCGGATAGCACACGCCCAGCATCGCATTCAGATTGGCACCGTCGAGATAGACCTGCCCGCCATTATCATGCACGACCGCGCAAATCTCCCGGATCGTTTCCTCGAAAACCCCGTGGGTCGACGGATAGGTGACCATCAGCGCAGCCAGCGCGTCCGCATTCTCCGATGCCTTCGCCTTCAGATCGCCGACATCGATGTTGCCTTGATCGTCGCATTTGACGACGACGACCTTCATGCCAGCCATGACGGCGCTCGCCGGATTCGTCCCGTGCGCCGAACTGGGGATCAGGCACACATTGCGGTCACCTTCGCCGCGGCTCTCGTGATAGGCGCGGATCACCAACAGGCCGGCATATTCGCCTTGCGAGCCCGCATTGGGCTGGAACGAGACCGCATCGAACCCGGTCGCCTTGCACAGCATGCGCTCCAGGTCTGAAATCAGTTCCTCATAGCCTGCCATCTGGTCGTGCGGTGCGAAGGGATGGATCTGGCCGAACTCCGGCCAGGTGACAGCCGCCATTTCCGTCGTGGCATTCAGCTTCATGGTGCAGGACCCGAGCGGAATCATCGACCGGTCGAGCGCGATATCCTTATCCTGCAGGCGTTTGATGTAGCGCAGCATCTCGGTCTCGGAATGGTAGCTGTTGAAGACCGGATGCGTCAGGAAGTCAGTTGTCCGCCGCAGTGCTTCGGGAATCCCCTCGGCGGCGGCGTCGAACGCACCGTCGCCGCCGAAGATACGCAGCACGGCGGTCAGGTCCTCCGCGGTTGAGGTCTCGTCAAACGACAGTCCGACCGTATCTCCATTGATCAGGCGGAAATTGTAGCCAGCGTCGCAGGCCTTCGCGATCAGGTCTGCCGCGCCGCCGGGAACCCCGATCCGCAAAGTGTCGAACCAGCTGTCACTCTCGACTTCGATCCCCAAATCGCGCAGCCCTTGCGCCGCAAGGCCAGTCAACAGATTGACCCTTTTGGCAATCGTCGTCAGACGGTCCGGTCCGTGATAAACCGCGTAGAAACCTGAGATCACCGCCAGAAGCACCTGCGCCGTACAGATATTGCTGGTCGCCTTTTCCCGGCGGATATGCTGTTCGCGGGTCTGCAGCGCCAGCCGCAGTGCCGGGCGACCCGCCTGATCGACCGAAACGCCGACCAGACGACCCGGAACGGAACGGCGGTAGGCTTCCCGCGCCGCCATGAACGCCGCATGCGGACCGCCACACCCCATCGGCACGCCGAAACGCTGCGAATTGCCTACCACGATATCCGCGCCCCACTCGCCCGGCGGTATCAGTAGAGTAAGTGCCAGCAGGTCGGTCGCCACGGTGACCAGCGCGCCCGCCTCGTGCGCGGACTCAACGATCGCTGAATAGTCCTCGACCCGCCCGTCGCTGGCCGGATATTGCAGCAGTATTCCGTAGGGCTCGGCGTCGGCGAGATCTTTGTGCACATCGCCGACGACGAGATCGATGCCAAGCGGCGCCGCCCGGGTACGCATTACATCGATTGTCTGCGGATGGCATGCGTCGGAGACGAAGAAGGTATCGCTCTTCTTCTTGCCCACCCGGCGACACAGGGTCATCGCCTCGGCCGCCGCCGTCGCCTCGTCGAGCAGCGAGGCATTCGCCATCTCCATACCGGTGAGGTCCATAACCATGGTCTGGAAGTTGAGCAGCGCTTCAAGACGGCCTTGTGAAATTTCGGGCTGATAGGGAGTGTAGGCGGTGTACCAGCCCGGGTTCTCCAGGACTTTGCGCAAGATGACGCCCGGGGTGAAGCAATCGTAGTAGCCCATGCCGATCATCGAGCGCTGTACGGTGTTCTTGTCGGCCATAGAGCGCAGCGCACGCAGAACGTCTTCCTCGCGCCGTCCCGGCGGCAGATCGAGCGGCGTGTCGGCGCGCAATCCCGCGGGCACCGCCTGTTCGATCAGCCGGTCCAGCGATTCCACGCCGACCGTCTCCAACATCGTGTCGATATCGGTATCCCGCGGCCCGATATGCCGCGTCACGAAATCCTCGGTCTGCTCGAGTTGAGACAGCGTGCTGTGTCCGTCCGACATCGGCTTCTCCCGGTCTGGCTGGTCTCTAGAGTTTTGCAACGAAGGCCTTGTAGGCATCCGCATCCATGAGATTGTCGAGCTCTCCGGTGTCCGAAATAGACATCGTGAAGAGCCACCCCTCGCCCTGTGCATCCTGGTTGACGATCGCAGGTTCGGCGTCGAGCGAATCATTGACCTCACCAACCTCGCCCGTAATCGGCGCATAGATGTCGCTGGCCGCTTTGACGGACTCGATCACCGCCGCCTCGTCGCCCTGCGCCATCTCCGCACCCGCCTCGGGCAAATCGACGAACACGATGTCGCCGAGCTGTTCCTGGGCGTATTCCGTGATGCCAACCGTCGCGACATCGCCCTCGATCCGCACCCATTCATGGTCTTCCGTAAACCTGGTCTCGCTCATGCCACCTCTCCTTTCAGCCCCTGTAATAATTTTGCGTTGTAAAGGGCAGCCCGCTCACCGTCGCGGGCAGCGCCTTGTTGCGCACCTCCAGCAGGACCGGCGTCCCCACCGCTGCATGCTCTTGCGCCAAATATCCCATCGAAACCGGCCCCTGCACGGTGGGACCGAACCCACCGCTGGTTACCGTGCCGATCGCATTACCTTCCATATCCGTGATACGCGTACCTTCCCGGGCCGGCGCGCGGCCCTCCGGCTTAACACCCACGCGTTTTCGCGGTGCGCCGCTGGCAAGCTGTTCGCAGATCACGGCGTCCCCAGGGAATCCGCCCTCGGTCCGCCGGCGTTTGCCGATCGACCATTGCAGGTCGGCCTCGATCGGCGTCGTCGTCTCGTCGATATCGTGGCCGTAGAGGCACAAGCCGGCCTCGAGCCGCAGGGAATCACGGGCACCCAGCCCGATCGGCCCGACCTCCGCCTCGGCAAGGAGCATCTCGGCTATCGACTCCGCGGCATCCGCGGCGACGGAGATTTCGAATCCATCTTCGCCGGTATAACCGCAGCGGCTGACAATGCAGGAAACGCCGTTGAATTCGGCCGCGGCGGAGGACATGAAGGGTTGCGTGTCGACACCCGACACAAAACGGGACAACACCGCCGCCGCAGACGGTCCCTGCAGCGCGATCAAGGCCCGGTCGTCGAGCAGCTCGATGTCGATATCGGCCGGCAAACCGGCACGAAGAAGTTCGATATCACCCGCCTTGCAGGCCGCATTGACGACGACGAAAAGCTTGTCGTCTCCCTTCGTTACCATCAGATCGTCGAGGATGCCGCCAGTCTCGGTCGTGAATTGCGTATACCGCATACGACCCGGCGCAAGCGCCTGAATTTCACCCGGAACCAGCTTTTCGAGAGCCGCAGCCGCGCCGGTGCCGTGCAGGTAAAGCTGTCCCATATGGGAAACGTCGAAAAGGCCCGCGGCGGCGCGTGTGTGCAAATGCTCCTTCATCACGCCGTCGGGGAATTGTACCGGCATTTCGTATCCGGCAAACGGGACCATCTTCGCCCCACAGCCGATATGGGCGTCGTACAACGCTGTCCGTTTCAGCGGCACCCCGTCCGTTCCACTCATAGCCGGCCCTCCAACAACGCGGATTGATGGCAGCGGCCTCACTCACGTGAAGCTGCTGCCCCGCTCTGTCTTCGAACCTGAGAGGTTGACCGGACTGGACAGTCCAGCTTTCACCTTCGGTGAGGCATCAGCGAACCGGTGCCTGCTTTCCAGAGTGCCCTCGCCCTGCGGTCCTTTTGCCTGAGAGATTCCGGGGCGGTTGCTCCTTCGGCGCAGGTGCCCATCGGGCACCCACCTCTCCCACAGGGTTCAACGGTGCGTTCGCCAAAGGCTAACGTGCTTACAGCGAATGTCAACCGGCTGACGCAAACGTTACTTTCGCTTGCGCCGGTTGTGCGCCAGCTCCTGCTCAGACAGGTCGAGCCCGACATAGATCGAAAATCCGTCGGTCTGCAAGCCGGGCCGCAAGGGAATCTGAAGGTCTAGAATATCCTCGAAGAGGATCGTCTTGCGGTTGGAAAATGGGGTGACAGTTTCGAAAGGCTGCCGTGAGAGGACGTTGCGGTCCAAATCCGTGATCGCCACGAAGTAGCCGATCTTGGCCTTATCCGTCTTTGTGGCCGGGCCGCGCCGCGCGCCGATGCGCACGTTGAGATCTATCCGCAGCTCGTTGCCGTCGAGAGAACACTCACCGCCGACACCGTCGACCCACGCCTCGATGAGGACATCCGTCGCGTCGCGACCGGGACCGGGCCTGAACCGCACGAGTTCACCAAGATCCTGCAACACCTCGACGCCCGGGCAAGCGAGCTGCTCCTCGGCATCCTTAGCGCAAGCCGAAAGCACCAGCGTCGCGGCGAGTAGCCAGACGGCCTGTCTGCGAATCCGCTTCACGGCATGCGCGATATCAGAGATCCGAGTGCGCCCCATCGCAAAGCGGCTGATTGGCGGAGCGTTTGCAGCCGCAGAAATAGACATTTTTGGTCCGCTTCGCGGTGTATTCCACTGGGGAAATACCCGTGCCCTTATGGCTGCCGTCGCAATAGGGTTGCGACTTGCTCTGCCCGCAGGCGCACCACCAGTAGCTCTCGCCTTCGGTAACGGCTTCTTCGTACGGGGCCTTCTGCGCGATTACCGGTTCCGTCATGGCTGCTTTCTTCCTTTTCCTGGATGTACTAATTTCGCCTCGGAACGCCGCCAGTCGATCGAGGCACGGGCATCGGCGGCATGTCTCACTCAACAGGATTTATGGTCGCCTCGCCACCAAGCGTCAAGGGCGCGCGACAGGCGCCCGGACATAATCCAGCAACTCTGGGCAATGAACATGGCGGTCTACACCGAGGTCAGCGACGAGGAACTCATCGACTTCGTCGGCGCGTACGACATCGGCGACGTGGTCTCCTTCAAGGGAATTGCCGAAGGGGTCGAGAACTCCAACTACCTGCTGCAGACAACCACCGGCGCCTACATCCTGACGCTCTACGAAAAGCGGGTGCGCGAAAGCGACCTGCCCTACTTCATCGGCTTCATGGAGCATCTTGCAGCGCAGGGAATCGACTGCCCGACCCCGCTACACGGCCGCGACGGCGCGGCGCTGCGCAAGTTATGCGGGCGGCCGGCGGCGATCATCACCTTCCTGGAAGGTATGTGGCCGCGCCGCATCCTGCCGCACCATTGCGCCGGTCTCGGCACCGCGCTGGCCGAACTGCATGTGGCCGGCGCGTCCTTCGACATGCAGCGCAAGAACGATTTGTCCGTGACCGATTGGCGGCCGCTCTATGAATCCTGTGCCAACCGTGCGCATGAGGTGTCGAAAAGTTTACCGGGAATCGTCGGGCCCGAGATCGATTTTCTTGAGGCGAACTGGCCGACCGGCCTGCCGTCCGGTGTTTGCCACGCGGACCTGTTTCCGGACAACGTCTTCTTTCTGGGCGACAAGCTGTCCGGGATGATCGACTTCTATTTCGCCTGCAACGACTTCTTCGCCTACGATCTGGGCATCTGCCTCAACGCCTGGTGTTTCGAACGCGATGGCAGTTTCAACGTCACGAAGGCGCAGCTCATGCTGTCCAACTATCGCAAGGTACGCGATTTCTCCGATGCCGAGCTACAAGCACTGCCCTTGCTGGCGCGTGGCAGCGCCATCCGCTTCCTGCTGACCCGGCTATATGACTGGCTGAACCACCCTGAAGGAGCCCTGGTCAAGCCGAAGGACCCGTTGGAGTATCTCGCCATCCTGCAATTTCACCAGCAGGTTCAAGGCCCCGGCGAATACGGGCTGGGTTGATGACGTTGGGCGAAGCGGTCGAGATTTACACGGACGGCGCGTGCAGCGGAAACCCCGGCCCGGGCGGCTGGGGCGCGGTGCTTCGCTATCAGGGCGTCGAGAAGGAACTGCAGGGCGGTGAGGCGGAAACGACCAACAACCGCATGGAAATGCTTGCCGCGATTCACGCACTGGAAGCGATGAAACGGCCGGTCCGCGCCGTCATCCACACCGACAGCACCTATCTGCGCGACGGCATCACGAAATGGATCCACGCCTGGAAAAAGCGCGGCTGGAAGACCGCGTCGAAGAAACCGGTGAAGAATGTGGATCTATGGCAGCGCCTGGAGGAAGCTATGGCCCCCCATGAGGTCGAATGGCGCTGGGTCAAGGGCCATGCGGGCCATCCGGAAAACGAACGCGCCGACGCCCTGGCCCGTGGAGGCATACCGGGCGGCGGCGCGTCCGAATAGAAACGTCCTAGAGCGCTTCCGGATTACAGCGCTTCCAGGATCGACTCGGCGCTGGAAATCGTCAAGCCGCCGCCATCTTCCATGTTCAGCGTCGTGATCTTGCCATCCTCGACAACCATCGCGTAACGCTTGGACCGGACGCCCAGACCGCGCTCACTCAGATCGAACTCGAAGCCGGCCGCGCGAGTGAAGTCGCCGCTGCCGTCGGCCAGCATCTGAACCTTGTCGCCGGCGCCCTGATCCTTGCCCCAGGCACCCATCACGAAGGCGTCGTTCGTCGCCAGGCAGGCGATCGCATCAACACCCTTTGCCTTGATTTCGTCCGCATTGTTGACGAAACCCGGCACGTGTTGCGCCGAACAGGTCGGCGTAAACGCCCCGGGCAGGGCGAACAGCACGACCTTCCGCCCGGCGAAAAACTCATCCGTGTTCACGGCGGCCGGCCCGTCGTTACCCATCTCATACAGCGTGACCGACGGAACCTTATCTCCAACTTGCAATGGCATGTTGTCTACTCCCTCGAATATTCTGATTTTGAACTGGCCAAAAAACTAAGCCGCAGCGCCGCGCTGTCCAGTGCAAAATTGCACCGGGTTACAAGGAAACGGCGCAACGTGCCCTATCGGGCGGCGATCTGGCTCTTGCTGTCCGATTTGACCGCCGCCTGCACCACGATATCGCTGGTCAAGAGCTCCGGCAGGGCGATTCCCTGCGGTGCGTCGGGCCCGTAGACCGCGTTAAAAGGAATCCCATATCGGCCAAAGCTCGCCAGGTAATTCGCGATCTCCTGGTTCGGCCGGGTCCAATCGGCCCGCATAGCGACGACGTTTTGGCTGTCGAGCCAACTGGCCACCGGCTGGGTGTCCAGCACCACTTTCTTGTTCACCTGGCAGGTGATGCACCAATCGGCTGTGACGTCGACGAACACCGTCTTCCCGGAGGCGACAAGGCGGGCAATTTCCGCCTGGTCGAAACTCTCCCAGCGGCCGCTTTCGGCAACCGCAACCGCGTTGCCAGACGGCATATGGACCACGGGCAGGGCCAGAGCGGCGATGGACAGGGCGAAGACCGCCTTGCCCGCATGCCGCCCCAGGCGCGACCCCGGGAGCCGCCGGATCAACAGCACGACCCCCATCAGCACCAGCATCGCGGTGAGGATAAGCGCGCCTTCGGTCCCGATTTGCACCGCGATCACGGTGAGTAACCAGATCGCCGTGGCGGCCAACGCCACGCCCATGACCTGGCGCAAGACGACCATCCATGTGCCGGGCCGTGGCAGAGCCGTCGCGAGCCTGGGAAAGGCAGCCACGGCAAGGTAGGGCAGGGCAAGACCGACACCAAGGGCTGCGAAGACCGAAAGGATCTCGGCGGTGTCGCGGCTCAACGCGAACCCGACCGCGGTACCTACGAACGGCGCGGAACAAGGCGTCGCCAGCAGCGTCGCGAAAGCGCCAGTCATGAAATGCCCGGCGGCCGACGGCTGATCGCTGGCGCGCAGGCTCATATCGGACAGGCGCTGCGGCAAATGGATCTCGAACAAGCCGAACAGGTTGTACGCGAACAGGGCGACGATCAGCGCCATGAAGGCCAGGAACACCGGCTGTTGGAACTGGATGCCCCAGCCGACCGACATGCCCGCCGCTTTGACGCCCAACAGCGCCGCCGCGATCACCAGCATCGATGTGACGATCCCCGCCGCCGTCGCCAGGAATCCGAACCGCACGCTGGCAGCCTCCCGGCCCCCATAGCTGACGACCGAGAGCAGCTTGATTGACAGAACAGGCAACACGCAGGGCATCAGATTGAGGATCAGACCGCCCAGTATGGCGTAGAGCAGAATTTGCCACAGCGGCGTATCCGTAGCGCCGCTCACCGGTGCCGCGATCGGATCACCAAACCGCAGGGGCAGCGCGGTTTCCATGGCGCGGTCCTTGTCGACCAGGGTCAGAACCAGATTGGCACCGTTTAGTTCGGCGGGCTTCAGGCCAATCCCCCTTACCGCCAGCACGGCGCGCATGCCGTCTCCGGACAACTTGACCTGCGGTTTGCCAAAGATGACCTCATCCGGCCCTTCGATGAACACGTCGGGGCTATCGAAAGGTTGTTGGCTGTGCGCCTCGATCTGGACCTGCGGGTCTTCGCCGCCCTGCAGCAACACCGTCTTGACTACCGAAAGGCCATGCCGGTCACCGGCGCCAGGCACACGTGCGGCGTAGCTGTCGATAAGATGCGCGAACGCGCCGGGCTGCGCCGGGCCGGCTGGCACGTCAAGCGCGACCTTCGCCTGATAGGGAATACAGATTTCCTCACAGGCAAGATAACGGATATTCGAATTGAGCCGCAGCGGCTGACCCGGCTGCGCGACTTCGGCTGCGAAGGGCAGCACCACCTCGTTCTTATAGCCCAGCGTTTCCAGCCCCAGGATGGAGAACCGCGTCGGTGCCGGCCAAGAAATCTTCGTGTCTTTCAGATTTTCCGAACCGTCCCAGATCGGATCCGGCGGGAATCCGGCATCGCCTGGCGAGCGCCAATAAATCTTCCAGCCCGGCTTGAGCTGAAAGTGAAGGCCCAGTGGAATCGAGTCCCGGTCGCCGACCCCGTCGACCGCCGAGACGATCCGCACCTTGACGTGCTCGTTTTCGTCCCAATCGCTTGCCGTCGCCGATGCCGCCTGCGGCGCGAGGGCTACCAGCAGGGTCACCAAAACGGTGAAAAAGCGTTTCAAACCGAACAAAGACCTAATCCCTTTTCAGGTACCGGGTTCAACATGCCGCCATATTCCGAGTTATATAGTGTAGTCAAACGGTTAATCCGGGTCACTTTTCCGTGCGCACTGGAAACTGCGGCCCGGGGTGCGAAATCCAGGCCGCCAACACAATCGACTCGGTTCCTTTGCCAATCGGTTCGCGCTACACTCCAGGCTTGGCGCCAGAACAGATTTGGGCACCGCGATGGATCAATCGGACAGCACTTCCGGCTATTTAACCGGCCAGTTGCTCGTCGCCATGCCGGCCATGCAAGACCCGCGCTTCGAGAAGTCGGTCATCTATATGTGCATCCACAATGCCGACGGCGCCATGGGGCTGATCGTCAACCGGGCGCTGGAAAGCCTGAGCTTCCGCGATCTCCTGTCGCAGCTTGAGCTTGATGTCGACGAACCCGCCGCCGACATCGCCGTGCAGTATGGCGGCCCGGTGGAAACCGGCCGCGGCTTCGTGCTGCACACTTTGGAATACGAACAGGACGGTACCATTGTGGTCGACCAAAAGGTCGGGCTGACGGCGACGGTCGAGGTTCTGCGCGATATCGCCGGCGACCGCGGACCCAGCCGCGCGATCCTGGCGCTCGGCTATGCGGGGTGGGGCCCGGGCCAGCTCGACGACGAAATCCAGCAGAATGCCTGGCTCAACGTACCGGCGGATGACGGGCTGATGTTCGACGCGGATATCGACAGCCGTTGGGAACGCGCGATTGCGAAGATCGGCATCGATGTATCACTGTTGTCTGGCGATCACGGCCATGCGTGAGTCGCGTTTCAAGCCAACGGCAGATTAACCTTGTGATTTTGGCGACGTAACTGCCAAACAAAGCGCAATTCGGTTCCTGTTCCTCAGCTCGGCGCGAAATTAACGCATCGAATGCAATCTACGCACACGAAAAGTTCACGTCGCGCGCGCTGTTGACGACCCGCCTCGGGCTTACTCATATCCCCGGTCGCCTGTCGCTGACATAGCGCCAGCGATCGCCCGCGGCAACGATGCAGGTGCGGCCATCGGGATAGGTGACAATCGCGGTGAAGCTACGGCCCTTCTCGCCCGGCAACTGGTTGGAAAAGATTTCGACAATAGCCGAGCCACCCGCCAGCACGCCTTCGGCGGTCTTCACCTCGCCGTAGCTCTCAAACAGACGAGCGACGATCGCCGTGCGGTCGCCACAATTAGCTTGAGCCCGTACCTCAGACACGAAAACGGCCGCTGCGAGAGCGGCCATCAGATAATGGGGGGCACTGTACATCTCCTACTGAAGTCCTGTCATGCAGACCCCGAGCCACGCGAAGACCCGCAACAGGACGTCAACATCGCCCCGAACGCGGCAAGACGGCGCCTTGGGGAGAGCGGGGCAGATAAAGAAAAGTGCAAGCCGACGAATACCGGCACGCATAAGAAAAAGCCCGCTGCGGTAACTTCCAGGCTAGTTTCGTTTTCGTCGATGCCTACCGTCGTCTCTGGTCCTTATGTGAGGGTGACGCTTTCAGGATCTTCGGCATCTGGCTTGCCTGAGGTTTCGATCTTGAACGCATCGCGCGCAAGTGCCACGGCATCCCTCGCGGCGAGCTCGGCGTTGCCCGCCTGTTTGTATGCGCGGAATGCAAGGTCCTCGA
>CAJWOT010000133.1 GCA_913044215.1 uncultured Rhodospirillaceae bacterium | reverse complement strand
CGACCTACAAGACCGCATCGACATACAAGACGACCGCGACTTACGCGACCGCCGCGACCTATAAGACGGAAGCGACCTATAAAACCAAGGCGACCTACAAAACGGTCGCGAACGCTTAGTTCCCCCACATAAAAACCTCCCAGCCGATAAAATTGCGAGGCCACAGTGCTCACCGACAAAGTTTGGAGCGGTGTGGCCTCTCTTTGAGACAACTATATCGACGGCATCCGGCCAGATGACACGGCGATAATCGCCTACGCGCCGGACAGCCGCGAGCCGGCCGCTTGGGTGTCGATCGCGCTGGAAGAACATAAGACCCCCGTCAAGAAAGTCTGGATGGCGCCGCTGCGCGACGACGGGTTCGCGGCACGGTTCGCAGCGGCGTTGCCTGCGCCCGACGAATTGCCGGGCCGGCTTGTCGTACTGACCTTCGAGCGCGAGACCATGTCGCACAACAATCAGCTGCGCGGCATGCTGTCGAGTTACGACCCGGCGCGCTATCTCGTCGTTCGGGTGATCAGCGCGGGTCCGGACCTGTTCTCGCAGGCGATTCTGCCGGTTCTGGATGAGCTGTCCGCCCGCAATACGACCCTTCTCGACCGCTGCATGCCCGTCGACACGCTGCACATCGAAGCGCCCGGCGGCACGTTACTGGACGCTACCTTGGATTCTGACACCTACCGCTGGGTCAGCAATCGAGGCATCCCCCGCGCCGGCACCTTCGTCATGTTGCCCGCGGGCGAAGTCGCGACCTACCCGTCGAAAACCGACGGAGTCCTGGTTGCGGATTTCGCCCTCAATATGAACGCGATTACCGATGTCGACGTGCGGCTGCACGATCATCCGGTAACCGCCCATATCGCGGACAGCAAGGCCACGCGTTTCGAATGCGAAGATGTGGAACTGTCGCGCATCCTCGATCACTGTTTCTCACAGCCCAATGGCACCAATGTGGGCGAATTGGGATTCGGCACGAATTTCGGCGTCGAGAACGCGGTGCCGCAGAACTCCCACATCAACGAACGCCGGCCCGGCGTCCATATCGGGTTCGGCCAGCACAATCAGCATGTCAGCGTCGTCGACTATCCGTGCGAGTTGCATGTCGATCAGATCACGCGTGGCGGCAGCATCTGGACGGGCGACAATCCGGCGCCCATCGATCTCGAAGCGCTCACGCCCTCGACCAAACCACACCCAGTCGATTTTCACGACGAGGATATCGACGACGCCGACGATCTCGACTTCGATTGCTGCGGCATCCTGACCGCGATCAGCTTGCGACGGTGCCGATTCGCCCCGTCCCGATTGACGAGGCGAACGGCTAGACCACGGTCAGGCGCGGCCGACCAGCTGGTCGGAAATCATCCCCCGCAAGGTATCCTCGAACGCTTCCAGAGTTTGGTCGACATCCTCGTCGGTGTGCGCCATCGAGGTCACGCCGCTCATATGCGACATCAAATCGACGCCCCGTTCGCGCAGCCCGTTGCGCAGCGCGAAGATGATCTCCGGCGAGACGCCACGGATCTGTTCCGCCCCCAGCTCCGTCACCGAACCATCGACGATCCCGTCGCCGAAATAGACATGGAAGGTCGAGGCTTCGCCATAGACGGCACCGGCCACCTGATGCTGCTCGATGATCTGACGCATGCCGCTGCGTAGCCGTTCCGCCGCCGCATCGGCCAGACGGTTCGGCTCGCCCGTTTTCACCTGCGTCAGCGCCGCGACGCCGCTGGCCGAAATCAGCGGGCTGCCGTTGAAGGTTCCCTTATGAACGACGCCGGGCTTGCGGCCCCTGTATTCGTGCGTCGGGTCCAGGAGACGCATGATTTCCTCCTTGCCGCCGACCGCGCCGCCCGGCAGACCGCCGGTGACGATCTTGGCCATCGAGGTCAGATCGGGAATGATCTGGTCCCGCGCCTGCAGCCCGCCCGGGCTCCAGCGGAAACCGGTGATCACCTCGTCGAAAATCAGGACGGCGTTGTGCTGATCGGCAAGCTGCCGCAGCGCGCCCAGGAACCCGTAAGGCAACGGCACGCTGCCATAGTTCGCGCCGGACACCTCGCAGATGATCGTACCAATCTCGCTATCTGCCTGCAGCGTCTCCGCGACGCGGGCAGCGTCCGGGGGCACGACAACCGTCGCCTCGATCGTGCCCGGCAGGATGCCCAACGAAGAGGGCTGATCGTAGGGGGCCGCCATACCCAGATCGACGAATTCGTGCCAGCCGTGGTAGTGGCCTTCGAAGCGCAGGATCTTATCCTTACCGGAATACGCGCGGGCGATCCGGATCGCCAGCATCGTCGCCTCGGTGCCTGAGCCGACGAAGCGCACCCGCTCGGCGCAGGGGATGAGACTCTGGATCAGTTCCGCCCAATCGACCTCCAGCGGATGGCTGTCGGCGAAGAAGGTGCCTTTCGATGCCTGCTCGGTCAGCGCCTTGACCACTTCCGGATGCGCGTGGCCCAAAAGCAACGAAGCACTGCCCATCGCGTAGTCGATATATTCCTTGCCGTCGACCTCCCATTTCCGGGAGCCCTGCGCCCGGTCGACATATTTCGGGTAAGGCGCCACGTAGCGGCTCTGATGCGACACGCCGCCGGCGAGGCTACCCCGCGCGCGATCGTAGAAGTCTTCGGATGATACGGCCATGCCGCTCCCTCCCCTTTGCCGGTGAACTCACAAATTAGAGTAGAGCATAGCACGCGCGAATTGCGAGTAGCTTCTTCCCTCGCACGGTCAAAAGCCGCAACATGGGACCAACGCACCACGAACACACAGGAAAGCTACCGCCATGATTCCACTGATCGGTTACGCCGACCGGCTCTCGCTGCGGCCGGGCGAGACCATAAACTTCAAAGTCTCGTGCAGTGGCCCGGATCCATACGAGGCTAGGCTCGTCCGCGTCATCTGCGGCGACCCCAACCCGGATGGACCTGGTATCAAGGAGGAAGAGATCGCCGCGGATTTCGCGGGGTCCTATCCCGCCCGGCCGCAAGCGGCCGTGCAGGGTTCCTACGCGACGGTCGATTTGGGCGGTAGATCGGTCGACAGTTTCACGCTGGCCGCCACGATCTGGCCGACACGACCGGACAAGGCCGATCAGGGCGTCATCAGCCTGCCGGGTGCCAGCGGCACCCTCGCGATCGGCCCCCGCGGTGCGGAGGTGCGGGTCGGCGATGCCGCTTCCCTATCCGTCGGCAAAGCGTTGCGGGAGCGCGCCTGGTACCGGATCTGGGCGTCCTACGATTCCAGTACTGGTGCGATCGCCGTCGGACAGGAACCGCTTGGTCCGCCGACACTGGCGGACGACGCCGGCAGCCAAACCGGCAGCGCAACGGGAAACGGCACTCATGGAGGTAACGCCCCGCTGCTGATCGGTGCCATTGGCGGCACGCCGGTCGGCGGTCATTTCAACGGCAAGATCGAGGCGCCCGCGCTTTATGACGCGGCGCTGTCGCCCGACGCCCAGGCCGGCGCAACCCCGGTTGCCGCCTGGAACTTCTCCAAGGAAATGTCATCCTTCCGCATCAGCGATATCGGCGCGAACGGGTTGCACGGAACGCTGGTCAACGCGCCGGCCCGCGCGATGACCGGCTCGAATTGGACCGGCGAGGAGCGGAACTGGACCCACGCGCCGGAGACCTATGGCGCCATCCACTTCCATGAGGACGACGTCGCGGACTGCAACTGGGAGACCGATTTTAGCTTCACCGTGCCGGACGGGCTGCGCAGCGGCGCCTATGCCGCCCGCCTCACCTGCGGCGATCATTGGGAAGCGATTCCCTTCTTCGTCTGCCCGCCGAGGGGCACCCAGACCGCCGATCTCTGCGTGCTGATTTCGACCTTCACGTACACGATCTACGGCAATCAGGCGCGGGTCGATTTTGGCGATGACTGGAAACAGCGGGCCGCCGACTGGGGCGCGTTTCCCTGGAACCCGATGGAGCATCGCGAGTTCGGCCTGTCCACCTACAACCATCACACCGATGGGTCCGGCATCTGCCATGCGAGCTGGCACCGGCCGATGTTCAACGTCCGGCCGGGCTATTTCCCGATCACCGACAAGCGCGGCTCGGGGCTGCGCCACATGCCCGCCGACACCCATCTCACCGACTGGCTGGAGGAGAAGGGCATCGCCTATGACGTGGTCACCGACTGGGAGCTGCACCATGAGGGCGCCAACCTCCTGAAACCCTATAAGGCCGTCGTCACCGGCAGCCATCCGGAATATCACACCGCGGAAACCCTGGACGCCCTCACCGGCTTTCGGGACAGCGGCGGCCATTTCGCCTATCTCGGCGGCAATGGGTTCTATTGGCGCGTCGCGCTCCACCCCGAACTGGACGGCCTGATCGAAGTCCGCCGTGCCGAGGACGGTATCCGCGCCTGGGCAGCAGAGCCCGGCGAGTACTACCAGGCCTTCGACGGACAGTATGGCGGCATCTGGCGGCGCAACAACCGGCCACCGCAGATGCTGGCCGGCGTCGGCTTCAGCGCGCAGGGTCTGTTCGAGGGCACCTATTACAAACGTGCGCCGGGCGCCGACGACCCGCGGACAAGCTGGATCTTCGAGGGCGTGCCGGACAAGATCATCGGCGATTTCGGCCTGTCGGGTGGCGGCGCAGCCGGGTTCGAACTGGACCGCGCCGACCGCAGTCTGGGCACGCCAGAGAACGCGGTCGTCCTCGCCGTCTCGGAGAACCCACCGAACCACTTCGTGCTGGTGCCGGAAGAATGGCTCACCCACGTGACGACGATCCCCGGCGGCACCCATGACGAGCTGACGCGGGCCGACATGCTCTATTTCGACTGTCCCGGCGGCGGGTCGGTATTCTCCACCGGCTCGATCACCTTCTGCGGTTCATTGTCACACGACAATTACGACAACAATGTCTCGAGAATCCTGGAGAACGTCCTGAACCGGTTCTTGAGTTAGGGACTTGTTGCGAAATTTCAGAATACGGCACCGTCCACCCCCATCCTAAATGGCCCGCAGAGGCCATTTAGCCTCCCCCATCAAGGGGGAAGGGACTAGAGCTTGACCTTACTACAGCCACCTCCTCCCCCTTGAGGGCGGGGGAGGATCGAGGAGGGGGTGGATGGCGTCACCGAGAAATTAGTCCGGAAGGAAGAACTTCGATGAGCAAAACAGTCGACTATTTCTACACGCACTCTTCGCCCTGGACCTATCTCGGGTCAGTGCGGTTTCACGACATCGCCAAGGCCGCCGCGGCGACGATCAACTACCGGCCCTGCGATCTGGGCCAGATATTCCCGCAGTCGGGCGGGCTGCCGCTGCCGAAGCGCGCGCCGCAGCGGCAGCGTTACCGGATGTTCGAACTGAAACGCTGGCGCGACCATCTTGGTGTGGAGATCACGCTCGAGCCCGCCTTTTTCCCCGCAGACGGGTCGACCGCGGACCGGATGGTGATCGCCGCCGACACGCAGGGCCTCGACACCGGCCGCCTGTCCAATGCGATCCTGCGCGGCATCTGGGTCGAAGAGAAGAACATCGCCGACGGCGACACGCTGATCGGAATCGCCAACGCGCAGGATATGGACGGTGCCGCCCTACTGGACGCCGCGCGGTCCGACGAGATCGGCGCGGTCTACGACACCTATACGCAGGAAGGCATGGAACGCCACGTCTTCGGCGCACCGACCTATATCTACAAGGATGAGCCCTTCTGGGGGCAGGACCGACTGGACTTTGTCGAGCGGGTGTTACAGGCGGGATAGGCGGTCGACCACAAGCGAGTAGAAGCCGTCGGAGTCGGCGCGGTCCATGATGGTCGCGTTCGGTCCCTTACCGGTCACGCCCCACCAATCGGCGACCGTCTGACCCATGGTAAGCGGCGAACCCGTTTCCACGGATAAATGCACCTGCTTGCCGCGGAAGAGATCCGGCTGCAGCAGCCAGGCGATCACGCAGGGATCGTGCAAGGGGCCGCCGCGTTCGCCGTACCGATCCGGATCGTTCCGGTCGTAGAAGGTGAGCATGCCAGTTACCGCTTCCGAGACCGGCGAGCCGATCCGCGTGATCGCATCGAGTCGCGCGGGCGTGGTGATCACCCGATGGGTCACGTCCAGGCCGAACATGACCAGCGGCGGTCCGGCTTCCATCACCACCTGCGCCGCATGCGGGTCGGTCGCAATGTTGAACTCCGCCGCCGGCGTCCGGTTGCCGGGGCCCAGAGCAGCGCCGCCCATGAAGACGATCTCTTTGATCTTGCCGGCGATTTGCGGCGCCTTGACGAAAGCGACGGCCAGGTTGGTCATGGGGCCGAGCGTACAGATCGTGATCTCGCCATCGCCCGCTGACAGACAGGTGTCGATGATGAAATCGACCGCGTGCCGATCCTGTAGCGCCATGGTCGGCTCCGGCAGACCAGACCCGTCCAGCCCAGTCTTGCCATGGACCGCTTCCGCGGTTGTCAGGGGCAGCAGCATCGGCCGCGGGCATCCGGCAAACACCGGCAGGTCGGGCTGCCCCGCCAGCTCGCAAATCCGCCGCGCGTTGCGTTGTGTCAACTCGAGCGGCACGTTGCCCGCGACACAGGTAATACCGAGCACCTTCAGGCTTTCCGGCGAGGCCAGCGCCATCAGCAGGGCGACGGCGTCGTCCTGTCCCGGATCGCAGTCGACGATGACCGGCCGCTGCGCCATCAGGTGGTCGAGAACTCGGCGTTCAGCTTGTCGGTGACCAGCATATGGCCCGGCTTATGGGTGATCGCGAAGGGCAGCTTGGCTTCTTCGAGCACGGCTTGCGGTGTCACCCCGCAGGCCCAGAATACCGGCACTTCATGCGCCCGAATGTCAGGTTCCGGTCCGGAATAGAGCTCATTGATGTCGTCGATGCCGATCATCGACGGCTCGCCGAAATGGACCGGCGCGCCGTGGACGTCCGGAAAGCGCGACGTGATCTCGATGGCGCGGATCGCGTCCGGCGGCGTGAAGGGCCGCATCGACACGATCAACGGTCCCTGGAACGGACCGGAAGGTTCGCACGCCACGCTCGTCTTGTAGACATAGACCTTCGTGCCGTTCTCGATATGCCGCATGGTCAGCCCATCCTGCATCAGCGCTTCCTCAAAGGAGTAGGAGCAGCCGAGCACGAAGCCGACGGAATCTTCCTGCCAGAGATGCGAGATATCATGCTCCTCGGACGTCTCGACGCCGTTCTCGAACACGCGATAGCAAGACAGGTCCGTGCGCAGATCGATATCGTCGCCCAGCGCCGGCACGCTGGGGTCGCCCGGTTCGGTCATGCCGATCAAGGGGCACGGTTTGGGATTGCGTTCGCAGAATACGCGAAAGTCCTCGGCATGTTCCTTCGGCAACACGACCAGATTGCCCTGCACCATGCCGCGCGCCATGCCGGTCGTCCGGTCCTTCCAGCGCCCGGCCCGAACTTCCGCGCGCACCGTTTTCGCCGCCCGTAGCATCGACTCCCGGTCGCCGCCAAAACCAATCATGTCGTCCATCTAATCTCTCCCTTCCAGCCTGCGGCCTATCCTAGCACGGCCGATGGCAGGCGGCGCTACAGGCCGACCACCGCCGTCGGACGGCGCGGATCGCTGCCGCCTTCGAAGGTACCCCGTTCCCGATCGTGAACGATGGCGCAGACGGCGCCTGCCTTGTATTCCCAATCCGGCCACGGCTGCACATCGTGGCCCAATGCGCGCAGACGTTCCGCCGTCGCCTCCGAATAACGCCCCTCCAGGTTCAACAGGCCGGGGCTGTAGGAATGCGGATCGGAAGAACGCGGATAGCTGAAGGTGGCGAAGCGCGGCTGGTCGATCGCCCGCTGCGGGTCCATGCCGAACTGCGTCAGATTGAGCAGAACCTGCGTCATCGCCTGCGGCTGCACGTCATTACCGGGCGAACCGAAGGGCATGACCCAGTCACCGCCGCGTGCGGCGATGGCCGGGTTGGGCGTCAGGCGGGGCCGCTTGCCCGGTGCCAGGACAGCGGGCGACGCCGGATCCGTCGTGGATTGAGCACCACGGGTCGAAGGCACGAAGCCGAGCCCCGGGACCACCGGCCCGCCGGACGATCCGTCGCTCGGCGTGGCGGAGAACACGGTACCGTCCGAGTCAATGACACAGATATAGGATGTATCGAGCTGGCTGATTTCGTCGGCCGGCGGGGTCGGCAGCGGCTGCGCACCTTGCCAGGCACCGCCCGCCGGACTGCCTGGCTCAGGCATGCCCGACGATGCGGCGGCGGGATCGACCAGACGGCGGCGTTCGGCGATATAGCCTTCCTCCAGCATCCCCTCGATCGGGACATCGACGAAGCGCGGATCGCCGACAAAAGCGTGCCGGTCGGCATAGGCGAGCTTGAACGCCTCGACGACCGCGTGGATGTATTCGGCGGAATTATGGACCTGCCCTTTAACGTCGATCCCGTCGAGCAGCCGCAACGCTTGCGCCAGCAGCGGGCCCTGACACCAGGGACCGCAGGTATAGACGTCGAGATCGCCGTACCGGACGCGGATCGGCTCTTCGATTCCGACACGAAACGCGGCGAGATCCGCTAGCGTCAGCCAACCGCCATTCGAGGCGTGGAAATCCGCCAAGGTCTTCGCAATTTCGCCGCGATAGAATGCGTCGCGCGCGGCCTGCAAGCCGGCCGCCCGGTCGCCGCTGGCCGCCGCTTCCTCATCGATCATGTATTGGATCGTGCGGCCGAGGTCGGCCTGAACGAACAGATCACCGACCTTGGGAGCCTCGTCATTCGGTAGATAGATCGCCGCGTTGCTCGGCCAGCGCCGGTAGCTGTCGGCGGCAGCGGCGATGATCCGGCTGGTCAGTTCCGACATGGGAAAACCGTCGCGCGCGAAGCCTACCGCCGCAGAGGCCACGTCGCCGAAGCGCATCGTGCCCCAGCGCTCCAGCGCGGTGATCCAAGCATCCGGCGCCGCCGGCACCAGAGTCCGGAGGATACCCGGTGGAATTCGGCCGTCATGCTCACGCCGAAAAAGGTCAGGCAACGCCGCCTTCGGCCACCAGCCCAGCCCGCTGATGGTCACAACCTCCCCGGTACCCGCCGGCCGGATCATGATCGGCGCGACACCGCCGAACCCGACATATTCCGACTGCAGCACGCCCAGCGCGATCCCGCCGCAGACGCCGGCATCCACGGCATTGCCGCCCGCTTCGAGAATCTGGAAGGCCGCCTGGGCGGCGAGATAATGCCCGGCGGCCACCATGTGCCGCGTGCCGATGATCCGTGCGCGTGTCGGCGAGACGCTCAAACCAGAATCCTAAAACCGTGAGAAAAGCTGCGTGAAACCACGGAACTGATCGTTGATCCCCAGCGCCCGCAATCCGTGCCAATAGGTCACCACATTGATGCTGATGACCGGCTTGTTGAGCCAGCGCTCCGCCTCGTCGGCGATACGCGACATGGGGAGCGCCGCACCGAACTGTACCAGGCATTCCGACTCCGGCACGTCGATCGACTTGATGGCCTCGATCATGTCCTGGTCGGTGAGATGGGTGTAGGTCGCCGGGCTCCTGCCGCGCATATGCTGGTACTTTACGATCTCATAGCCCAATTCGTTCATCACCCCTTCCATGCGCGGTTCGATCGACGGGAAATAGGGCTCCATGATCGAGATCTTCTTTTTGACGCCGTGCAGCTTCAGCGCTTCGCGCACGCCGTCGACCGCGGTCGACACGCCGATATCGCGGCCGGCGCGATCTTTCATACGTTTCTTCAGATCTTCGACCGATTGCAGGGTGCCGCCCCAGACCGAGAGCGCCGAAATGCCCAGCACCAAATAGTCCGGGTGGCAGGTCATCAGGCGATCGACCGCCCCGTCGAGCCCGGCATCGATCAAGCGGATCGACTCATCGAAACTGTCATTGTCGACGGTCGGAATGTCGGGAATATGCATCCGGCCGATATGATTGGTCACGCCGGGCGGCCGCATGGTGTCGTATTCCGGTTGCACCACCGTATTGGTCGACGGCGTCGGCACACCGATCTTCGCCCGATAGGCCAAATAGTCGCTCATTCCTGCCTCCCCGCGTTTTGACTGCTACGCGCAGTCTACAAGACGGCAATGGCTGCGGGAAAACCGTAATAATTTGTCGCGAACCACCACTTGGCGGACGGAAAATTATTATTTGCACGAATATTGGAAATTTCGCGTCTTTTTCTTCACGTTCGCTTTAACGCTACTGAAATTATTCGGAAATACCGTAAATTCAGGAAAACAAACACGAACAGCGAGGTTTCCCATGACGGTCTTCGATCATCCCGCGTTCGATGCTCACGAGCATGTTGTCTTCCATAATGATGCGGCCAGCGGCCTGAAGGCGATCATCGCCATTCACAACACAGCGCGCGGTCCCGCTGTCGGCGGGTGCCGCATGTGACCCTACGCCGATAAGTTGGAGGGGCTGACCAATACGCTGCGGCTGTCGCGCGGCATGTCTTATAAATCGGCGCTCGCGAACCTGCCCTTCGGCGGGGCAAGTCGGTCATATTCGGCGACCCGAAGACCGACAAGTCGGAGGGTCTGTGGCGCGCCATGGGCCGTTTCGTCGAGTCGCTCGGCGGCCGCTACGTCATCGCCGAGGATGTCGGCACAAGCCCTGCCGATATGGAGATCGTGCGCCGCGAAACCGCGCATGTGTCCGGCATCGCCGAAGGCGGCAGCGGCGACCCTTCGCCGGCAACCGCCTGGGGCGTCTATGTCGGGATCAAGGCGGCGGTCCGCAGCCGGCTCGGCCGGGAAGACCTGAAGGGGTTGAAGGTCGCCGTTCAAGGACTCGGCCATGTCGGGTACGAACTGTGCCAATTGCTGGCACGAGACGGCGCCATCCTGTCCGTCGCCGATATCAATCGCGCCCAAATCGAAAGGGCAATCGGGGAAATAGGCGCTACCGCTGTAGACCCGGACAAGGTCTACGACCTGGACACCGACGTGTTCGCACCCTGCGCGCTGGGCGCTGTCATCAACGATGCGACGATACCCCGCCTAAAGGCCGCAATCGTCGCCGGATCGGCCAACAACCAGCTGGCGGAAGCCCGGCACGCGGACGCGCTGCGCGTGGCAAACATCCTGTATGCCCCCGACTACGCCATCAATGCGGGCGGGATCATCAATATCGCGCATGAGGGTCCGGCCTACGACAAGGAGCGGGCCTTCGTCCAGGTGTCGAAAGTCCATGACACGTTGCTGGAAATCTTTGCCCTGAGCGAGGCCGAGGACGTTTCCACCGCCACCGCCGCGAACCGTATCGCCCTGCAACGGCTGCAGGCGACCGTCGGCCAGGCCTCCTAACGCCGGATAACCACCATAGATATAGGCAAGTTTCCGAACCGGCTGCTATAATAGCCACTTGATTCCTCTTGCAGTGTCGGAGAGTTCCGATCAGTGAGAAACTGACACCGGACGAGCAGGCCCGCTTTCACAACCTGCTCAAACTGGCCAAGGAAAGCCCGTTTCCTGGGGAGCGGGAGAATGCGCTGGCGGCTGCCGAGCGGTTGGCATCGCGGCATAGTCTGACATTGGAAGAAGCGGCGACCGGCGTCTCGCCGTCGCAGACGGCGCAAGCGAAGGCGAACGCCAACAAATTCGCACAGGATCTGGCCGCCTTTGTTCACATGAACGATTACCAGATCTATCTGGAAAAGCAGCGGCGCGACCAGGCGCGGCGCGAAGCCGAAGAACGCGGTCTCGACAACGCCAAGACGAAACGGCAACCGCCGCCACCGCCGCGTCGCAATCGCAGCAACGCCCGCATGGAACCCCGCAAACATGCCTGGGCCCTGGTCCGCGAAACCAGCCTGTCCTATCAGGAAATCGCCAAGATCACCGGCCTGGACATCTACCAGGTGCTGCTGATGAAGATTCAGCT